>NZ_JBEYYI010000010.1:0-293115 GCF_040645495.1 Nocardia sp. NPDC046763 | reverse complement strand
GAGCCGGCGGGGGCGATCGCGGTGATCTGCGTCGCGGAATCCAGGGTGAAAGTCGTTGCGGTAGTGCCGAACAGCACGGTGGTCGGCCCGGTGAATCCGGTACCGGTGATCGTGACGCTGGTTCCCCCCGTCGTGGGCCCGGAGGTCGGGGACAGGGACGTGATGGTAGGCATGATGCACTTGCCTCCTTACTGCTTGTGGTGCTTCCTGCGGTTGCAGCCGTGTGGTTGCCCGAGTTCTCGTGGCGGCCCGCTACTTCCATTAACAACCCTGAAACACGCCGCTGACCGGTCTGGGGGGTTCGCTTTTGTTCGTTATCGGATTCGCACAACGGGTCGGTGTCTGAAGATTCCGGTCGGTCGTCAAGTACTACCGGTCCTGCATCCGAGCGCCGTGATCACGAAAGCCATCGCAGTCGTTGAATCCAATGGACTGCGCGTGATCCGAAGACAAGCGCCGCACCATGTTTCGTCATCGACGGCGCCAACCATCGGCCGTGCTCCGAACTGATCGCCGCACGGGTGAGGTCTCCGACTCGAAGGATTTCGCCTGCACCAGTCCGATGGCGTCCAGTAGAGCATCAGGAGCCCGGGGCGGAGCGGTCTTCCGGAAGTCCGGCATCCCCGCGCCGGACGGTCCGGATGCCGGCACTCCCAGCTTCCGGATGGTCGGGTTCGTCCCGATCTGAGAACCGGTCGATCAAGTACGACATGGGTCGTGGCCCGTTGAGCGGGCCGGTCGTCGCGGCGGGCGGACCGCAGATGCGCATCGAGATGCGCGCGTTCTTTTCTGACGAAGACCCGCATGCCCAGCCGCCCACCAGATTTTGATCGGTGCCGACGGCACCGTGGCCGACCCGCGATCCCAACCGGCTATGACCGAAGGTGCACGCGACCCCACACGAAATCCCTGAGCCGGTGACCAGTAGTAGAGACGGTCGTGACCTCGACCGGGCAATCAATGCGAACACGGACAAAAGCGGATCGGAGATGCATTGCCCTGCAACGGTGTAGGGGGCTTAATGGAAAGAGCGAGCCATCAATCGAGTTGGGCAACCATCCAGTGCAGTAGGGGAAACCATCGCGGCAAAGGAGATAGTGCCATGCCTACCATCACCTCTCTCTCCCCCATCTCGGCACCCACGGGGGGAGGTGCGAACGATATGTCGGGCTTTGGCTCCGCCGGTCCTTTGATCGTGCGGCTCGGCATTACCGTGGTCACCTCCACCGTCAGCTCGGATACGTAGTTCAAGGCGATCGCCTCCGCCGATACTGTGTATGTCCGGTACCGCCACGGAGGGAACCGGTAACAGGGTCTGTTGCGTTGGCGTACCTGCCTTGAACAACATCAGGCCCAACCAAGGGGCCGGTGCATGCGGCGCTATCGCGCAGCCTCACCGGGGCTGGCCTGTCGATCGCCAAGAGGAGTACTGCGTCCGGGTGGTCTCCGGACATCGTTGATGGCCCAGCCGAACTACGGTTGTCGGTCGAGTCGCCGCCACCATTGTGGTTGCCGGGGTTAGGGGGTTTCATTGGCTACCGTCCTGAAAGTGCTGCTGGCGGATCTGCACCTCAAGAGCCACTCGGAATTTCTGTCTGCATACGATCGGTATGCCGCACAGCTCGATCCTCCGGTCCCTCCGGGGTACGGGCCGGCGAAGACACAGTTCTATCGATGGCTTTCGGGCAGGATGGTCGGGCTTCCCCGCGACTACCATTGCCGGGTGCTGGCCAAGATGTTCCCCGGCTGGACAGTCGAGAGACTGTTTCAGACGGCAGAGGCCGCACCAATAGTCGCTCGAGCACACGAATCGGGTCTTCTCGGAGCAGACATCGAACTCGGGGAATTCCTCGGGGCTGAGATGATCACCAGTGGGATTACTCTCGTGTACCCGACCTTCGAGCTACCGCTGCGGCCCGTGCAAGCATGCCGGACAGCCGAGGTTCCCCATCGATGCACATTCGGGGGGAAGGTCCGAGCATGTGCGGCCGACCATCGCTCGGATATTTTGGTTGCCCTGCCGCAGAAGGAAGTTCGCGGACTGCTGTACGTATTCTCCGTCCTCCAGCGCCACACCGCGATATCGATTGAGATCCGCAGCGACCGCGACATCGTTGCGGATAGCGACCAGCCTTTCATCAGCTTCGGGCTGACCTGCAACGACTGCACGCGTATGTACCTCGAAACCGTCGAGCGTCCGTTGTTCACTCTCAATGGCAGTGGTACCGAGGGTGGATCCCATTTCGAGCAACTGGAATTGAGGGACGGTAGCCGGTATGACTCGAGCGCAGATCACAACGTCGGCGTCATCGCGCGGGTGCGACCCAGTCCCGAGCTGCACCCCGGCCGATACTGGATATTTTGTGCCGGCTTGGGCTCGCGTGGTACCACCGGGGCGAGCTGGTATCTGGCCAACTCCTGGAGTCTTCTGCAGCGACATGCCGGTGATCGCGAGTTTGTCGCAGTGGTCGGCGTCGGTGAGAACTCGGACGGTGCGGCCCACTTGGAGCATATGCAGATCGAATCGCTACCCTGACACAGACCCCTATCCCGTTGTATTTCAGGAGGTTTCCGCAGCAATAGGGATTCTGACGATACCGCGGCCGCCTCGACGAGCGGGCGGTGTTCATCGCGGTGGTGTACGTGCTGGCCAGCGGTCGTGTGTGGCGGCTGCCGCTCTCGCCGAGTCCGGTCGATCGCGGCAAATCCGGCTCCAAGATCTACGTCCTGTCCGATCGTGCGGGAATACCTGTGTCGGCGGGGATTTCGGCGGCCAACACCGCCGCCGCCGCACCGGGCCCGCTGGTGAAAGCCATCCCGGCGGTACGGTCGCGGCGCGGGCCGCGTCGGTGCAGACCGGCGAAGCCGCATGCGGACAAGGCATACGACGCGGCGGAGCTGTGCCGATGGTTGCGTGAGCGCGGTATCGGTGTCCGGATTGCCCGCAAGGGCGTCGAATCCAGCGAGCGTCCGGGTCGACACCGCCTCAGCGGTGCGATCCGCTGCACATACAAACGAACGGAGGCTCACACGCGCTCAATTCGGAGACAATTTTGATAGTTGATCGCTGTCCAACAACCTGATTATCAGGGCCTTGGTTGGTTTCGACTCCGTTGTGGAGTGTCGGCAAACTGGCAAGGATCGCCCTCCCGGCGAAATTCGCGGACTCGTTGTCGCCCTTGCTGGTACTGGCATCGTCGGAGCGTGTACTGTGTCGCAGGAAATTACTGCCCACGTGCTGTATTTGAATGTCGTCGGTGCCGGCGAAGTCCGTAGCCCATTGCTGGAGAGTGGATTTCGTGCCACCGCGCGAGTCGTACAGCCGATTCCACAACTCGATCGGGGAGCATTGCATTGGACTTCACCGTGACTGAGAGTCAAGATGCTGTTGCTGAGCTTGTCGTGAGTTTGCTGGAACGTGATAGCGCGCGCGATATCGCACTATGGCCCAAGCTTGTGGACAGAGGGCTGCTTTCGGTAGCGCTGCCGCAACGCTATGGCGGAGACGGCCTCGGGCTACTCGAGGTCTCCGCCATGCTGACCGAGCTGGCCACCGACGCTGTCCAAGTGCCGGCGCTGACAACCTTGGGCTTCGGGGTGCTGCCGTTGCTGCGCTCTGCACCGGAATCCTTGGCAGAGCAGGTCTTTCCGGCTGTGGCTGACGGAGCAGTGCTCACCGCTGCGCTCAATGAACCCGGTGTGCCGTTCGCGATGAAGCCCGAGACCAGCGCGGCTGTCGAGGGCAACACTGTCCGTATCCGGGGGCGCAAGGTCGGCGTGCCGTACGTGGACCGGGCTCGGTGGATCCTGGTCCCGACCGATTCGGGCCTTGCCGTCGTGGATGCGGAGGCGTCGGGTCTCGAACGTGCCCAGAGCCCGTCCGGGACCGGAGCGCCGGAATTTTCGCTGTATTTCAACGACGTGGAGATTCCCGCCGAACAACTACTGTCCAGTGGCATCCCCGAGCTGTACCGGTATGCGCTGGCGACGATAGGTTCGGTGGCCGATGGACTGCTGAAGGGCATCCTGACGCTGGCCGCAGAACACCTCCGGATCCAGGATCGCATGGTCTCGCGTGGAAATACGATGTCCCCGTCTCGGACGATTGCCGACATCTATGTCGCATCCCGTGCACTGCACGCAATTGCGCTGTCGGCGAATTGGGCGCTCGCGCAAGACGATGACAGCGCCGAGCATCACGAACGAGTCGACAACGGCCTCGATGTGCTGGCCTACTACGTTGCCTCCGAGCTACGCGCGATCGTTCGGATGGGTCATCATCTACAACTAGCCAACCTCGTTTCCTCGCATCCGCTGCACCGCTACTATTCCCAAGCTGCGGACGTTGCCCGCTGGCTCGGTGGCACATCTTCCGGCTTGGTCGGTTTGAGGAATAGGTTTTCATCGGTAGGTAAGGATTCGGACCGGTCAAGTGAGAGAATCTCGGCTTAGACGAGCGATTCCTGATCCGACTGGGGTGTGACGGGCGCGAGCTTTGTCGTGGCGGAGGGTATCGAGGTCGATTCGTGACGAAAGACCTCGATACTCTCCCATCCGCACTCCATGTCCACGTCGATGACCGGTGGCGAAGACCGCGCGCGGCCGGCCCGGTCCAAGAGCCTGACCGACGCCGAGCCGGTCTGCCTGGCTGTTGTCCAAATCCTCGGTCTCACAATGTCTTCGGTAGGTCTCCAGTTTCGTATCGGCGTGAATGGTTGTGGGCGCGTGAATGGTCGTGGGCCAAGGACAAGAATCTTCTGGCGATGGTGGTCAGCGGATGCGGCCGGGGCAGGCAGGTCAGAAGCTGATGCCGAGCGGTTGGGTTCCGTCGGGGCACGTCGCATAGAGCCTGCGACTACTGAGTGGCTCGAGCAGGGCGCTCACCGGCAGTGAGATCCCGGTCCCGCATACCGCCGTTCCATTGATAATTTGCGGCGCAGTGGTGGTGTTTGCACAAGTCATCCCGGCGCAGAGCACGCCAGCCGGCGGAATCGCAGCCGTCGACGGACCGGCGCCGAACACGGCAGCAGAAATCGCACCCGCCACCGCAGCGACGGTGAATGCGACACGCTTCATTTCTCTGTTCCTTTCGTCGTGCGAAGCAATTTGACAGCAACCACTGCCGCGGCAGCGTACCCGCGGCGATGCGTTCGACTCACCAGGCGCGCCGCACCTGAGGTGCGCCCAGCTCTCGCGCACCCGGGAGCCGCCGCACTCTTGGCTATTCCACCGATTCGATGTGAGAGGGGCCGAGCACGGCCGGCCGAAGAGGTCGACCGAGGATGAACTTCTTTGTCCGGCACGGGTACCAACCACAACGGCAGAGACTTCTTCGTTCGGTGCTGCGGATTTGCCGCAAAGCTGTGCAAAATTTGCGCGCGTCGCCCTGCAGCCGTTGCCGGGGCGAAACCAGGCAGACTCGATGGCGACTTGTATCCGACGTGATCCGATAACATTTACCGGAGAATAGAGTTTCTTCTGTTCAGGTGGAGTGATTTGATTCAGGTACGTTTGGCATCGTTGCAGCCGGCGGTAGTGTAGCGAGTTCGTAGTCGACGGCATTCATAACAGTAAGTCGGATATTGATAACGCCCAGTCGGGTGACTATCCGTCATGGCCTATTCCGTCGGCAAGCGTGGATGGCGTATCAGAGTGGACTGCATGGAGGTCCTTCTCCGAGCGCGCCATCGAACGTGAGTACGCCGTCGGGGGCGCACGGTGGTCAGCGCGGCGAAGTCCGCGCCACCCGGCAGCTGCGCCGCCAGTTCGAGAACGGCAACATCCGCGCGGTCAGTCGGCCACCACGACTGGAACCCAAACGACAGGCCAGGTCAAACCTGTCACCCGATCGTGCAGCAGTCCCCAGCTATAGGTGGCCTGATTCGTTGGCGGGCTGCACGTAGCTCGGCCGACTCGGTCGACGACTTGCCTGGTCGTGGGCCGTGATCAATCTCGTCCTGGCGCAACTACTTCGACAGTGTCACCGGACGAATCCCCAGTTCGATTGCCGTGCGCTCGGACGGGTTCGCCAGCGCGCACGAGCGCGATCGCTCGCGCACGGAACTCAGCAGGACAGAGACGTGGCATGCCGATCAGCCTTCGTGAAGACCGTCAGTTGGCCACCGAAACTGGAACCTGAGAGGTGGGGCAGGTCAGGTTGTCACCTATCCGTACGGCAATCCCTTCTGGTGCAACCGGTATGAGGAGGGACGTGGGTGTGTGAACCCGGGGGCAGGACCGGGTTGTCCAGGTGGTGACTGCCGGGGCGCAGCTCCGACCGCATTCCACCGTGCGCTTCGGCGCCATGTGTGGACGCTCGGAGGGGCGGGAGACGCGCGTCGAGTGTGCCGGCTGTCGCGAGAAAGGTTGGCGCCCGAGTGTTCAGCTGCGAGCCGCAGAACCATGCGTTGCTATTTCCCGGTCCGGATCTTGCCATGTTATGCTCGTCGCCACCTGATGTTGGATCTCGCGCTGCCGAATCACTCTGAATAGCAGCGCACTTCGTGCGTCTGATTGCTGCTGACCCTTTCGTGGTGAGTGAACCATTGCAGCATGACGTTTGGCGGGCCGAAACGCTGTATGCCGGGTGGGCCGAGGGGCTGTGTTGTGGCCTACCCGTCCTGTGCAAGCCGTGAGATAGCTGCTTGCATGTGAGCCTGCTTTGTACGCCAGATGTTCGAAATGTCCGATCTTTCAGATTTCGAGATACCGGGAGACATCGATAAATGGACGTTGTGGGAGTTATCGCACTGCAACGTGGCATCCGAGTTGGATTCTGGTGTCCGACAAGGTGAGTCATATGCTCTTCTGATTAGCATGTTTCGGCGCAGGGGATTGGGTGCCGCTTCGACGTGGATGAAACGCTTATATAGGCAATTTCGGACACTAGCGAGGGTTGCTCCGCTGTGTTCTGGTGCCTCCGAGTCTGAGCGAGGGGATTAGATGAAGTTGAAGTCTGCCGAACCTGTCGACCACCAGTCGGACCTGATTCCACTGTCGAGGGCGCAGTACGGCATGTGGCTTGCGGACAATCTGCCCGGCGGGCAGGCAATGAATATCGCACACTACGTGGAGATCTCGGGACCGGTCGACATCGATGCATTCGTCAAGGCGGTGAACGACGCCGGCCGCGAAACCGAGTCTCTCGTCGTCCGGGTGGTCGAGTCCGATGGCGTTCCCTATCAATTCGTCGACCGCAGCATTACGTACGACGAGTCTGTACTGGACGTCAGCAGCGAGAGCGATCCCTTCGCGGCGGCAATGGAATGGATGCGGCGTGATTACAACACGAAAGCTGTTGATTTGAGCCGTGACCGGCTCACGGCGACACGGTTGATCCGTATCGCCGAGGATCGGTATCTGTGGTACGGGCGCGCCCATCATCTCATCGTCGATGGCTACGGCGCGTTCAACGTCTTGAAGCGGATGGCGGAGCACTACAACGCATTGCTCGAGGGCCGGCCGCCCACGCCTCTGGATGCGGTCGGGTTGCGCGACATCATCGAAGCGGAGCACGCGTATCGCGCGAGTGCTCGGTTCGAGAAGGACAAGGCGTACTGGCTCGGCAAGGTTGCCGACCTGCCGACACCGACGAGTCTGTCCGGTCGCACCACACGGCGGAGCAAGGTCGATCGTGTTTCCGGCCTGGAGCTTCCGTCGCAGTTGTCCGACATGCTCGACCGTTTCTCCGGCAACCTGCAGGCATCACCCGCGCAGGTAGTGGTGGCAGCCTTCGCCGCGTTCCTCGCGCGGATGACCGGTGGCGACGATGTGGTGCTGTCGATGCCGGTGAGCGGGCGTGTGACCAAGCGATTGCGCAATGCCGCCGCGATGTTGGCGAACATGGTGCCGATCCGGTTCACCGTGGATGCGACGACCACCGTGGAGCAATTGGTCCGTGCGTCGGTGTCCGAACTCGTCCTCGCGATGCGGCACCAGCTCTATCGGTTCGAGGATCTGCGCCGCGACTCGAGTGCACTGGATGCGTCTGCGAACTCGTTCGGTCCGATTGTCAATATCCTCTTCTTCGACTCGGAAATCCGCCTCGGGTCGGCTGTCGGCCGCTACCGCGCATTGACCTCGGGTGCATTGGACGATCTGCAGCTGAATCTGTACCGTTCCGGGGCCGACGCGCCGCTGCTGATAGAACTGCATGGCAACGCGAATCTCTACAGCCAGGATGAACTCGACGCACATGCCCGCCGGTTCATAGCCTTCCTGCAACGCGTCATGGACGCGCCCGTCGAAACAGCTCTGAGCGCTATTCCGCTGGTAGACCCCGCTGAAGAGGCGCGGATCGTTGGAGTGCTGGCCGGCCGCGACGGAGCGACGAATACGGCTACGCTCGTGGATTTGCTGACGCGGCAGGCCGTTTCGACGCCGTCAGCGATCGCGGTCACGTCGGGTGAGACCACCCTCAGCTATCGGGAGCTGGACGAGCGTTCCAATCGGTTCGCCCGCACCCTGATCGCACTCGGGGCGGGCCCGGATTCGCTGGTAGCGATCGCGATGCCACGCGATGCCGATCTCATCGTCGTCACGCTGGCCGTGCTGAAAACAGGCGCGGGGTACTTGCCGTTGGATATAGCGCATCCGGCCGATCGGCTGGAATACGTGCTGCACGACTCCGATCCGATCGCCGTTGTGACGACTCGTGCTATGCGCGAGCAGGTACCGGGCGACCCAGGTCGCGTAGTGCTGTTCGACGACATTGCCGGCCCGGTCGGTGATGAGATTGCGGCGCCGATCACCGACGCTGACCGGATACGCCCGCTGTGCCTCGACAACATCGCCTACGTCATCTATACATCGGGGTCGACCGGACGACCCAAGGGCGTGGCCGTCGCCCATCGCGCGGTGGCGACGTATTTGGTGAACGCGTGCGCCGAGATCGGCGTACGGACCGAAGATGTGTGGACGTTGTTCCATTCGTTCGCGTTCGACTACTCGGTGTGGGAGATCTTCGGCGCGTTGGTCAGTGGTGGCCGCGTGGTTGTCGTGGACAGCCTCACCACCCGCTCACCGGATGATGTCGTGCGCTTGGCGGCACGTGAGAAGGTGACCGTCTTCAACCAGACGCCATCCGCGTTCCAGCAGTTCGGTGCGGCGTGCCAGCGGTACGAGGATGCCGGTAAGCCTGAAGGGGACCTGTCGCTGCGACTGGTCATACTCTCCGGCGAACGTCTCGACCCGGCGGGGTTGGCGGACTGGTACGAGCACAACCCCACGCTCCCCGTGTTGGCGAACAGCTACGGTATTACCGAAACAACGGTTTTCGTGACGTATCTCGGCCTGACACCGAGCATTGCGACGCCGGACGCGCCGAGCGCGATCGGTTCGGCACTGCCGGGTCTGCGCACATATGTTCTTGATGAACGACTGCGGCCGTCACCGCTGGGCGCCTGGGGCGAGATCTACGTTGCCGGAACCCAACTCGCGCGCGGTTACCTCAACCGCCCTTCGCTGACCGCTGCCCGTTTTGTTGCCAACCCGTTCGGTCGGCCGGGCGAGCGGCTCTATCGCAGCGGCGATGTCGCACGACGGAACCACAAGGGCGAGCTCGAATACCGTGGCCGTGCCGATCAGCAGGTTCAGCTGCGTGGGTTCCGCATCGAATTGGATGAAATTCGCAATGTGTTGCTGACCCATAGCGCGGTTTCAGCGGCAGTTGTCACCGTGCATCTCCCCGGCACGGAGGCGGCCAGGCTCGTCGCTTATGTCGTGCCTGCCGGTGAAGAAGCGTGTGCGGCTGACACTTTGCGCGCGCATGTCGCGACATTACTGCCGGAGTACATGGTGCCGGCCGCCGTCGTGGTAATGCCCGAGCTGCCACTGACGGTCAACGGCAAGGTGGACTCGCGGGCGTTGCCGGAGCCGGTTTTCGATTCTGCCGCGGCCTACGTGGCGCCGAGTTCGGCTGTCGAGGAGATGATCGCGGACATCTTCGCCGAGGTGCTGGATCTCGAGCGAATCGGCGTGCTGGACAGCTTCTTCGAACTGGGCGGCAATTCGCTTACCGCGACCAACGTCGCCGCACGAATCGCAGAGGTGACCCGATCCGATGTGTCGGTCCGCGATCTGTTCGGCAAGCCGACCGTCGCCGAACTGGCCGCACATATCGACGCCGAGTACCGCCCCGGGAGGCCCGTGCTGCGCGCGCAGTCGCGCGTCGAGCCAATTCCGTTGTCGCCGGCGCAGAACAGGATGTGGCTGATCAATCAGATCGACCCGGCCTCCCCGGCGTACAACATTCCGCTGGTGGTGCAGCTGAACGGCCGACTCGATGTCACTGCGCTGCGCGCGGCTCTGATAGATGTGATCGGTCGGCACGAGTCCCTGCGCACTGTCTATCCCGACGTGAAAGGTGAAGGAACGCAGGTTGTTCTGGCTGCGGAGCACGATGGCGCCGGTCTCGATCTGATATCGGAGACGATCGACCTTGCCGATATCACGCAGCGGATCGGTGAGCTCACGTCGACCGGCTTCGACGTGCGTACAAGTCCACCGATCCGGGTCTCGCTGCTCGCGTCCGGGGACCGGTCCAGGCACGTCCTGGTAATGGTCCTGCACCATATTTGCTGTGACGGCTCGTCTCTTCCGCCGCTCGCGGCCGATGTCGCGGCCGCCTACGAAGCCAGGTCGCAGGAAAAGACCCCGGATTGGCAGCCCCTGACCGTGCAATATGCCGATTACAGCATCTGGCACCGCAGCATGCTCGGCGACGAGAACGACCCCGAGTCATTGGCGGCACGTCAGCTGCGTTACTGGGTAACACAATTGGCGGGGATGCCGCCGGTGCTGGAGCTGCCTACGGACCATCCGCGTCCTGCTCAGCGATCCATGCGCGGCGATATCGCCGACAGCGTGATCCCAGCCGAAACATTTGCTGCGATCGAGCGCTTGGCCCGCACGGCCAGCGTCACTACCTTCATGGTCGTCCATGCCGCGTTGGCGGTTCTGCTGGCCCGGCTGTCGGGTTTGCGGGATGTCACCATCGGGACGCCGGTCGCGGGCCGAGGCGAGCGTGCGCTCGAGCCGCTCATCGGCATGTTCGTCAATACGGTGGCGCTGCGCACCGAGATGCGTTCCGATGAATCTTTCCTTGCGTTTCTGGCGCGGGTCAAGGACATCGATGTCGATGCCTTTGCCAACAGTGATCTTCCATACGAACGGGTTGTCGATGAAGTAGATCCCAAGCGGTCGACCGCGCACGCACAGCTGTGCCAGGTCTACCTCGCCTTCGAAAACATGGACCGCCCGAGCGTGGAGCTGTCGGAACTTTCGGTCGAGATCCTGGACCCGGGGCCGCAACCGGCAAAGGTGGACCTCATTGTCACCGTCGCCGAAAATGCTTCCGCGGGAGGCGATGTCGCTCTGCGGATCAATTACGCCACAGAACTGTTCGATCGGGAGACGGTCGAAGAGTTGGCCGGGCGGCTGAATCGGATCCTCGATGCAGTCGTGTCGAATCCGCACCTGCGGGTGGGTAGGCTGAACGTGCTGTCGGGGGTCGAGCGGGCAGGATTGGTGCCTGCGTCGGGGGGCCATGCCGAGGCCCCACGGGTATTGGCGGAGTTGTTGTCGGTCGCGGATCCCGGCGCGGTGGCTGTGGTTGCCGGTGACCACACGGTGACGTACGGCGAGTTGGATGCTTGGTCGAATCGTCTTGCGCGGCAATTGATCACGTGGGGTGTGGGCCCGGGCGATCGAGTCGCGTTGGCGATGGCGCGGTCGGTGGAGTTCGTGGTCGGGATGTGGGCGGTGACCAAGGTGGGCGCGGCGTTCGTGCCGGTGGATCCGCGCAATCCGGCCGAGCGGGTCGCCCTTATGGTGGCCGATGCCGGCGTGCGGGTGGGGATCACCGTCGAGGCGTTGCAGGATCTGCTTCCCGACTCGGTCCGGCGGTTGGTGCTCGATGCTCCGCACGCAACGGCCCACATCGCAGCTCAGTCCTCGGCTGCGGTGACGGATGCGGATCGGGTGCGTTCCTGCTGTATCTCGGACACGGCCTACGTGCTGTACACCTCGGGGTCGACGGGGACGCCGAAGGGTGTCGAGGTCACGCATGAGGGGCTGGCGAATTTCGCTGCCGAGCAGCGGGACCGCTATCGGGTCGACAGTTCTTCGCGAGTGTTGCAGTTGGCAGCACCGGGTTTCGACGCGGTGGTGCTGGAGTTGCTGATGGCTCATGCAAACGGAGCGGCGCTGGTGGTATCGCCTCCGGATGTGTTCGCGGGTCATGAGCTGGCGGAATTGATTGGGACGCAGCGGGTGTCGCATGCCTTCGTGACACCGAGTGTGCTGGCGACGATGTCACCGTCCGGTCTGGATTCGTTGCAGGTGCTGGTGGCCGGGGGAGAAGCGGTGTCGGCGGAAACGGTCGCGGTGTGGGCACCGGGCCGTCAGCTGTTCAATGGCTACGGGCCCACCGAGACCACGATCATGGTCGCGATAAGCGACCCGTTGTGTGTCGAGGACCGCGTCACTATTGGCGGTCCGATTCGTGGTGTCGAGGCCGTGGTACTGGATGCGGGCCTGCAGCCGGTGCCGGTCGGGGTAGCTGGACAGCTATATGTCTCCGGAGTGCAGCTGGCCCGCGGATACCTCAACCGGCCGGTCGCGACGGCCGGCACCTTTGTGGCCAATCCGTACGGCCTCCCGGGGGCCCGCATGTACCGCACCGGTGACCTGGTGCGGTGGACCTCCGAAGAAACACTCGAATATCTGGGCCGCGCCGACTTCCAGGTCAAGATTCGGGGGCAGCGCGTCGAACTCGGCGAAATCGAGGCCGTTCTCGCGGCGCACCCCGCCGTGGCGGTAGCGGTGACGGTGGGCGCCGCAATCGACGGGGCGTCGCGATTGGTGGCCTACGTCGTGCCGACCGATGACACCGTCGACACCGCGGATTTGCTGGACTACGCAGCGCAACGCCTGCCGTCGCATATGGTCCCGGACACCGTGATGGTGCTCGAGACGTTGCCGCTGTCGTCAGTGGGCAAGATCGACCGTGCGGCATTGCCCGAACCGGTTTTTGCCGCCACTACGACCGCATACGTCGCACCGCGCGACGCGGCCGAGCAGATGGTCGCCGATGTGTGTGCTGCCGTGCTGGGGATCGAGCGTGTCGGCGTCTACGACAGTTTCTTCGATCTGGGCGGCAACTCGCTGTCGGCCACCAGGGCAGCAGCGCAACTGAGTGCCGCATTCGGCGTCGACGTTTCGTTGCGCGCACTCTTCGAGGCGCCGACTGTCGCCGCGTTGGCGGAAAGTATTCGGACCAGCGACGCGGACGGTCGGGAGCCGTTGGGCCCGCAAAAGCGCCCGGACCGAATCCCGCTGTCGCCCGCGCAGACACGGATGTGGTTCCTGAACCAGTTCGACACCACGTCGCCGATATACAACATTCCGATGGTCGTCCACATGTCGGGCAACCTCGACGTGGCCGCGATGCACGCGGCGATCGCGGATGTGATCGAGCGGCACGAAACGCTGCGAACCGTCTATCCGGACAGCGACAGCGGACCGCACCAGGTGGCCGTGCCGGTGGAGACGGTACAGCCCGCATTGGTGCCGGTCGAGGAGAGCGCCATCGAGGCGTACATCGCCGCGGAGGTGGCCGCCGGGTTCGATGTCACATCCGAGGTTCCGTTCCGGATCACTCTGCTGCGCAGCGCACCCGACGATCACACCCTGGTTCTGGTCGCCCATCACATCAGCTTCGATGGGTCGTCGCTCGCACCGCTGGCCGCAGACTTGACGACCGCGTACAAAGCCCGCGTCGGGCAACAGGCACCGCAGTGGTCTCCGTTGACGGTGCAGTACGCGGATTACACGCTGTGGCAACGGAAATTGCTCGGTACCGAGAACGATCCGCACAGTCTGACCGCCGCCCAGATCGAGTATTGGCGCGCGGCTCTCGCCGACTTGCCCGAGGTGCTCGACCTGCCGACCGATCGTGCTCGGCCGGCCAAGCAGTCCTTCCGAGGTGCGACGGTGTCGGCGACGGTGCCCGCGGGCCTCTATCGCGAGGCGATAGCGTTGGCCCGCCGCCACGATGCGACGGTCTTCATGGTGATGCACGCGGCTTACGCGGCGCTGCTGGCGCGGCTTTCGGGGAGCGGCGACATCGCGGTCGGCACACCGATCGCCGGCCGTGGCGAGCCCGGACTGGACGGTCTGATCGGAATGTTCGTCAATACGCTGGTATTGCGGACACGCGTCGAGCCTGCGGTGTCCTTCCTGCGGATACTCGATCAAGCCCGGGCCACCGATCTGGCCGCATTCGAGAACGCCGACATCCCATTCGAACGGCTCGTCGAGGTGCTGAATCCGCCTCGCTCAACGGCACACGCGCCGTTGACGCAAGTCGGATTCTCGTTCCAGAACATCGAGATCCCGACTGTGGAGTTCGAGGGCCTGACGGTTTCGGCCCGGATGGCCGATCCGAGCGTGGCCAAGTACGACCTGCATCTGAACCTCGTCGACACGCTGGGGCCGGACGGTGAACCCGGCGACATGACAGTCGAATTCGGTTACGCGACCGATCTTTTCGATGAGGCGACGATCACCTCGATGATCGACCGCTACCTGCTGCTGTTGCAAGCGATCGTGGCCGATCCCGCCCGCGCTGTCGGCGATATCGACCTGCTGACCGCCGATGAGGCGCGCGCGCTGGCGGCGCGGTCGAGCGGGGAGTCGGCGCGTGCTTCTTCCGCGACGATCGCGTCCCTGTTCGCCGCGCAGGCAGCGGCGAACCCGAACAGCATGGCGGTCGTCGATGCCGAAGATGGTGGCCGGCTCAGTTATCAAGAATTCGCGGCGCGGGTGAATTCGCTGGCCCGGGTGCTGATCGGACGCGGGGTCGGCCCGGGAACCGTCGTTGCCGTCGCGATGCGTCGCAGCGTTGATCTGCTGACCACGTTGTACGCGATCCACGCGGCAGGCGCCGCCTATCTGCCTCTGGATCCAGATCATCCGGTCGATCGGGTGCGTGCGGTGGTCACCGACGCGAGGCCGAGTGCCGTGATCACCCGGCAGGCCGACGAGGCGAATTTGCCCGATGACGTACCGGTGTGGGCGTTCGAGCAGCTCGGCGCCGAGCACGCGGATACATCGATGGTGACAGACGCCGATCGAACTCGGGCCTTGCGCCCGGATGATCTGGCGTACGTCATCTACACCTCCGGCTCCACGGGCGTGCCGAAGGGCGTGGCGGTACCGCATGCCGCGGTGGTGAATCAACTGCGGTGGCTGCGGGATCACTACGGGCTCGGCGGCGACGACGTCATGCTGTTGCGGACGCCGGTCACCTTCGATCTGTCGGTCTGGGAGCTGTTCTCCGCATCGACCTGCGGCGCGGCATTGGTTGTCGCAGGTCCCGACGCACACGGCGACCCAGGTGCCGTGGCCGGGCTGATGGTCGAACATCGCATAACCACCGTGGCTTTCGTGCCCTCATTGCTGTCGGCATTTCTCGATGCCGCCGGGGCGCACGAATTCCCCGACCTACGGCGGGTGCTGTGCATCGGCGAGGCACTGCCGGCCGACACCGTCCGCCGCTTCCGGGAACTCAGCACCGCGCGTATCGACAACCTGTACGGGCCGACGGAGGCTGCGGTCAGCGTCACCGCTCACCGCATCGACACGCTCGACGCCGTTGCGGTGCCCATCGGCATCCCCGAAGCGAATATCGTTGTGCGAGTTCTGGACTCGCGGCTGCACGCGGTTCCCGTCGGGGTGACCGGAGAGCTGTATCTGGGTGGCGTCCAGCTGGCTCGCGGTTATCACGAACGTCCCGGTCTGACGGCAGCGACGTTCGTCGCCGATCCCTTCGATGGTGCCGGCGGTTCTCGGCTGTACCGGACGGGCGACCTGGTTCGCTGGGACTC
Source organism: Nocardia sp. NPDC046763 (assembly GCF_040645495.1). Taxonomy (NCBI): domain Bacteria; kingdom Bacillati; phylum Actinomycetota; class Actinomycetes; order Mycobacteriales; family Nocardiaceae; genus Nocardia; species Nocardia sp. NPDC046763. The sequence continues at coordinate 277,228 of NZ_JBEYYI010000010.1, read as the reverse complement.
GGAGGGCAGCCTGCGCTATGTCGGCCGTGCCGACACCCAGGTGAAGGTCCGCGGTCTGCGGATCGAACTCGGTGACATCGAAGCCGCGTTGGTCGCGCACGAGCAGGTGACCGCGGCCGTCGTGCAGGTGCGCGCCGACCGCGGCGAGCAATTCTTGATCGCCTACGTGGTGGCCGCGGAGCTGTTGGACGTCAAGCAGGTCCGGAAGTTCCTGTTGGAACGGCTGCCGGCGTATATGGTGCCCTCGTCTGTGATGCGGATCGACGCGATTCCGCTCACGGCCAATGGCAAGGTCGACTACCGCGCCTTGCCGGTGCCGGACCCGAGAAGCCGGGAATCCGAATACCGCGCACCGCAGGGTTTCATCGAGCAGGCGGTGGCCGGGATCTTCGGCGACCTGCTCGATCTTCCGGAGGTCGGCGCGGACGACAACTTCTTCGACCTGGGCGGAAATTCGCTGGTCGCGGCGCGCGCGCTGAGCCGGATCGGCGATATCGCCGGCGTGGGTATACCGGTGCAGGTGATCTTCGAAGCACCCACCGTGGCCGAGCTCGCCGAACGTATCGTGCAGCTGCGTGCGATACCGAACCTGCCCGCGCCGGCTCGGAAGCCGCGCCCGGACAGCCTTCCGCTGTCGCTGGCACAGGCACGGATGTGGTTCCTCAACCAGTTCGACCCGGATTTGCCCGGATACGTTGTGCCACTGGCGATGAGGCTGGACGGCGTCCTCGACATCGATGCGCTCGCAGCGGCCGTCGGTGATGTCGTCGAACGGCATGAGAGCCTGCGCACCATGTATCCGGCCGTCGACGGCATGGCCTCACAGGTCGTACTCGATGCAGCCGACGTCGTCGGGACCTGGGACCTCGCACCGCAACCGGTCGGTGAGCGCGAGCTGCCGGCCCGATTGTCCGAGTTTTTCGGCGCCGGATTCGACGTGTCGAAGGGTGTGCCGCTGCGCTTTGCGCTGTATCAGCTGTCCGACCAGTCATGGGTGGCCGCGTTGGCCGTCCACCACATCAGTTGCGACGGTTTTTCGGTCGCGCCGCTGGCCGCCGACATCGTCACGGCCTACCGAGCGCGGTCGAGTGGCGACGCGCCGGACTGGGCGCCGCTGGCCGTACAGTTCGCTGATTACGCTCTGTGGCAGCGTGAAGTGCTCGGCTCGGCGGACGACCCGGACTCCTACGTGGCCCGCGATATCGGTTACTGGCGAACGCAACTCGCGGGCGTCCCCGATGTGATCGAAGTGCCGACCGACCGGCCGCGGCCGCTGGTGCAGACGCAACGGGGCGCGGTCGTCTACGCCGTGATCCCGGGTGAGCTGCAGGGCCGGGTGGAGGCGCTGGCGCGGCGCGCCGGAGCCACGACGTTCATGGTCGTGCACACCGCGCTGGCGGTGTTGCTGTCGAGGCTTTCGGGCAGCGACGACATCGTCATCGGCGTGCCTCATGCCGGCCGCGGCCACCGATCGCTCGACAACCTCGTCGGGATGTTCGTCAACACCTTGGTGATGCGCAGCAAGGTCGAGGTCGACCAATCGTTTTCGAGCCTGCTGAACCAGGTGCGACGCACAGCCATCGAGGCTTTCGACCATGCCGCGGTCCCGTTCGAGCAGCTGGTGGAAGCGCTGAATCCCGCCCGGTCGACGGCATATACGCCGTTGTTCCAGGTCATGCTCGCCTATCAGAACATGGCGCAGGCCCGGGTCGAACTTCCGGGGCTCTCGGTCGAGAACGTGGATCCCGGCGACAGTGCCGCGATCTACGACCTGCTGCTGATGATGACGGAGGGGCACGGCACCCACAACGAACCGACCGGCATGACGCTGCGCCTCACGTATGCCACCGACCTGTTCGACGAGGACTCCGTACGGCGTTTCGCCGAACAATTCGTGCGGGTGCTCGACGCCGCCGTGACCGATGCCGATACGGCTGTCGGCGGCATCGAGCTGCTGGATGCCGCGGAGCGGTACCTGGTGCTCGAGCGGTGGAACGACACCGGCGGCCCCGCCGCGGTCGGCCGAACGCTCGTCGACGCCTTCGACGAGCAGGTCGCCCGCACCCCGGATGCACGAGCGATCTGCCTTCCTGACGTCACCGTGCTGAGCTACCGGGATTTCGACACCCACGTCAACCGTCTGGCCCGATGGCTCATCGGCCGTGGCGCAGGCCCGGAAACCGTTGTTGCGGTGGCTATCCGGCGATCGGTCGATCTCATCACGACGCTGTACGCGGTGATCAAGTCGGGCGCCGCGTTCCTGCCGATCGATCCGGATCATCCGAGCGCACGGATCGCTGGTGTGCTGGACGCGGCGCAGCCGCTGCTGGTGCTCACCACATCCGGGGACGGTGACGCACTTCCGGGCGGATTCGAGACCGCACGCATCGATCGAGTCGATGTGGCTGATCTTCCCGGCACTCCGATCACGGATGCGGAGCGACGTGCGCCGCTGCGACCGGACAATGCGGCCTACGTCCTGTTCACCTCCGGCTCCACCGGAGTCCCGAAGGGCGTCGCCCTGACCCATGCCGCGACGGTGAGTCAGTTGGCATGGGCACAGCAGCAGTGGCCGCACGACGCGTCCGATACCGTCTTGTACAAGACCCCGATCACCTTCGATATCGCGGTATGGGAGTTGTTCTGGCCGTTGCAGGTTGGGGCGCAGATCGTGGTCGCCGAACCCGACGGACATCGCGACCCCGCGTATATCGCAGGCGTCATCGCGAATCATCAGATCAGTACCGTGCATTTCGTACCGTCGATGCTCGATGTCCTTCTCGAGACCACCACTACACGGCTGCCGTCGATCCGGCGGGTATTCGTCGCCGGTGAGGCGCTGGCGCAGCGTACCGTCGACGGCTCGGCGCGCGTGTTCCCGCACGCCGAGGTGGCGAACTGGTACGGCCCGGCCGAGGCGGAAGTCGTCACGGCTGCACGTTGCCTGCCGGGTGCGGCGACCCTTTCGACGGTCACGATCGGTACGCCGGTGGCCGGCATGCAGGTCTACGTGCTGGATTCACGGCTGCGACCGGTGCCGGTCGGTGTCGTCGGTGACCTCTATGTCTCGGGTGTCCAGGTGGCGCGCGGTTATCACGCCCGCGTCGACCTCACCTGCGGCGCCTTCGTCGCGGATCCGTTCGGTGCGCCGGGTGAGCGAATGTATCGCACCGGTGACCTCGGGCGGTGGACGAAGGCCGGCGAGCTGGAATACGTGGGCCGCAGTGATTTCCAGGTGAAGGTTCGCGGCCAGCGGGTCGAGCCCGGTGACATCGAAGCGGCGCTGTCCGCGCTCCCGGACGTCGCACGGGCTGTCGCCGTCGCCACCGCCGAACGCATCGTCGGATACGTGACGCTGGTGCCGAATGCGGCGACCGATGGGCGCGCGATTCGTGCCCAGCTCACCCGTTCACTGCCGTCCTACCTGGTTCCGGCCGTTGTACACGTGCTCGAGGCGATGCCGCTGACACCGAACGGCAAGCTCGATCGAGGCGCCTTGCCGCAGCCGGTGTTCGACGACGGCGAGGATGTCGTGCCGCCTCGCACCGAATGCGAAGCAGTCCTTGCATCGATCGTTGCTGAGATGATCACCGATAACGATCGGGTGAGCGTGACGGCGAACCTGTTCGAGATCGGGATCAACTCGCTCTCGGCCGCCCGCATCGCGGCCCGGGCCGCCACAGCGCTCGATGTCGAGGTCGGCATCCGCGACATCTTCGACGAACCGACGATCGCCGGATTGGCCGAACGTCTGGGCGGGCGAACCGGCTCCATTGTGGCCCCGCTCGTAGCCCGGCCGCGGCCGGCAGCGGTCCCATTGGCGACGGCGCAACGGCGGATGTGGTTCCTGAATCAGTTCGATACCGCCTCGGCGGCATACAACATCTGCTTCGCGGCCCGGTTGACCGGCCGGCTGCATGTCGATGCGCTGCAGGCGGCACTACTCGATGTGGTGGAACGGCACGAGCCGCTGCGCACGGTGTATCCCGCCGTCGACGGCGAACCGTGCCAGGTGGTGCGGGATGTGGCCGCCGTGGCCGGGGAGCTGGTGCTGGCCCCGGAGCCGGTCGCCGAGGAGGCGGAGCTGGCCGACCGGATCCGGCAGGCCGTCGAAACAGGTTTCGATGTCGCGCAATCGGTGCCGGTACGGGCACGGGTGTATCGCACCGGCGCCGAGGAGCACGTGATCGTGCTCGTGGTGCATCACATTGCGGCCGACGGCTCGTCGATGGCACCGCTGGCCGGCGATATCTTCACTGCCTACGCGGCACGCGTGAACGACGAAGCGCCGCAATGGCAACCGCTGGAAGTCCAGTACGCCGACTACGCCCTGTGGCATCGCGAAATGCTCGGTGCGGAGGACGATCCGTCGTCGCCGATCGCCCGGCAGATCGCGTACTGGAACGACGTCCTCGGTGATGCTCCGGAACTGCTCGACCTGCCGACGGATCGGTCTCGGCCCGCCACCATGTCGATGGCCGGTGGCAGTGTTGGCTTCGCGTTGCCGGCGCGGCTGCACGAAGACGTCGTGCGGCTGGCGCACCGTGAGGGCGTCACGGTGTTCGTCGTGCTGCATGCCGCACTGGCGATTCTGTTGTCGCGCACCGCGCACAGCGAGGACATCTCGATCGGCTCCCCGATTGCCGGTCGAGGCAGCCAGGCGCTGGACGATCTGGTCGGCATGTTCGTCAATACCGTGGTGTTGCGTACGCGGGTTCGGGACGACCTGTCCTTCCGCGATCTCTTGGCGGAGGTACGCGCCGTCGACGTTGATGCGCTCGCCCACGCCGACGTGCCCTACGAACGGCTGGTCGACGTCCTCGACCGCGCCCGATCCACGGCATATACGCCGCTGTATCAGGTGATGTTCGGGTTGCAGAACATGCGTGCGGCGCGATTCGAGCTGCCCGATGTCGATGTCGAACTGCTCGACCCTGGTATCGCGCAGGCGAAAACCGATCTCACCGTGCTGATGACCGAATGCGTCGACGGTGAACGGCTGGCCGGTATCGACGGCGAGATCATCTATGCCACAGACATTTTCGCGGCATCCACGGCGGAATCGCTCGCCCGGAGGTTCATTCGGGTCATCGAAGCGGTCACCGACGATCCGGGCCGCGTGGTGGGCGACATCGATCTGCTCGACGCCGAGGAGTCCGAACGGCTCCTCCCGGTGCGCGGCGGCGAGACCGCGCCGCCGCGTCTGCTGCCCGACCTCCTGGCCGAGGCCGTCGCAGCAGACCCTGCCGCGGTCGCCCTGATCGGGGACACCGAGACCCTCACCTACATCGAGCTCGATCAGCGGTCCAACCAGCTCGCCGCGCACCTGCTCACCCTGGGAGCCGGGCCGGGGACGTTCACCGCGCTGGCCGTGCCACGGTCGGTCGACTACCACGTCGCCATGTGGGCGATCGCGAAGACCGGTGCCACGTTCGTACCGGTGGATCTGCGATATCCCGCGGAGCGGATTGCGCACATGGTGAACGATTCCGGTGTCACCGTAGGGATCACGGTCGCGTCCGCGCGCATGTCACTTCCGGGCGATGTCCGATGGGTGGTGCTCGACGAACCGGATTCAGCCACCGAGATCGCCGCGCACTCCAGCCGGGCCGTCACAGATGCGGCTCGCGCCCGGGCCCTTCAGCTTCGGGATGCCGCATACGTGATCTACACGTCTGGGTCGACCGGAACACCGAAAGGTGTCGTGGTCAGCCACGAGGGATTGGCCGGCTTCGCCGCCGAGCAGCGGGTCCGCTATCGCGTGGACGCCACGTCACGTGTGCTGCAGGTGGCGGCGCCCGCCTTCGACGCGGTGCTACTCGAGGCATTGATGGCGTGCGCGGCCGGCGGTTGCTTGGTCGTGTCGCCGCCGGAAGTCTTCGGCGGCCCGGATCTTGCCGCACTGATCCGCGAGCATCAGGTGACGCATGCGTTCCTGACGCCCAGCGTGCTGGCAACGATGTCGCCGGCGGACTTCGCATCGGTGCAGGTGCTGGCGGTCGGAGGTGAGATGGTCTCCGCGGACCTGATCGCTTCCTGGGCGCCAGGGCGGCAATTCCACAACATCTACGGTCCGACCGAGACGACGATCGTGGTCACGATCAGCGATCCGGTACAGCCGTCCGACACGATAACCATCGGTGGCCCGATCCGTGGTGTCGATGCTGTGGTGCTCGACGCCCGGTTGCGTCCGGTGCCGGTCGGTGTGAACGGGGAGTTGTACTTTTCCGGTGGTGCGCTGGCGCGTGGCTATCTGAACCGCCCTGCCGCGACTGCGGGTGCGTTCGTAGCGAACCCATACGGTGGACGCGGGTCGCGGATGTATCGCACCGGCGATATCGTCCGCTGGACCGCGCAAGGTGCGCTGGAATACATCGGCCGCACCGACTTCCAGGTCAAGATCCGTGGCCAGCGCATCGAACTCGGCGAGATCGACGCCGCGCTGTTGGCACACCCACAGGTTGCTTCCGCTGTCACCGTGAGCCGCTCGGGACCCGGTGGACAACCCTTGCTCGCCGCGTACATCGTGGCGGAGCACGCGGCGAGCATCGAACCCAGTGTCGTGGTCGATCATGTCGCTGCTGTCCTGCCCGCCCACATGGTGCCGTCGACGATCACCGTGCTCGACCGCATGCCGCTGACTTCGACGGGCAAGGTGGATCGAAAAGCGCTGCCCGAACCCGTTTTCGATACTCGCGACGCCGATGCCGCCGCTGCGGCGACCGACCTCGAGCGCACCATCGCGGCCGCTTTCGCGGACGTGCTCGGCGTTGCGTCGGTCGGCGTGACGAGGTCGTTCTTCGCGCTCGGTGGTGACTCCATCATGTCGATCCAGTTGGCCTCGCGTCTGAAGACGGCAGGCGTCGTCGTGACGGCGCGGGACATCTTCGAGCGCAAGACCGTGCGCGGGCTGGCGCAGGTGGCTGCGGCGGCGGGCCGGGTGTCTCTCGCGGAGCTGCCCGGTGGTGGCGTGGGAGACATCCCCTTCACGCCGATCGTGTCCTGGTTCGTCGAGCGGCTCGGGAGAGCTGATCGGTTCGCGCAGTCGATGCTGGTTCGCTTGCCACGGGACGCGCGAGTCGACGATGTGACCGCGACCGTGCTGACAGTGCTCGAACAGCACGACATGCTGCGGTCGCGAATGCGCGAACGGTGCATGGACGTGCTGCCTCCCCACGCCGCCGATGCCGTCGGCGCGGTGTTCGTGCGCCGCTTCCGAGCGCACGAGGCGCCGGGCAGCGACGGTTTCACCGCCGTAGTGGAAGCGGCGTTGACCGAGGCATCCGGTCGTCTCGACCCCGCCGAGGGCCGGATGTTGCAGGTCGCGTGCCTGCTTCCGGAATCGGGCGTCGAGGCCGATGCCCGTGCCCTCATCGTGATTCATCACCTGGCCGTCGATGGTGTGTCGTGGCGGATACTGCTGCCCGACCTTGTCACCGCTTGGCAGCAGATCGGTCAGGGACGCACGGTCGAGTTGCCGGCACAGGGCACATCGATGCGGCGATGGGCGCACGCGTTAACCGCGGCCGCCATCGACCGTGGCAGCGAACTCGAGCTGTGGCAGCGGATGAGTACCGCAGCCGATCCACTCCTCGGGACCGCGGAATTGGATCCTGCAGTCGACACCCACGCTACGGTTCGGAACCTGACGGTCTCCGTTCCGGCCGCGGTGACCTCGGCGTTGCTGGACTCGGTGCCGCGGTCTGTGCGCGGCAGTGTCGATGATGCGTTGCTGGCCGGGCTGGCCGTCGCGCTGACCCGTTGGCGCAGACGGCGCGGCATTCCGTGCCCGGGCATGAAAGTCCTCCTGGAAGGACACGGCCGCGAAGAGCAGATTGCTCCGGGAGCAGATGTTTCGCGCACCGTGGGCTGGTTCACGAGTGCGTACCCCGTCAGCCTGGACCTGGCCGGAATCGATGACGCGGACCTGCGTACGGCAGTGAAGTCCGTCAAGGATCAGCTGCGCGAGATCCCCGACAAGGGCATCGGGTACGGCCTGCTGCGCTATCTGAACCCAGACACGGTCGACCGGCTGGCGGCGGCGCCCCAGCCACAGATCAGTTTCAATAATCTCGGCCGCGCCGGTGTGGATCTCACGTCGCTGTCGGATCTTGCCTGGGTCCCGACCGATGAGCAGTTCGACCGGCGATCCGCCTTCGATCCGGATATGCCTGCCGCAGCGGTGATCACGATCGACGTCAATATCGTGGACACCGAGATCGGACCGGAGCTGTCGGCACATATCGGCTACGCCTCGCGATTGCTCGAACACGATGATGTGGCCGAACTCGTCGCCGGATGGGTCGACGCCGTGACCGAGATCGCCACCATTGCCGGTGCCGACGACGAGTGGGGATTGTCCCGGGCAGATGTTCCGCTGGTCGACCTCACACAGCGCGATCTGGACGACTTCGCGGACCGGTACGGTCCGCTGAGCGACGTGTGGTCGTTGGCGCCGCTGCAGGAGGGTCTGCTGTTCCACGCCGAATTCGCCGCGGGCGAACTCGACGTCTACACCGCGCAGTCGGTCCTCACCCTCGCGGGCGCGGTCGACGAGAATCGGCTCGAGCGTGCCGCGCAAGCTCTGCTCGAGCGGCATCCCAACCTGCGGGCTGCGTTCACGCGAACGGCCGATGGCGTTCCCGCACAGGTCATTCCGGTCGACGCTGCGGTGTCCTGGCACAGCGTCGATCTCTCCGGCGGCACAAGGGAAGTAGATGAGCTGATCGAAGCCGAGCGGGCGGTCGTGTTCGATCCGGCCGACCCGCCGCTGCTGCGGTTCCTGCTCATTGCCGTCGGGCAGCGTGAGTTCCGGCTGGTGTTGACGGCGCACCATCTGCTGCTGGACGGTTGGTCGTTGCCGCTGCTGTGGCGTGAGCTGATCGGTTTGTATGCCGTTGCTGCACAGCCGGAGTTGCTTGCCCCCGCGGCCTCGTATCGGCAATACCTGGAATGGCTGGACCGACGCGATCGCGACGCCAGCATCGAGGTGTGGCGCGACGCGCTGCGGGAGATCAGCGAGCCTTCGCTCATCGCCGATCCGCGAACGGTGACGACGGCAGACATTCCGATCGATCTGCCAATCGTTGTCGATCGAGCCACCACGGCAGACTTGGTGACATTCGCGCGGGCATGTGGCGTGACAATGGCGACGATCATGCAGTTCGCCTGGGCGGTGGTGCTGGGCAACCTGCTCGGCGTCGAACGTGTGGCCTTCGGCAGCACGGTATCCGGCCGGCCCCCGGAACTGCCGGGCGTCGAGTCGATGATCGGCCTGTTCATCAATACGATTCCGGTCGTCGCCGATGTGCGGCGGGACCTGACCATCGAGGACGCGCTGCGCCTGCTGCAAGCCGGCAACACCCGTCTGCTCGACCACCACTACCTCGAACTGTCGCAGATCATGGCGGCCGCAGGCAGCAGCCAGTTGTTCGACACCCTGGTCGTGTTCGAGTCGTATCCGGTCGACAGCAGTGGCCTGGGCGATGCCGACATCGACGGCATGCGTGTGGTCTCAGCGGACGGCTCCGACGCGGCGCATTACCCGATCACGGTGCAGGCACACCACACCGACAAGCTGTATATCCGAGTCCGCTACCAACGAGCCCGCGTCGACGAGGTGATGGCGGCCGGTCTCGCGGCCCGTCTGGAAACCGTGCTGCGGAACCTGACCAGCGATCCGGCTACAAGTCTCGGCGCGATCGATCTGCTGACCGCGGACGAGCGGCGCGAGCTCGTGCCCGCGTCGGGCGGGAGCACCGTATCACCATGCCGCACAGCGGAGTTGCTGGCTGCGGGCGTGGTGGCGAATCCCGACGCCGTGGCGGTGGTGTCCGGTCCGCGTATGGTGTCCTACGCGGAGCTGGATGCCAGGTCCAACCAGGTGGCGCGACAGCTGATCGCGTGGGGTGTGGGACCGGGTGATCAGGTCGCCCTGGCGATGCCGCGGTCGATGGAATTCGTGGTCGGCCTGTGGGCGGTGACCAAAGCGGGCGCGGCGTTCGTGCCCATCGATACGCGGAATCCGGCCGAGCGCATCGCACTCATGGTGGCGGACGCCGAGATCCGGGTGGCGGTAACGGTCGAGGGGGCGCGAGATCTGCTGCCCGGCACAGTGCGCCCGCTGGTCCTCGACGATCCGGACGCACAGCTGTCGATCGCCGCGCAACCGACAGCCGGCATCACGGACCCGGAGCTCGTGCGTACACCGCACGTTCAGGATGCGGCATATGTTCTCTACACCTCCGGCTCGACCGGAACGCCGAAGGGTGTCGCGGTCACCCACGAGGGTCTTGCGAATTTCGCTGCCGTGCAACGGGACCGGTTCGGTGTCGACACAGAATCACGAGTGCTGCACGCCGCCGCTCCCGGCTTCGATGTGATGGTCCTCGAGGTGCTGCTGGCCCACACTAACGGCGGCGTGCTGGTGGCAGCGCCGCCAGCGGTGTTCGCTGGTCACGAGCTGTCGGAACTGATTCGTACACAGCAGATCTCGCATGCGTTCGTCACCCCCAGTGTCCTGGCGACGATGTCGCCGGCCGGTATGGATTCGCTGCGGGTACTGATGGCCGGGGGCGAGGCGGTATCGCCGGAAACGGTCGAGGTATGGGCGCCGGGCCGAACCCTGCTGAACGGGTACGGCCCGACCGAGACCACGATTCTCGCCGGGATCAGTGCTGCGTTGCGGCCAGGTGGTGCGGTGACGATCGGCGGGCCGAACCGTGGCGTCGAGGCCGTCGTGCTGGATGCGTGGTTGCGGCCGGTGCCGATCGGGGTGGTGGGTGAGTTGTATCTCGCGGGAGCGCAACTGGCGCGCGGCTACGTGAACCGGGCATCGGCTACAGCGGGCGCATTCGTGGCAAATCCGTTCGGTGCGGCAGGTTCGCGCATGTACCGCACCGGCGACCTGGTCCGCTGGACACCCGAGCACACCCTGGAATACCTCGGCCGCCGCGATTTCCAGGTCAAGATCCGCGGCCAGCGCATCGAACTCGGTGAAATCGAAACTGTTCTGGCCGAATATCCCGGGATCGAACAGGCGGTCGTCCTGCGACGGAAAGACCAACGTGGCGTCGACCGGCTCGTCGGCTATCTCGTCACCGACGATGACCCGGATCCGGGCGACCTTCGGGCCGCTGCGCGGTTGCGACTGCCCGCCCACATGGTGCCCGAGGTGTTCATGGTGCTCGACGAACTTCCTTTCACCAGGACCGGCAAACTCGACCGCTTGGCGCTTCCCGTCCCGGAATTCGCGGATGGCGGCGAATGGGTCGCTCCACGCACCGACGCCGAACGACGTGTCGCTGCGGTGTTCGGAAGCGTCCTGGGCGTCGACCGCGTAGGGGCGACGGACAGCTTCTTCGACCTGGGCGGCGATTCGCTGTCCGCCACCCGCGTGACTGCGCAGTTGAGCACCGCATCGGGAGTGCGTCTCGGGGTCCGAGACCTGTTCGAGGCGCCCATGGTCGACGAACTCGCTGCCCGCCTGGCAACCTTCGACCGCGACTCCCGGGTGGCGTTGACGCCGCGGCCCCGGCCTGCGCGCGTACCGCTGTCACCGGCGCAGCAGCGGATGTGGTTCCTCAACCAGTTCGACACCGCTGGCGGCGGGTACAACATCCCGCTGGTGATCCGTCTGCGCGGAGAACTCGACGTCGATGCGCTGCGGCACGCGTGTGAACTGGTCATCGACCGGCACGAGTCGCTGCGGACCAAGTTCCCGATGGTAAACGGACAGCCCTGCCAGGTTGCCGTCGCCACCGACGAGGTCGCTCCCGCGCTGAGTCCGGTCCACATCGACCAAAACCAGGTCATGGACCGGGCGATCACCATGGTCTCGACCGGTTTCGATGTGACACAGGCGCCCCCGTTGCGTTTCGAATTGTTCGCTCTCGACGATCGGGACCACGTTCTGGTCATCTGCGTGCACCACATCTGCGCCGACGGCCAGTCGATGATCCCGCTCGCGCGGGACGTGGCGATGGCATACGAGGCGAGCAGGCAAGGCACAGAGCCGATATGGCCGGTACTTCCGGTCCAGTACGCCGACTATGCACTGTGGCAGCACGAGATGCTCGGATCGGCGGATGACCCGGACTCGGTCATGTCCCAGCAGTTGCGATTCTGGAAGGACACCCTCGACGGGCTGCCCGAGCTGCTCGAACTGCCGACCGACCTTCCCCGGCCGGCGGTCGCGTCCATGCGTGGGCGCGCGGTCGAGTTCGAGGTTCCTGCCGAACTGCACGAGCGGATCATCGCCCTCGCACGCGCGAGAAACGCGACAGTCTTCATGGTCCTGCACGCCGCGCTGGCCGTGCTGCTGTCCAAACTCGCCGGCGTCGACGATATCGCGATCGGCACCCCGGTAGCCGGACGTGGAGAGCGTGACCTCGACGATCTGATCGGCATGTTCGTCAATACCCTTGTGTTGCGGTCACGGGTGTCGACACGGCAGCCGTTCGCCGAACTGCTCGCCTCGACCCGCGAGATGGATCTGGCAGCATTCGCGCACGCGGATGTGCCTTTCGAGCAGGTCGTGGAAGCGCTGAATCCGCCCCGGTCGACCGCGCATCTTCCGCTGTACCAGGTAACGCTCGATGTCCAGAACCTGAGCAAGGCCGCGTTGGAACTGTCGGAGCTGAGTATCGAGCCGCTGGAAAACGGTTTCGAGCAAGCCCAGGCCGACTTGAACGTGAAGCTGGTCGAGCAATTCGGTCAGGGAGGCCGTCCCGGTGGCATGGCGGGACGACTCACTTTCGCCACCGATCTCTTCGTGGACGAGACGATGACTCGGTTCGCTCACGCTTACGTGCGGATTCTGGAATACGTCACTGCGAATCCGGCGGTGCCGGTCGGCGATGTCAATATCGTCGATCCGGTACAGCGGCGCGAATTGCTGGACTCGGCAGGAGAAGAAGGCGCTGTGGTCGCAGATGCGACGCTCGCGCACTTGTTCGCTGCCCGAGCCCTGGCCCAGCCGGACGCTGTCGCAGTCACCGACGGTGTCTCGCAGCTGACCTATGCGGAACTGGATCGGAGGTCTGCCCAGGTCGCGGCTCGGCTGGTCGAACAGGGAGTGGAGCCGGAGTCACTGGTGGCCGTGGCTTTGCCGCGTTCGATCGAACTGGTCGTGGGCCTGCTTGCGGTGATTCGGGCAGGCGCCGGTTATCTGCCGCTCGACGTGGCGTACCCCATTGACCGATTGCGGTTCGTGCTCGACGACGCGCGTCCAGTTGCGGTGCTCACATCCGTGAAGACGGCTTCGGACGTGCCGGAGTGCGCGGTACCGATAGTGCACATCGAGGATTGTGGCGACGCCGCGGTCGGCTCCGTTCCGGTGGTGCCGAACCTGCGGCTGGACAACGTCGCGTACGTGATCTACACCTCCGGGTCCACGGGCCGTCCCAAGGGAGTGACGGTCAGTCACCGCGAAGCAGTCACATTGTTTGCCAATACGGCCGAGCGTTTCGACCTCGGCCCGGACGATGTGTGGACGATGTTCCATTCGTACGCCTTCGATTTCGCGGTGTGGGAAATGTGGGGCGCGCTGCTGTCCGGTGGCAGGTTGGTCGTCGTCGACTACGACACATCCAGGTCGCCGGAGGCGTTCGTCGATCTTGTGGCGCGGGAACGCGTGACGGTGTTGAGCCAGACCCCGTCGGCGTTCTACGGTTTCGCCGAGGCGGAGCGTGAATATCGCGAATCCGGTTGCACGGCTGGTGGACTCGCCCTGCGTTACGTCGTATTCGGCGGCGAGTCGCTGGATGTATCCCGGTTGGCCGATTGGTTTGCGGCTCACGATCTGCGATCACCGTGCTTGGTCAATATGTACGGAATCACCGAGACGACGGTGCATGTCACGTTCCGCGAGATAGACGAGACAAACGTAACCGGGATCGGATCACCGCTGCCGGGGATGCGGGTGTATGTGCTCGACGACCGGCTTCAGCCGGTGCCGATCGGCGTCGCAGGGGAGATCTATGTGGCCGGCGGGCAACTGTCGCGGGGCTACCTGCGCGCCCCGGCTCTGACCGCGGGCCGATTCGTGGCAAATCCCTTCGGTCCGCATGGTTCGCGGCTGTACCGATCCGGTGATCTCGGCCGGTGGAGCAAGTCCGCGCGCGGGCTCGAGTTGACCTACGCCGGCCGAGCGGACGCGCAGGTGCAGCTGCGGGGCTATCGCATCGAACTGGGTGAGGTGGAGTCCGCATTGCTCCGGCATCCTGATGTGGTGCGCGCTGCTGCGGCGGTGCATCGCCATGCGCAGGGCGTCGATCAGCTGATCGGCTACGTTGTGGGCATCGATGGCCAGCCGATCGATCCGGGCGAGGTCCGCGAGACCGCCGCCCAGGTACTGACCAGCTACATGGTGCCCTCGACGGTGATGGTGCTCCCCGATCTGCCGTTGACGGTCAACGGCAAGCTCGATCGAAAGGCTTTGCCCGTTCCCGATTTCGACGTTTCGTCGACCGAGTTCGTCCCACCGCGAACCCATTCCGAGAAAATGATCGCTGACGTTTATGCGCAGGTCTTGGGTATCCAGCGGGTCGGGGCTTCGGATAGGTTCTTCGACCTGGGCGGCAATTCGCTGCTGGCCACGATGGTGGTGAACGAGCTGCGCGCTCGTGGTGTAACGATCGCGTTGCCATGGATGTTCGACGACGCGACCCCGAAGGCACTGGCGCGCAGGGCCGACGAAGCTACGGGCGGCTCCGGTCTGGAGGTGGTGCTTCCGCTTCGCGCGAGCGGATCGAAGCCTGCGATATTCGGTGTGCACCCCGCCGGAGGGTTGGCATGGTTCTACGGCGGCCTGGTCGAGCATCTGGACAAGGATCGACCGCTGTACGGCCTACAGGATCCGCACGTCGTCGCGGGCGAACCGGGTGCAGAATCTGTGGATGAATTGGCCGAACGTTATGTGGCCGAGATTCGCCGAGTGCAGCCGCATGGTCCATACCACTTGCTCGGATGGTCGTTGGGCGGGCAGATTGCGCACGCGATGGCGGTGAAGTTCCAGCGAGACGGCGAACTTGTCGGAACTCTGACCCTGTTGGATTCCGCCGCCAACGTATCGGATCTGTCTGCTGAGTCGACGATCAGCACTGCGGACGAGCAAGCGCCGGGAAGCTTGATGGCAGACCTCCTCGGCGGCTGGCGGGAACTGTTCGAACTCGGCGATATGGTTCAGGCGCACACCCACGAGCAAGCATGGGCAGTCATCCGTAGCCAAGTGGTCGGGACCGGGCTGTTCACTGCCGAACAGACGGATCGGGTGATGGAGAGTTTCGAGACCGCGAGCGACATCGCCGGCGATTACCAGCCTGAGGTTTTCGAAGGAGACCTGCTCTTCTTCACCGCGGGCAAGGACCGCACGGATGTCGACGCTCTCGCCCAGACGTGGCGCCCGTACATCACAGGCAAGATTCACAACACGGTCGTCGACGCACGTCACCTCGAACTCAGTCATCCGCAAGCAATGGCCGTCGTCGGCTCGGTCATGGAAAGTTTCATGAACGAATGCTGATCATCTTCCGACCGGCGCCTACCCGACACCATCGAAAAGGGTTGTTTCGACGGGAAGCGCCGGCATAGCGGCTGATCTGATCTCGGTCCCTTCCTACCGGCCTGGCGGTCCGGCAGGAAGGGACCGACTCATGTCGGAGACATTCGAGTCCGCGGCGAACGAGACGCGGCGGACATCAGGAAGCTGGGCCGGCAGTCGCCGGCCCCGGCTCGAAGAGAGCACATCGCTCCGGTCGGCCCGCTGGTCGATCAGCCGGGCGGGACCGTGCATGAGACCGCCCCTGGCAGGCGGAGACGACCGTGCATGTCGGCTACGGGAGGACATGACCCTGGTCGCGGAATGCGCAACTCCTGCAACGGAGCTCGACCGGAGATGGTGATCGCCGACATCGGGTCCGTCGAGATCGACGTGCCGCACGGTCACCGGAATCGCGCATGAGTCTGGTGTGGTGAAAGTGGACATTGCCGGGCAGCTGATCGGCGATGTCGCCCACATCCGCACATGGGAGGGGTGGCTGGATCGGGCGATCAGCTTCGTGGCGCAGTTGCGGATCAGCCGATGGGCTGGTGGCCGCGGACGCGTGGCCCGGTGTGCACCGGAAGGCGCTCGTAACCGTGCAGGGTGAACAGCGGCCGCCAGGTGGGCGGATCAGTCAATCGCAGGTCCGGAAACCTCTCGAACAGTGCGCGTAGGGCGTGCGTTGCTTCCATACGGGCCAGACCGGCACCCAGGCACACATGGATGCCGTTGCTGAAGGACAGATGATTTTTGGCGTTGTCCCTGGTGATGTCGAAACGTGCCGGGTCGGTGAACACGGCGGGGTCACGGTTCGCGCCGGCCAGTGACAACACCACGGTCGACCCCTTGCGCAACCGAACACCGCCGATTTCGAGCGCGGTACGGGTGGTGCGAGCGGTAGTCTGCACCGGCGGATCGATCCGGAGAATCTCCTCCACCGCATTGGGCCAGAGTTGCGGTTCGGCGCGCAACCGGTCCAGCTGATCGGGGTGGCCCAGCAGCCAGACGATGCCCTTGCCGATCAGATTGACCGTGGTCTCGAAGCCAGCGGCCATCAGCAGGGTCGCCGATGCGCACAGTTCGTAGGTGCTCAGATCGCCCGCAGTGACCAGGCTGCTGAGGATGTCGTCGCCGGGTTCGGCGCGCAGGCGCTCGACGTGCTCGAGGAGATACCGGTGCACCCGCTCCGAAGACTCCATCGCCCGCTGGTGTGTCCGCCAGGAGATCCCGAGGTCGAACAACGGACTGATGTCGTCGCCCCAGCGCAGGAACATCTCGCGGTCGGAGTCCGGGAAGCCGAGCATTTCGGAAATGATCGCTATGGGCACCTGCGCCGCGTACTGCGCCACCAGATCGGTGGGCCCATCGTCGGGCAGCGCCGCGAGCAGTTCCTCGGTAACCGTCTCGATCCTGTCGCGCAGCCGGGCGATGGCACGCGGGGTGAAGGCCGCGGTGACCGGTTTGCGCATCCGGGTGTGCTCGGGCTGGTCGATCACCAGCATCGACGGCGGATCGGCCGGGTTCGGTGGGACGGGCCGGCGCTCCAGCGCGCGCCGCGCGAGCCGGGGCGTACCGAACACGGCCGGCACACCGACACCGAGACGGTTGTCGCGCAGTATCTCCCGGACCATATCGTGATCGAAGGTGATCCATACCGGAAGGGCCCGGTGCAACCCACCCTCCCCGCGCATCTCCTCGATCAGAGCGTATGGATTCTCGATACCCTCCGAGCTGCCGTTCAACCGTGCGAACAGGTCACCACGACGAAACGGTGCCTTCTTGAACAGGCGGATCAGCCCGTGATTGTTGACCCACCGATACACGTACTGCGGTTTCATCGAGCCCCTCCATCGTCGAAGCTTCCCGTCCCTTCTCACCCATCCCGAACGCCGCCTACGCGCATAAAGGTCGGTGAGATCGCCTCGGTGGCAACGGAGTTCTCGGCGCACACCACACCCCGGCAGGGAGGACTTCGCGGCCGCCTTCACCAATCGGCGGACCGATGGAAGCCGGTGCCCACGCCTGTGTTGTGGCCCTCGTCGACCGGTCGGCCCGACTCCAGATCCCCACGACGGCAAATCGGGCCGACTACCGGTGGTTTCAGTCGTCGACCGTCCGCGGGGGTGCGCTGAGTGCTTGCACCGCACCGAGAGATGCGCCTATGCCGGCACCGATGACCGCGAATGGAACCTCCATGAGGGCCATGCCGTAAACGGCGCCTATGGGACCCGCTGCAAGGCCGATTGGCGCAAATGGCAGGCCGATCGCCGTACCCATCATGCCGCCGACGACCCCACCGAACAGCCCGAAGGGGCTCACGACCGCTGCTCCCACCACCGCGCCGGTCACGGCGCCGCCGATCGTTTCTCCTGCGACGCGGTCGGACCGGCTGCGCTCCATTCCGATCGAGTCGAGGAAGGTTGCTGCGCCGGCCTCGGCTTGGGCGGCGCCATCGTTCAGCTGGATTGCCAGCTCACGATTCAGGAACCCCGGTGAATCGACTTGCACGTCACCGAAACGCAATTTGCCCGGCGGGGGCGCAATTGGCGGCACCGGGGCTACCGGCCCGGGCCCGTGCAACGCTCCGAGGGGAGCGAGGTACCTGTTCTCCGGTATCGGCCGCGCCCACTGCAGCGAACTCAGCGTGTTATCCGGAATCCGAAACCCCTGGTACGGATGCACATTGGGTGCTTCAGCCGCGGGCCACTGCACCGGCTGGTCGCCTCCGGGCTGGTCGGGTTGGGTCTGGTCGGGCTGAGTCTGGTCGGGTCGATTCTGATCGGGCTGATTCGGGTCGGGCTGATTCTGGTCTGGCTGATTCGGGTCGGGCTGAGATTGTTTGGTGCGCTCGGTATGCGCGGCGTTCGCGGCCCCGGTTCCCGCCAGCCCGAATGTCAATGGAACTACTCCCGCGACGACCAACGACACCATTTTGTATCGGACCAAGTGGGGAGCTCGATGTTTGCCTGTGCCCATGGATCGCCTTTCATGTGGAAAGAGATTTCAACTCCCACGTACGCGCTGATTCGGCTTCGGGTCAAGCGTCGACGACCTGAGCTACCGCGGCATCGGCGGATATCGACTGCCTCAGGGTTTTCGGACGCATATCAGTCCAGTTCTTCTCGATGTATTCCATGCAGGCGTTTCGGCTGTCCTCGCCGAACGCTCGATGCCACCCGTTCGGGATCTCGGCAAAGCTTGGCCACAAGCAATACTGTTCTTCGTGGTTGATCAGAACGGAGAACTGGCCGTCTTCGTCGTCGAATGGGTTCGTGCTCATTTCACCTCACTAGATAATGGCATTGTGTGCGGATGTATGGCATCTGCCCTGCGTTGTAGAAGTTCGGGCAAAATCGGCTGGACCCGCCGAAATTCCGAACAATTGCAGCATTAATTGCGTAGTGGGGGAGCAGGACAATAATCCCGGGTGCGTACATGCCTTGTACGCACCCGGGATGACTAGATCAGCACCATCTGTTCTCCGTCCGTGCGAGTCGACATGCCCGCAGATCACGCCTGCGAACCGCACAGTATTCGGTACCGGACGGCGCACGGATGGGAACTGGCCGGAAATCTATCCACCGTGGACCAGGACGTCAAGCACTGCCGCACAGCTGGCGTGTCATAGGACTTGTTCGTGCAGAACGGGCAAAATGTGAAGATTGGTCATGGGTGCGGGCCACCGGCGCGGCGAATTGCCCCCATCTACGACGGCCGTAGCTTCGAACTGCACATAGTGTTCCCCGCGGACCGCAGCATGGAAAGGCAAATGTTACGTGCGGCATGCCACTTCGCAGCAGGACCCCCAGCTCCTGGATCGCTGCTGCCCGTCGCTAACTGGGCATGTGACCGAGAGATGCATATATCGGCACCCGGGAAGATCGAATATTGCTTGCTCTCATCAGCGGACTATTCGCTACAAAATGTGGTGAGTTCATTCTGGAGGATTCGTCCATTGATGCCCCAAACGCAGGCGTGGTCGACAAGCGCGAGGTTGTCAGTGGCCGCGACGCTCGTATTCATTACCTCCACTATGGCGGTGGGGTCGGCAGTGGCCGAGCCTGCAGATGGCGCTACCTTGGATTTGCGCTCGTGTCCGAGCCTGTTTCTTCTCGGGGTGCAGGGAACGAGTGACTCGTCGCCCGACACGCCCGTTTCCGTCGATGGTGGCACATTATCGGCGGTCTTCGTTCCGGTAATGTCCGCCGTCGGTCAGGCTGTAGCGAGCCGTGCATATGTTCCTTACCAAGCATCTTTCGGCGGATTCATGCCCGGTAGCCGGGTGCCGTACGCGAAGTCCATGACCGGTGGTCTATCCCGTCTTCGGTCGATGGCCGGCGAAGTCGTCTACCGCTGCCCGAATACAGAACTTGGGTTGGTCGGGTATTCGCAAGGTGCACATGTTGTTTCGATATTCGCGCGCGAGATTGGCGCCGGAGAAAGCCTGGTGCCTGCGGATAAGGTAGCGGGGGTGGCGTTGTTCGGGGATCCGACCCGTAGCCCAGCCGCGCCTGTATTTCCCGGAGATCCGGGCAAGGACCATCCTGACCCGGCCCCCGGCACTGTCGGGACAGAAGTGGCTGCGCTGCCGAAGTTTTCGCTTCCAACGCCGTCTGGTGGAGGCATCGGGCCGGTGCGCGATATCGCCGAAGACTTCGGGCAGCTCACCGGGCGGGTTGCCTCGGTGTGCCTGCCCGGTGACCTCGCTTGCGACGCACCTACCAGGTCTCCGCTGCTGCATATGATCGTGACCATGGTCGGCCAGATCGAATTCACGCCGGCCAACCCCGTCGTGACGCTATCGTCCATCCACCGCGTAATCCAGGCGACAATCGCGAAGACTCTGATGGCAGTGGTGGACGAGGACCTACACGGCTACTCGCTCGGAACGCTGTCGTTGACTCCGGAAAAGACGCTCAGCATCCGCCTGGCCGAAGCCGCTGATCTGCGCGTCCCGGCCGACCTGCAGTCTCGCGAGGCGCTGCTGAAGCTGGCCACCGCTGCGTTCAACACACTCCTTTCGATCACCGGGGCCGTGGTGTCCAGCTCCGAATATGCCGACATCGCCAGCCTTGCGACGCTCGACCCGCTTGCCGCCATCGCCCGGCTGGACAGGGCTATCGGGTCCGCGTCGACCAGCCAGCCGCCACAACAAGATGTGTTCCGCCTGCTCATTGAGATCTTCGATGCTCTCGGACAGATCGGTGCCGACAACGCGGAACTTCTCGACCCGCAAACCTGGCTTCGCTTCGCTGACACCGCTCGCCGCCACGTCGGTTATACCCGCGCCGATGGCGGCGACCGCCCCAGCACTGCAGTGCTCAGCGACTGGTTCACCGCACTGGCTCGTGACTTGGCTGGTCGCAACCTCCCCTCACACAGCAGCGAGGCGGTCGGGTCGGCCCCATCCCAAGGTCCGGCAGGAACCGAGCACGACTCTCCGATCGCGCCTCCTGTCTCTACATCTGCACCGCAGATCGGCACCACTGCCCCGACCGCGGCGCCACCGATCAAGACCAACTCCGACGATGCTCTCGGCTTGCTCGACCGCGTGTCGAGTCGACTAGCGGTGTTGGTCCTGCTCGGTCTCACCGTCGCCCTGGTAGTGGGTCGACGTGTTTCCGATCTCCGCCGCGCAAATCGCTCGCCTGCACGCGACCGTGCCGTCCCGGGAGAAACGGAAGAGGACATCGATCGGAAGTGACCGACGCTGGCAGTGGTGACCGGCTACCTGCCCGGAGTGGCTACCCGTCGTCTGGGGAAGCTCTCGAATCTCTCGGCATCACAAGACTTTCCAGGTTGGAAGTCTCGATGATCGCGTACGGCGTGAACGTTCGTCGAAGCGTTGCGCACCAGGCCACTCGATCAAGCGTCTTACACATTCGTCGGCCCCGCTGATACCGAGTTGCGCGAGAACGAGCGCATGGTCGAGCCGGCAGCGCTGTCGCGCACAGTGAACTTGATGGCGGTCCGTCCGATGAGCTCATGGCTGCTGCGCCTCTGCCTGTTGTCGGCCGCTCTGATGAAGCGTCGAAACTCTTTGGATATCAGGCTCTCTGGCGAATTGAGCGCGGTAGCGGTTGGCGGCGGTGGCAAGTGAACCGGTCGCGGTGGGCCCGAAATGCCCGACGCTGAAACGCCGCCGGGAAGCGCGTAGGAGAGCGCCCCGTGTGGCTACACTCATCGACGCTGCTGAAGGATGGCTGATGGACGGATTTCTCAGCGAATGTTCATCGGCTGCGACCTTTCCGATCGTAAGATGCTGGGAGGTATCGCAACGTGGGGCTGGGAGAAATCGTCGCACGTCGGTGCCGAGCCGCATCCCGGCAAGTGACGCGCTGAGCTGAATAGTTGTCTCGCGAAAACGCCTTGGGTAACTGGCGTGGTGACGCCGCTTCCATGTCGACGACGTTGCCGTGCAGGTGATCTCGAGGATCAGCAGGAGCCAGGTTCACTGTGCTGCGATGCCGCCGAGTGTGAGCGAGAGAAGAAGCGAATGCGACCTCAGCTGGAAAGTGTTCGTGTTCGATGAAAATACGGTATGGATCCACTGCTTACGCACACGCGTAGCGCCTTTGTCACCGGCCATAACCGGCACCAACACGGTCGTCGGCGCGCAAGTCTGCCCAGAGCTGAGAAACCCCGGACACTCTGGCCGTCGTCGGCCCCGACTGAAAGGTTCACCAACGTATGTTGACCACCCTCCAGCCGTTGCGACTCGACGATGACAGGATGGTGACTTGCACGAGTCCGGCCGAGGCGCGCATGCTGTGGCGCGAGGCGATGGCGACGAACGGTTTCTACCGACACGCCGCTGGGCGCCTGCGGCCCGGAGAGATCGTCCTGGATATCGGCGCGAACATCGGACTCACCGCGATGATGTTCGCCGAGTCCTGCCCCGGAATTCGGGTCATCGCGGCCGAGCCCGTACCGACGATTTTCCACTGTCTGCAGCGCAACATGGCCACTCATGTGCCTCAGGGGGTGTCGCTGCAGGTTGCGGTCGGCGCCGTGCCCGGGATCATGCCGTTCACCTGGTACCCGCGAGCGTCGGCCAATTCCGGTCTGTATGCCGACCGCGAAGGAGACGACGAAACGACCAAGATCTTTCTGCGCAACAGCGGCCTGGATGACGAATCGATCGGACACATCACTGCCGGTCTGCACGACGGCCAGCAGATCGACGTGGAGGTCACCACGGTATCGGCGCTACTGGCCGAACACGCCCGTGACGCCGAGATCGGATTGCTCAAAGTGGATGTGGAGCGGGCGGAATTGGACGTATTGCACGGGATTTCCGAAATGGACTGGCCCCGTATTCGCGCCGTTGTGGCCGAGGTTCATGACACCGACGGCCGCCTGGCCCAATTCTGCGAGTTGTTGAGCCGACACGGACTGTCCCCACACAGTAGGCAAGACCCCTGCTTGGCCGGAACCGAATTGCACGAGATCTACGCAGCCCGGTCGTCGGCCAGCTGACCCGATTCGATTGGAAGAGGGACTTTCGAAATAGCGGCGGATCTTGACCTTGGTCCGACTGGCCGAACCTGACGGTTCGGCCAGGAAGGATCGTGCGGTGTCGGAGATGCTCTACGCCGTCGCGAAGAAGGGCGCGGCAGATCCTGCGAAGACCGCGAAAGGCCTTACCGCCAGGGAGATCTCGGCCTACTTCGCCGAGTTATACGGGCGTCGGTGTCCAAGTGCACCGTCTCGGCGATCATACGGGCGAATGTCGCGACCATGGCCGCAAGGCACTGCGGCTCGCGGTCGATTCTGCTGACGATGCTGGGTCGCCGGTGACGCCGAAGTCGCCACTGCTGCAAGCTCATTCAAAGTTTCCAGGGCTCGTCGGTCACGACGATCGGCAGTCTCGCCGCCGTCGGCGGCCAAATTCGAATGATTCGACGACAAACCGTGCTGTCCCGCGTGGGACAGGGACCGGCCACCGGATCTGATCCGCACATTCGAGCTTCCGGAACAGGCCGCTCGTCCGTACCCGTTTCGGCGTCGTCGGCGGCGACACGGACCCTCGCACCCCATGGACGAATGGTGTGGGTCGTTGGCTTTCGGGACCGGCGGTCCCGAATCGCCTCGGCTCCCGGGGCCGCCGGGTTACTTCCAGGCGGCGAGGTCGGGGAGATTGCCGGTGAGGTCGGTGCCGGGGGAGCGGCCGATGAGCCAGGCGGCCAGTGCGGCGGCAGGGCCGGTGACAGTGGTGGTCGGGGTGCCGACCGTGCCGGTGTAGCCGGTGTCGGTGGCGGTCACCGTGAAACCGGTGCCGTCCACGGGTTTGACCTCGCTGATGGATTGGGTCAGGAGGCGGGTGGTGAAGTCCTCGGACCAGTCGGCGGGGGTATAGCCGACGGCGAGATCTACATGGTGGATTTCCACTTCGAGCAGGCGCATCCAGGGGATGCGGGTGGCAGGGATTTCGCCGCCCTGGCGGTTGCGGACGAGGGTGGGCCAGCGGTCGGCGGGCATGACCCGGGCCAGGTCCAGCCAGCGTTCGGCGGAGGCGGTGAAGTCCTCGAGCTGGTCGCGCAGGGGGCGGTTCGCGCCGGCCTCGATGTCGGCCTCGCGGAGGAATTGGCTTGCGTACTGCGGGGTTTCGATGCCGGTGCGGGCCCACAGCAGCAGATTGACCAGGCTGTCGGCATTGCGGGAGAGGTGGGCGAGCACGTGGCCGCGGGTCCAGCCGGGCAAGAGTGAGGGTTCCACCAGGTCGGCGTCGCCGAGGGCGGCGATCGCGGGGAGCAGGCGCTCGGTCGCGGCGGCGACGGTGTCGAGCAGGGCTGCGGTGTCGGCGAGTTGCGCATCGCTGGTCACGAGTCCGACCCTACCCAGTCGGAGCGGTCAATGGCCGGATGAGCGCGCGATGCGCCAATGCCGGGTCGGGATTCCGGAATCCCGTTCGGCCACAACGATTTGCACCGCCAGCGCCACCAGCCACAGCGACATGGCCCCGACCTGGATGCGTTGTGCGATGCCCAGGCCGTAGTTGCCGGGCAGATTGTCGGCGATCAGCATCCACGCCGTCACCGCCGAACCGACGATCAGAATCCACAGTCCGGTGTGCCGCAGAATCGGCCAGCGCCGGTATTTGAAGGCCGCCACGGTGAACGCGATCATCGCGATGTAGATGGAGAACACCGCCAGCGAGCTGGTCAGCGCATGGATCTGGTGCAACTGCGGGAACAAGCCGGTGTCCACATACCGTTTGGGCCCGTTCGGATCGTCCGGCACGATGGGCCATTGCGCGTCCGCGATGGTGGACGCGCCGAAGCAGACCAGCGCCGCCCAGCCGATGGTCGAGTACCGCCGCCGCGAGAACAGCAGCAGTCCGCCCAGTCCCGCCCCCACCAGCAGCGTGCCGGACCCGGTGTCGCTGGTGTTGAACACCCAGCTGAACGGCGCGCCCTTCTCGGCCAGCTGGCTCAGGAAGGTGTTGGTGGGGTTGCTCTTGATCGGGAGGATGAATTCCAGGACCCAGGAGGAATAGCCGAGTCCGGCGACCGCGATCAAGATCGCGATGAACCAGCGCAGCACCCGCCGCCATCGCGGCTGGAGGGTGTCCTCCACGGGAGCCGCCTCGGCTAGTTTCTGCTCGGTTGGCATCACCGCACTCGCTTTCGCTGGCCTCGCTTACTCGTACTGCCCTGCCCGCAGTTTCTGATCTGTCCGGACTGGTCCGCTGGTCCGGTCGTAGGACCATTGTCTCCCATGCGCCGGCGAGGACGTCAGACGCCGCGCGCCAAAGCCCGCATCACCAGGTCGGCCGCCGACTCCGCGGCCTCGTGTTCCCACACCCGCACCACGGTCCAGCCCGCCGCAGCCAGCCGGGCATCGGTATCGCGATCGCGTGCCACATTGCCCGCCAGTTTGTCGGCCCACCACTGGGCATTGTTCTTCGGGCGTGTCGCATGCTGCGGGCAGCTGTGCCAGAAGCATCCGTCCACATAGACCGCCACCTTTCGCCGCGGGAACACGAGATCGGCCCGCCGCCGCAGTCCCGGCAGCGGAGCCCGGTCCACGAAGAAGCGTTTTCCGCGCCGATGCAATTCCCGCCGCAGGGCCAGCTCCGGCTTCGTCCCCGCGCGCCGCTGCCTGGCCATGCGCGCGCTGGTCGCCGCATCGGTGCCCGGTGCTCGCGCATCCGCCATCGGGCCATCCTCGCCGCGCCCGGCGCCGCCGGCAAGGTGCCCCTCCCGGCGCCGCCGGCAAGGTGCCCCTCCCGGCGCCGCCGGCAAGTGCCCCAGAGGTGTCATGCGGCCTCGCGCGGTGCGCCCCCCATACGCTCCAGATGGTTCTCCACATCGTCGAGGAACCCGTCGGGGAAACGCAGCGAACCCATCCGGGTGCGACGCAGGAAACCCGCGGTCGCCCGCGCGGACAGCAGCCGGGAGTCGTCGAGGAACCAGCGCAGATCCTCGTACGGCGCGTGAACGGGCCAGGTGGACACCGGAACCCGATGCACCTCCCCGCGATGCCCCCAAGCCGCCATTGGCCAGCTGCGGCGGGTCAGCGGTTCGCCGTCCGGGATCGGATCGTCGGACGGGTTGGTGACGCGCTCGGCGATCCAGGACGCCATGCGCACACTCACCGCATTGCCGACCAGTTTCCAGCGATGCCCCGGCCGCACCCCGGGCACGGCGAGAGCGGCTGTGGTCCAATCCCGGTCGAAGCCCTGCAGCCGCTCGGCGTCGGTGATGCCGGGCGTGACCAGTTCACCCGATGGGAGTCGCACCGCGGGCGGGCTCGCAATGCCCAGGGCCGAACCGCCTTTCAGGGTGGGCACGGCATTCACCGCCCAGCCCAGGCCGCGGGTGCCCTCGGTCCAGTAGAAGCCGCATGGATCGTGCGCCGGGTCGCCCACCTCGCGGGGCCCGGCGTCCGTGCCGAACAGAATCGGCCGCGGATCCTCGGTGCGGGAGGCCAGCATCAGCACCCGCTCCCGCCGCTGCGGCAGCCCGAACGCGCGGGCGTCCACCACCCGGTAGGCCCAGGTGTAGCCGAGGTCGGTGAGCGCGGCGGTGATGTGCCGCATCGCCGCGCCGCCGCCGAGCTGCAGCATGAACGGCACATTCTCGATGAGCAGCCAGCGCGGGCCCTTCTTGCGCTTGACCAGCCGGAACACCTCGTCCACCAAACCCGAACGGGCCCCGGTGATCCCGGCCGTCCGCCCGGCCTGTGACAGATCCTGGCAGGGGAAGCCCGCCGCCACCAGCTCCGTCCCCGACGGCAGTGCGCGCAGCTTCGTCACATCGGAATGTAGTGGTACGTCCGGGAAATGCGCCGCCAGCACCGCCTGCGCTCCGGAGTCGATCTCGCACAGCAGTTCACTGCGCCATCCGTGCGCCGCGAGCCCGAGCTCCAGCCCGCCGATGCCGGCGAACAGGCCGACCATCCGCGCGCCCGTCACAACAGTCCTTTCACCCCGGATTCCCCCGTGCCCCAGAGCACGTTACTCGAGTCCCCGCACCCCCACCGTGACCAACACCCCTGCCCACCCCCGGTCCAGAGTCCCTCGCTATGACTCGGGTGGGTGATCGGTACTCGATGTCGTGCGCGAACACCGGGAACCGGTCGGCGCCGTTGCATGTTGATCACGATGTGCCGTCTGGGGAGTGATACCGGCCGGGGATCGCCGGTGCGCGGGCGCGGGGAACTACGGTTATAGGCGTGACGGATAACGGGAGTGAGGACGCCAACCCGGTTGCGCCGCGGTGGCCGGCCATTCTCACCTGGCGGGCGCACAATGCGTCGCGCATGGAGTCGGTGCGGGTGGTGCTGAGCGGCAACCGGATTCGCGCCGCGGGCCGCATCATCGCCGGCGACTGTGAGGACCACCCGGCCTTCAGCGCATCCTACGACCTGGTCACCGACGAATCCGGGGTGACCAAGCGGCTGTCGCTGCGCAGCACCCTCGCCTCGGGCGAACGCCACGCCTCGATCGCCCGTGACGAGGAGAACTACTGGCTCATCGACGCCGGAAACACCCACGTGCGCTCCACCTTCGGCGGCGCGCTGGATGTGGACGTGGTGCTGAGCCCGTTCTTCAATACCCTGCCCATCCGTCGCTACGGGCTGGCCCACGCCAGCGAGGACGTGCAGGTTCCGGTCGTCTACGTGCGCCTGCCCGATCTCCTCGTGCAGGAAGCCGGCCTCACCTACAGCAGCGGCCCCGACGGCATCCACGTGCTCTCGCCCGTCTCCAGCGCGACCGTCACCGTCGACGAGGACGGCTTCCTGCTCGACTACCCGGGCCTGGCCGAACGGATCTAGCCGGGGCCGGGCCTGCCTAGTCCAGGGTGGTCAGGACGCCGCCGGAGCGGCCCGCGTCGATGAGCTTGGTGAGCCAGTTGTGGTCGCCGGGGCGGACATCGGTGATGACCCAGCGCTCGTTGTCCTCGTAGTCGTTGCGGGCGTCGTGCCCGGCTTCGGTGAGTTCGATGATGGTGCCGTTGGCACGCAGGCTGTCCCGGGCCTGGGTGAGGACCTCGAGGGTGTCGTCGAGCACGTCCAGCAGCGCTGCGGCGTTCGGTTCGCAGATGGCGCGGACCAGGTCGGGGGCGGTGGCGGCGACGCGGGTGCCGTCGCGGAAGGAGCCGGCCGCGAGTCCGAGGGCCAGCGGGCCACCGTTGGAACCCTCGATGGCGAGGGCCTCGGCGAGGACGTGGGGCAGGTGCGAGATGCGGGCGACCGCGCGATCGTGTTCCACCGCCAGTACCGGCACCACCACCGCGCCGCAGTCCAGTGCGAGCTGCGCGACGCGCCGGAAGGGGGCGGCATGTACGCCCGGATCGACGCTCACCGCCCACGCCGCGTTCTTGAACAGCTCGGGAGAGGATGCGGCCCAACCGGATTCGCTGGTCCCGGCCATGGGGTGGCCGCCGACGTAACGGGCGCCCAGTTCGTGACGCTGCACGGCCGCCGCGACCGGCGCTTTCACGCTGACCACATCGGTCAGTACGCAGCCGGGAGCGAAGGTCTTCACGTCCGAGAGCACGGCGTCGATGGCTGGCATGGGCACGCCGATCACCACCAGCGCATCGCGTTCGGCCGCCCGGGTGAGCACCGCCTGTGCATCGCTGATCACGTCGTATCCGTCCAAGCGGGCCGCCTTCGCACCGACCTCGGACCGGTTGTAGCCGAACGCCTCGTACCCGGCGACGGCAGCGGCGCGCAACACCGAACCGCCGATCAAACCGGTACCCAGGACGCAGACAGCTGGTTTCGGAGTGCCCGTCATGCGACCAGATTCGCATACGACTTCAACATTTCCCCCGAAGCGGACTACCGTTGCGGCCATGGCAGCACAGCGCTCGAGCACGAACAGGGCGGCGTCGGATGAATTCGACGACGTGGAAGGGTTCGCAGTGGCGGTTGTCCGCGAGGAAGCCAACTGGAAAGTGACGCCCCTGAGCGACGCCTCACTGTCCAGTCTGTCCGCGGCCGAGCACGAGCTGCGCGCATTGCGAAGTTCCGGCGCGGTGTTCGGCCTGCTCGATGTCGACGACGAATTCTTCATCATCCTGCGCCCGGGCCCCACCGGCAGCCGCATCCTGCTGTCCGACGCCACGGCCGCCATCGACTACGACATCGCGGCCGATGTGCTCGAGGAACTCAATATCGAGATTCCCGACATCGACCCGGACGAGATCGACGATGTCGAGCCCTGGGAGGAAGGCGACCTCGGCGTCCTCGCCGATCTCGGCCTGCCCGAGCCGGTGCTGTCGGTCATCCTCGCGGAGACCGACCTGTACCCGGACGAGCAGCTCGGCATGATCGCCCAGCGCCTCGGCTTCGCCAACGAATTCTCCGCGGTCCTGGACAAGCTCCCGCGTTGATCGGCTCGCTCGCCTCGGACGAGGCGATGATGCGGGCCGCCATCGCCGCGGCAGCTGCCGCCGACCCGCGCGATGTCCCCGTCGGTGCGGTCGTTTTCGATGCCCAGGGCCGGGAGCTGGCGCGTGCCGCCAATGCCCGTGAAGCCCTGGGCGATCCGACCGCCCACGCCGAGGTCCTGGCCCTGCGCGCCGCCGCCCGGGTGCTGGGCGACGGCTGGCGCCTCGAGGGCGCGACCCTGGCCGTCACCCTCGAACCGTGCACCATGTGCGCCGGCGCCCTGGTCCTCTCCCGCATCGGCCGCCTGGTCTTCGGCGCCTGGGAACCCAAGACCGGCGCCGTCGGCTCCCTGTGGGACGTGGTCCGTGACCGACGTCTCAATCACCGCCCCCAGGTCCGCGCCGGCGTCCTCGAACCCGAATGCGCCGCTCTCCTCGCCGATTTCTTCGATTCCCACCGCCCCTAGCCCTCTCTCCAGGCGATTTCAGGATCCGGCGGGTGCTCAGGTAAAGTCACCAGCGGTGGCGTGTCCGAGCGGCCTAAGGAGCACGCCTCGAAAGCGTGTGAGGGGTAACCCCCCTCCGAGGGTTCAAATCCCTCCGCCACCGCCACAGCCCCTGGTCTGCGAAAGCAGGTCAGGGGCTGCTTCTTTGATCGGGCAAGGGCGCCGATCTCTGCTCGGGCGCCGGATCAGTCCATCAGTGCGCGCAGCAGTGGCTGATTCCAGCGCTGGGTCTCGAGGTCGTAGAGGGAGAAGACAGGGGCGAAAGACCAGCAGCCCCAGGAGAATCCGTGCTCCTCGGCCAGCCGCCGGTTGAAGTCGGTCCACCGGGCACGGCTAGCGGTGTCGGCATTGGTGCTGGTACCGAATTCGCCGACGAAGATCGGGCGGTCGTTGGCCGCGGCCCAGGCGGCCAGGCCGGCGTAGCCCGCCGTCAATTCGCCGCGCTGCTGGTCGGTTCCGGTCCAGGTGGTGCCGAGCCATGAGCGCGGATCGCCGAACGGGTTGTCGGTGCCCAGCCATTCCTCACCCTGCATGGTGAAGGTGATC
Organism: Nocardia sp. NPDC046763; assembly: GCF_040645495.1. Lineage (NCBI taxonomy): Bacteria > Bacillati > Actinomycetota > Actinomycetes > Mycobacteriales > Nocardiaceae > Nocardia > Nocardia sp. NPDC046763. Next base: position 246,791 of record NZ_JBEYYI010000010.1, on the reverse strand, counting down.
GGCCAGTACTGGTGGATGGTGACGATCAGATTGGGGTCGTCGGGTAGCGACAGCTGAGGCAGCATGCGGAGGTTGTTGTAGGCGCCGGGGCCGAAAACGACGGCGCGCTCGGTGTCGGCCGCGCGGACCACCGCCAGCAGCGCGCGCAGGGTGTCGTTCCACAGCGGGTCGAGGGCGTCGCGGGGTTCGGTGAACGGCTCCAGCACCACCGACCGCGGGCGGTCGGCGAACGCGGTCACGACCTGGTCGGTGATCGACAGCAGCCGCGGCATCTGCTGGGGTGGGTTCGCGATCAGGTCCGGGTCGAGGAAATTGGTGAGCACCACCGCCAGGTCGCGCTCGGCCGCCAGGTCCAGGTAGGCGTGGACGCGGTCCAAAGCCTGTGGCGCGATCCGGAAGTCGGGTGCGCCGCCGCAGTGCGCCGCCCAGTAGACGCCCAACCGGACCGCGGAGAACCCCGCCTGCCGGAAGAGGTCGAATTCGCGGGCGGTCAGGTCGATCGTGTAGCCGGACTCCAATTCGGAACCGAGGTTCGGGCACACATTGATGGTGCGAGCCAGCAAACGGTTGACGTCATGAATGGTCATCGGGGTACTCCTCATCCGCGAGGGGCCAGGACAGGGTGCCCTGACGGAGGTCGGCCGCGAAGGCGAGCAGCCAGTCACGCTCGGCGCGGCGCAGTGCTTGGGCGTAGGTGTGATCGGCGAGGAAGACCGGCTCGACGCCCAGCGCGGCAGCGAGCCCGGCATCGACCTCCCCGATGGTGCTGTCGATGCCCTCGGCCCGGCGTGAGACCAGTTCCGCCACTTCACTTCTGGGCAGCGCGAACATGAAGGCCAGCGCCACCGCGAAGGCGGCCGCGCCGTGCACAGGATCGCTCAGCAACTCCCGCAGCCACTTCCGCAGCGCGGCGACCCCGTCCGGGGTGATGCGATAAACCGTGCGCTCCGGCCGATTTCCGGTGCGCGCCGGATCTTCCTGCTCCACCAGCCGTGCCGCCACCAGCCGGGGAACCAGGTCATACAGCGTCGCGTGTTTGAGGCCGAGGGTGCGATCGATCCCGCGTTCACGCAGTACGGCCCGCATTTCGTACGGATGCCGTGCGCTTTCCGCCAAGAGGCCCAGCACGGCCAGAGCCGGAGGACTGAGCAGCGGCCTGGGTGGCATGTGGCCCCTTTGGTCGAACTCGATTGGTCGAATTCGACTATATCAGCGGCGCTGCTCCCGCATCGGGAAGCCCGTGTGGGGTTTTGTTTTTCAGGGGCGTAGGCCGTCGAGGAGCAGGTCGAGGACGCGGTTGATCGCGGTGGGGTAGGGCTCGGTGGGGGCGGCGTAGATCTGCAGGGTCATCAGGCGGGCGATGTCTTCGGGGGTGACGTCGGGGCGCAGTGTGCCTTCGGCGCGGGCCCGCGCCGTGAGATTCGCGATTCGGTCGGTGATGCTGATGCGGACTCCGCTGAGGGCGGGGTCGGACTTCATGTCGGCGCGGAGGCCGGATTCATCCGCCACCTGGGTATGTACGTCGCGACCCTGCCGGTGGACCGGGCCTTCGGCGACGAGCGTGAGGTGATCATGTTCAACCGCCCGGGCCGGGCTATCACCGTGCACCCGTCCAAGGGGAAGGCGGTGGCGGCCTTCATGTTCCGTCGCGAGGCGGTGACGGGCTTCGACCACCGCGACCTCGATCTGCACAAGCGGCTGGTCGCCGACGCCTTCTCCGGGCCGATCGGCATCTTCGGCGACCTGCTCGATCAGCTGAAGGCTGCCGACGACCTCTACTTCGACTCGGTGAGCCGAGTTCGGTTGCCGCGCTGGTCCGATGGCCGTGTCGCCCTGGTCGGCGACGCCGGATCCTGCCTCTCCCTCTTCGGTGACGGCTCCACCCTCGCCATGGCGAGCGCCCACACCCTTGCCGAGGAACTGACCCGCACCCCCGACCATCCGCACACCGCTCTCGCCGCCTACGAGCGGCGCCACCGCACGCTGGTCGGGCCCAAGCAGCGCGGCATGCGCGCCGCGTCGGCGCTGATGGTGCCCGCCACCTCCGCGGGCATCGCGGTCCGCAATGCCGTCACCCGCTTCATGCGGTGAAACAAGCAGTGACACAAAAGAACTCGGCCCCCATCCGGGGAATCGGGTGGGGGCCGAGCGGCTTTCGTGCGGGGGTCAGCCGACCGTGGCGGGCTGCTTGTCCTCGACGGGGGTGGCGGACTGCTTCAGCTCGGCGAGCTTGGCGCCTTCCACGTCGATGTCGGGGAGGATGCGGTCCAGCCACTTCGGGAGCCACCAGGCCCACTTGCCCAGCAGGGCGAGCAGGGACGGGATGAGGACCATGCGGACGATGAAGGCGTCGAAGAAGACGCCGGCCGCCATGGCGAAGCCCATGGACTTGGCCACCACGTTGTCGTCGAGCATGAAGGCGCTGAACACCGAGATCATGATGATGGCGGCGGAGGTCACGACGCGGGCGCCGTGGTGGTAGCCGCTGACCATGGCGTCCTTGGCGGACTTGCCGTGCACGTACTCCTCACGCATGCGCGTGACCAGGAAGACCTGGTAGTCCATGGCGAGACCGAAGACCAGGCCGATCAGCATGATCGGCAGGAAGCTCACCAGCGGATGCGCCTCCACCAGGCCGAAGTGGCCCTCCTGGAAGATCAGCACGGTCGCGCCGAAGGTGGCCGCCATGGAGAGCAGGAACCCCAACGCGGCGGTCAGCGGCACCAGGATGGATCGGAACACCAAGAGCAACAGGATGAATGCCGCGCCGGCCACGATCGCCAGGTACGGAATGATCTTGTTCAGCAGCGCCTGCGAGACGTCCGCGTAGATGGCGGTGGTGCCGGTGATGCCGTACTCCATGCCGTACCGGTCATGGAATTCGGACTCGGCATTGCGGGCGTTCTTGACCAGGTCCTTGGTCTCCTGGTTGTTCGGTCCGGACTTGGGCACGCCCATGAACATGGCGGCCTGCTTGTCCGCGCTGGGCCGGGCCGGGGTCAGGTAGTCCATGCCCGGGTAGGAGGCCAGCTTGGAGCGCAGCGCGTCGAGGGCCTCGGTGCGCTGGTTCTCGGGCGTCTTGCTGAGGTCGACGGCCACCAGCAGGGTGCCGTTGGCGCCCTCGCCGAAGCCCGCGGTCTGCAGGTCGTACGCCTTGCGGACAGTGGTGTGTTCGGGCATGGAGTCGCCACCGGGCAGACCCAGTTGCAGGTTCACGGCGGGCGCGGCCAGCAGACCCAGCAGCACCACGGAAATGCCCAGCGTCAGCGCGGGCGCCTTGCCGATGAGGCGGGCGAAGCGCATGCCGTTGGTGACCGAGGTCTCGTCCTCGGGATCGTGCTTGGCGACCAGCGGCAGCTTCGGCTTGAACAGGAAGCGGCCGAACGCGCCCATCAGCGCCGGCATCAGGGTGACGGCGACCAGCACAGCCATGGCTGCGGAGACCGCGCCGAAGATGCCCATGTAGGTGAGGAAGCTGACACCGACGAAGCTCAGGCCCGCCAGCGCGATGATGACGGTCAGACCCGCGAAGATGACGGCCGAACCCGCGGTGCCGACCGCGGTGCCCGCGGCCTCTTCCGGCGAATTCGACACGGCCAGTTCGTGTTTGTAGCGCGAGACGATGAACATGGCGTAGTCGATGGACAGCGCCAGGCCGATCATGGAGGCCAGGATCGGGGTGAAGGTCGGCACGGTCAGGAAGTGGGTGCCGAACATGATGATGGAGATGGCGGTGCCCACACCGACGAGCGCGGTGAGGATCGGCACGAAGGCAGCCACGATCGCGCCGAACGCGATCACCATGACCACCAGCGCCACCGCGATGCCAATCAGCTCGGAGGAGCCGTTCGACCCGCCCGGATCCTGCGCGATCGAACCGGTGAGCTCGACCTGCAGCCCGGCCGCCCGCGCCTCGTCGCCCACCTTGTAGGCGGCGTCGCGGTCGGCCTGCTTGATGTCGGAGAACTTCGCGATGTTGAACTTGGCCTGGACCGTCGCCACCGAATCCGGGTTGGTCTTGTTCAGCACGTTCAGCGGCGCGCTGGAGCAGATCGCGGAGAAGTTCGGGTTGGAACGGTCGCTGCCGAGGCAGTCGATGCCCGCCTGCTCACCGATCTTCTTGGTGGCGTCGATGGGATTCATCAGCGGCGACGACTTGTCCATGATGGGCAGGTCACCGAGCTTGGTCAGGAACTGCGACAGCGCGGCCTGCGGCCCGGGATCGGTCAGCTTCTGACCCTCCGGCGCGGCGATCACATAGGTGCCGCTGACGGCATTGGGGTCGAACTCCTTGGATGCCCCCGGGAAATGCGCGTCGAGGATTTCCGTGGCCCGCTCCGAAGGCAGGTTCGGCATGGTGAAGGAGTCCTGGAACGGCTTGGCGAGGGCCCCGCCGAGTCCGCCGATGACGAGCAGCGCGGCGATCCACGCCGTGATGACTATCCATTTCCGGCGGAAGGCGAACTTTCCCCACCGATAGAGGTATACGGACACAGGGGTTCTCCTGGCGATGGTCTGTGCGGGCGAAAACTGGGGTGCTGGTGTGCGAGCGCGTAGACAGCACTGCCGCCGGGAGCACTCGGGCTCCCCGCCTCCACGAAACTAAATCTGCCTACCGTGCGGTAGGTAGACTACCGAGCAAATAAGCGGAGGAACAACCTCGACTCTAGGTGGCGTTGATCGCACACCGAGCGCGGGTGAGAGGATGAGAACATGGGTGGCCAGGTCGGTTCCGGAACAGTTGTCGCAGGTAGAAGCACCAAGAATGCAATCCGGGATGCTGCTCTGCAGTTGTTTTCGACCAAAGGGTTCGATCACAGCAGCCTGCGCGAGGTCGCCGATGCGGTGGGAATCACAAAAGCCTCGCTCTACTATCACTATGCTTCGAAGGTCGATCTTCTGGTCGCGATCATCGAGCCGATGTTCGAGGAAGTGCGTGATCAGGTCGAGAGTCTCGATGACATTCCGCACACCCCCGAGAACGTGCGCGAGGTCATCCGCCGGCGCCTGCGGTCGACACTGGCCAACCGTCAGGTGGGCGTGCTCTGCATGCGCGACACCGTCGCGATCGTGAACGCCCTCGGCAACCGCTATCCCGACATGATCGAATTGCATCACCGTATGTGCCGCTGGATGGCCGGGCCCGATGCCGACAATGACACCCTGCTGCGCGCCGCCGCGGCCATGCAGGTGCTCAGCACCGCGATGATGTCCCAGGAGATCGTGCCCGACGCCGATGCCGATCACGTCGAGACGACATTGTTGAATGCCGCACTCGGCGTGCTGAATCCGGCGCGATAGGGTTCTCCCTCACCACCGATCTGTTTCAGGAGTTCTCGTGCACATCACCGCGAAGGTCGATTACGCGGTGCGCACCCTTGTGGAAATCGCGAAGGCGCAACGGGATTCGGTGAAGGCCGACGCCATTGTGGCCGCCCAGGCCATTCCGCCCAAGGTGCTGGAATCGGTGGTGGCGGATCTGCGCAAGGGCGAACTGGTCGTCAGCCGCCGCGGTCCCGACGGCGGTTATCGCCTGGCCCGCCCGGCCGCCGAGATCAGCATCGCGGATGTGATTCGCGCGGTGGAGGGTCCGCTGGCCTCGGTGCGCGGGCAGCGGCCGGAGGACGTCAGCTACCCGGGTGCGGCCGAACCGCTGCAGCGGGTGTGGATCGGGCTGCGGGTGAATATCCGCTCGGTGCTGGAGCGGGTCACCGTCGCCGATATCGCCCACGATCTACTGCCGTCCTTCCTGGACGAGCTGCTGCACGATCCTGATGCCTGGACCCGCCGTCCCCGCCCCGCGAGCGGACCGGTCGCGGCAGGATCGGCGTCCGATGGGGGATCGTCGGGTGCGCCCGCGGCGGGCGAGTGGCGAGATCTGGATCAGCCCGACATCTGAGCGAACGTGCCGAGAGCGGCCGATCCGCGCCGTTGTCCGACGGTGCCGGAAAACGTCGCGGCGAGCTCCGGAGGATGGCGGTAGCCTGCCACCATCATGTTGATCCGACTTCTACGCACCTTCCTCTGGCCCTACCGCAAGCAGTTGGCGGGGGTCGTCGTGCTCCAGCTGATCTCGGTCATCGCCATGCTGTACCTGCCCACGCTGAACGCCGACATCATCGACAACGGCGTCACCAAGGGCGATATCGGCTATATCTGGTCCACCGGCGGGTGGATGCTGCTGGTGACCGGCATCCAGATCGTCGCGCAGGCCATCTCGGTGTATCTGGGCGCGCAAGCGGCCATGGGCGCGGGCCGCGATATGCGCGCGGCGCTGCTGCACCGCGTCGGCACCTTCTCAGCGCGGGAGGTCGGCGTGTTCGGCGCGCCGTCGCTGATCACCCGCAATACCAATGACGTCGGCCAGGTGCAGCTGCTCGTGCTGATGAGTGCCACCATCCTGGTGATGGCGCCGATCATGTGCATCGGCGGCATCTTCATGGCGTTGCGGGAGAGCTTGCAGCTGTCGTGGCTGCTGCTGATCGCGGTGCCGGCGCTGGGCCTGTCGATGGCCTTCATCATCAGCCGCATGGTGCCGGGCTTCCGGCGCATGCAGGAGCGCATCGATGCGGTGAACCGCGTACTGCGCGAACAGATCACGGGCATTCGCGTGGTGCGGGCCTTCGTGCGGGAGCGGCAGGAGACCTGGCGTTTCGGGGTCGCCAATACCGAGCTGACCGAGCAGTCGCTCTATGTCGGCAAGTACATGGCCCTCATGTTCCCGGCCGTCATGCTCATCTCGAACGTCACCACGGTCGGCGTCATCTGGTTCGGCGGACACGCGATCGACAACGGGGAGATGCAGATCGGCTCGCTCACCGCGATGCTGGCCTACATCATGCAGATCCTGATGGCCGTCATGATGGCGTCCTTCCTGGCCATGATGGCCCCGCGCGCCGCCGTCTCGGCCGAGCGCATCGGCGGGGTGCTGGACACCGAGTCCTCGGTGTCGGAGCCGCGGCTGTCGCAGCCGTTCAAGGGTGATCCGGGCACGGTGGATCTGGCCTTCGCGGAGTTCAAGTTCCCGGGCGCCGAGAAGCCGGTGCTGCGGGCCATCCGCTTCGAGACCCGGCCGGGCACCACCACCGCCATCGTGGGCGCGACCGGTGCGGGAAAGACCACGCTGATCAACCTGATCCCGCGGCTGATCGATGTCACCGACGGCGCGGTCCACGTGGGCGGCACCGACGTCCGGCACCTGCCCCTGGAGACATTGCGCTCCGAGATCGGCCTGGTGCCGCAGAAGGCGTACCTGTTCTCCGGCACCGTGGCCTCCAACCTGCGCTACGGCAAACCGGACGCCACCGATGAGGAGCTCTGGCACGCGCTCGAGATCGCGCAGGCCGCCGACTTCGTGCGCGAGATGCCGCAGGGCCTGGAAACGCCTGTGGCACAGGGAGGTACGACCGTCTCCGGTGGTCAGCGCCAGCGGTTGGCCATTGCTCGCGCGCTGGTGCGCAAGCCGCGCATCTACCTGTTCGACGACTGCTTCTCCGCCCTCGACGTCGCCACCGATATGCGGGTGCGCGAGGCGCTGCGGCCGGAGACCTCGGACGCGTCGGTCATCATTGTGGCGCAACGGATCTCGACGATCCGCGATGCCGATCAGATCGTGGTGCTGGAGGACGGCGCGATGGCCGGCATCGGCACCCACGAGCAATTGCTGCGGGACTGTCCCGAATACCGCGAGATCGTGGAGTCGCAGTTCAGCGCGGAGGAGGTGCGATGAGACATAATCGCGAAGCGCTCATTGCGCCGACGGGGTGCGGGATCTCCCGCATGGCACTGCTGGAGGTGCGATGAGACATAATCGCGAAGCGCTCATTGCGCCGACGGGGTGCGGGATCTCCCGCATGGCACTGCTGGAGGTGCGATGAGGCCCGGAGCCGTCAATCCCGGTGCGCCGGATGCCAAGGCGAAGTCCTTCGGCCCGTCGCTGAAGCGCCTGCTGCGCCTGCTCGCCCCCGACCGGTTCTATCTGGTCGTGGTCTTCCTGCTGGCCGTCGGTTCGGTGGTGCTCAACACCCTGGGCCCGCAGATTCTCGGCAAGGCCACCAACCTCATCTTCGACGGTGTGGTCGGCAAGCAGCTGCCCGCCGGGCAGAGCAAGGACCAGCTGGTCGAGGGGCTGCGCGCGAACGGCAACAACACCTTCGCGGACATGCTGGCCAGCATGAACGTGATTCCCGGCACGGGAATCGATTTCACCGCGGTCGGGCATGTGCTGGCCTGGGTGCTGGCGCTCTACATCGGCGCCTCGGTGTTCGGCTGGCTCGAAGCCCAACTGCTGATCATCGTGATCAACCGGACCGTGAAGCGGTTGCGCGCGCAGATCGAGGAGAAGATCCACCGGCTGCCGCTGCGCTACTTCGACTCGATGCCGCGCGGCGATGTGCTCTCCCGCGTCACCAATGACGTCGACAATGTCGCGCAGACGCTGCAGCAGACCATGTCCCAGCTGATCATCAATGTGCTGTCGGTGATCGGCATCCTGATCATGATGTTCTGGATCTCGTGGCTGCTGGCCCTGATCGCACTGCTGACGGTGCCGCTGGCGGTCATCGTGACCGCGCAGATCGCCAAGCGCTCCAAGCCGCACTTCGTGGATCAGTGGAAGCTCACCGGCGAGGTCAACGCTCAGGTCGAGGAGGCGTTCACCGGGCACGAGGTGGTCAGTGCCTTCGGGCGGGTGCGCGAGGTCGGCGAGAAGTTCGACGAGACCAACGACAAGCTCTACAACTCCTCGTTCAAGTCGCAGTTCATCTCCGGCCTGATCATGCCCGCCATCATGTTCCTCGGGAACCTGAACTACGTGCTGATCGCCGTGGTCGGTGGCCTGCGGGTGGCGTCGGGCAATCTGTCGCTGGGTGAGGTGCAGGCGTTCATCCAGTACTCGCGCGGGTTCACCCAGCCGCTCACCCAGATCGGCTCGATGATGAACCTGCTGCAGTCGGGGGTGGCCTCGGCGGAACGGATCTTCGAGATCCTCGACGCCGAGGAGCAGTCGGCGGATCCGGATCCGGAGGATTCGCGGCCGGTGGATCGCGGCCGGGTGGCGTTCGAGGACGTGTCCTTCCGCTACGAGCCGGAGACGCCGATCATCGAGGATCTCTCGCTGGTGGCCGAGCCCGGGCACGTGGTGGCCATCGTCGGCCCGACCGGCGCGGGCAAGACCACCCTGGTCAATCTGCTCATGCGGTTCTACGAGGTGGATTCCGGCGCCATCACCATCGACGACGTCGACATCACCCGCATCACCCGCGACCACCTGCGGTCGCGCATGGGCATGGTGCTGCAGGACACGTGGCTGTTCGGCGGCACCATCCGGGAGAACATCGCCTACGGCAATCCCAGTGCCTCCGAGGAGGAGATCCTCGAGGCCGCCCGGGCCGCCTATGTGGACCGGTTCGTGCACGCGCTGCCGCACGGGTACGACACCGTCATCGACGAGGAGGGCTCCGGCGTCAGTGCCGGCGAGAAGCAGCTCATCACCATTGCCCGCGCCTTCCTGGCCAAGCCGTCCATCCTGATCCTGGACGAGGCCACCAGCTCGGTCGACACCCGCACCGAACTGCTGGTGCAGCACGCCATGGCGGCGCTGCGTCGGGATCGCACGAGTTTCGTGATCGCGCACCGCCTTTCGACGATCCGCGATGCCGACACCATCGTGGTGATGGAGAAGGGCAAGATCGTCGAGCAGGGAACGCACGAGACGCTGCTGCGATCCCGGGGCGCGTACTACCGGCTCTACGACGCGCAGTTCGCCGCCGCCATCACCGACGGCGAGGGCAACAATGTGGACGATCCGGAACCGGATGCCGTCGGAGCGGCCGCGAACTGAGCCCTCGGCAATCCACATCGGCCGCGGCCCACACCCGGCGGGCCCTGCCCTGATCGACCCGAACTGGCCTGGCCCGCACCCTCCGGTGCGGGCCAGGCCACTTTTCACGAAGTGAGAAGATGGCTCGGTGTCTGCTGCTTCGGAGTTCTCGTTCAAGGTCGGTTCGCGCCTGGAAGGGCGGCACGGCCGAACCGGTGTGATCAGCACTCCGCACGGTGACATCGCGACTCCGGCCTTCATCCCGGTCGGTACCAAGGCCACAGTCAAGGCGGTGCTGCCCGAGACCATGAAGGAGCTCGGTTCGCAGGCACTGCTGGCGAACGCCTATCACCTGTACCTCCAGCCCGGTCCCGACATCGTGGACGAGGCCGGGGGTGTGGCCGAGTTCATGAACTGGCACGGCCCGACCTTCACCGACTCCGGCGGCTTTCAGGTCATGTCGCTGGGTGTCGGCTTCAAGAAGGTGCTGGCCATGGAGTCGGTCGGCGTGCAGAACGACGATGTGATCGCCAAGGGCAAGGAGCGGCTGGCTCACGTCGACGACGACGGCGTCACCTTCCGCTCGCACCTGGACGGCTCCAAGCACCGCTTCACTCCAGAGGTGTCCATGGGCATCCAGCATCAGCTGGGCGCGGACATCATGATGGCCTTCGACGAGCTCACCACGCTCATGAACACCCGTCGCTACCAGGAGGAATCGCTGGAGCGCACGCGCTTGTGGGCCAAGCGCTGCCTCGACGAGCACGAGCGGCTCACCGCGGCCCGCTCGCACCGGCCGTACCAGGCGCTGTTCGGCGTCGTCCAGGGCGCGCAATATGAGGACCTGCGCCGCAAGGCATGTCGCGATCTGGAGGACCTGCGCGGCGCGGCCGGAACGGAATTCGACGGCTACGGCATCGGTGGCGCGCTGGAGAAGCACAATCTGGGCACCATTGTCGGCTGGTGCTGTGACGAGCTACCCGAGGGCAAGCCGCGGCACCTGCTCGGCATCAGCGAGCCGGAGGACATCTTCACCGCGGTGGAGAACGGCGCGGACACCTTCGACTGCGTGAATCCCTCACGTGTGGCCCGCAATGCGGCGCTGTACACCGACGAGGGCCGCTTCAACATCAATACGGCCCGGTTCAAGCGGGACTTCACGCCCATCGACGAGACCTGCGACTGCTACGCCTGCGCCAACTACACCCGCGCCTACATCCATCACCTGTTCAAGGCGAAGGAGATGCTCGCGTCCACGCTGTGCACCATCCACAACGAGCGCTTCACGGTGCGGCTGGTGGATCGGGTGCGGGAGAGCATCGACGGCGGCTATTTCGACGACTACCACGCCGAGTTCCTCGGCCGCTGGCGCGGACGCATCAAAGCCCCTGGGCTGTAAGGGAATTCGTTACGACCGCGCCGCGTGTTCCGGGCTGTGGCCCCGGGGCTCACACTCACTCGTAGATGGCGGACCGTTCGCGCGGCCGGTACGAGGGCTCGTGATGCTTCAGAAAGGCGATGCAGCGGTAGCTGATCGGCAGCACCATCATCTCGACGAGGGTCTTCCAGATGAAGCCCACCAGGGTGTAGTTGACGTAGTCGCCCCAGGTGTGGATGCCGATGGCGGTGGCGGCGATGGAGCAGAACACGAAGGTGTCTCCGAATTCGCCCGCCACGGTGGAGCCCAGCAGCCGCGCCCACAGGTGCTTCTCCTTGGTGCGCTCCTTGATGAGCACCAGGGTGACGGAGTTGAGGAACTGGCCCACGAAATAGCCCGCGATGCCGGCGAACGCCAGCTGCGGAGTGTGGCCGAGCACGTCCCCGAACGCCGAACCGTTCTGATCCAGGTCTCCGGTGGGCAGCTTGATGACGATCTGGAAGCAGGCGATCATCAGCAGCAGCGCGCCGAACCCGTAGTAGACGATGCGGCGGGTGGCGCGGAACCCGTAGACCTCGCTGAGGATGTCGCCGATGACGTAGGCGAGCGGGAAGAGGAAGAATGCGCCGTCCATGGTGAGCGGCAGCACGGTGATGGGGCCGAAGGACACATGGTGTCCGGTGAAGAATTGGACGCCTTTGGCGACACAGACGTTCGAGATCAGCAGGACAGCGGTGAAGGCCACCGCCACCGGCGTGAAGTATCCCCCCGCCGCGTCCGCGAATGCCGCGTGTTCGGGCGTGGGGTGCCCAGATCGGTCGGTGTCGACCTTTTCGATTTCACTCACGCCGAAAAGTATCCCTGCCTCGATCTATGGGCACGGGACCGATGGGTTGCCCTAGGCTGAGCGAATGACGAGTCCCGGCGATTCCGACGAGTGGTGGAAGCAGTACGGCGGTGAGGGCGTGACGCCCGAGACTCCGCCCGCCGCGCCACAGCAGCCGGCTCCGCCCCCGGCCGGCTACACCTCCGCTCCGCAGTACCAGAACCCGCCGATGACCCCGCCGCCGCAGCCGGTGTATCCGAATTATCCGCCGCCGCAGGCGAATCCGACGCCGTCCTATCCGGCCGCCGGGCAGCAGCCCCCGGCCTACGGGTATCCGGGCTATCAGCCCTACGGCTACGGTCCGCCGGTGCAGCAGACCAATTCGCTGGCCATCGCCTCGCTGGTGGTGTCGATCATCGGCGTGCCGGCCATGTTCTTCTGCGCCTTCCTGCCGGTCGTCTCGATCGTCGGCCTGGTGCTCGGCATCGTGGCGCTGAACCAGCTCCGGAACACACAGCAGCAGGGCCGCGGGCTGGCGCTGGGCGGCGTCTGGGTGGGCGGCATCAGCATCGTGGTCGGCCTCGCGCTGTTCCTGATCCTGATCATCGCGGGATCGACGGGGTCATCCTGACGGAAGGCTTTGCGCAGCAATGAAAGAAGGCTTTGCGCAGCAATGAAAGAAGGCTGTGCGCAGCAATGAAAGAAGGCTGTGCGCAGCAATGAAAGAAGGCTGTGCGCAGCAATGAAAGAAGGCTGTGCGCAGCAATGAAAATGGGGACGCATCCCGGAAGGACGCGTCCCCGTTTCGCGCTCAGCGGAGCCGGGCTCAGCCCTTCAGCACCTGGGTGCCACCCGCGAACTTGTCGTGCCAGCCCTGCTTGTTCGGGTCCTGCTCGATGGTGATGGCGATGTAGATCGCCATACCGAGACCGATCAGCCAACCCAGGCACGGGATCAGCTGGACGATCACGTACAGGTTGCGCTTGGCGGAGGTGGCCGGGTCGAGCGGGCCGCCGCCGGGGCCGACCACGCGCAGACCCAGCAGCTTCTTGCCGAGCGTCTGGCCGCCCTGCTGGGTCTCCATCAGGATGAAATATCCGAACAGGATGATCGGCAGCAGCACGTCCCAGGCCCAGGCGATGCTGTTGGGCAGCAGCGCCGCGATGATGCCGCCCGGGATACCGATGATCAGGCCGTCGATGACGCGGGCGGCGAACCGGATCCACAGGCTACCCGGCTGCTCGCCACCGAAACCGCCGGCGCCGAAACCGGGCTGGCCGCCGCCCGGGTAGGGCTGGTACGGCTGCTGGCCGTAGGGCTGCTGCTGGCCGTACGCGTCGGACTGGCCGAACGACTGCGGCTGCTGCCCGTACGGGTCGGGCTGCTGGCCGTAAGGCTGCTGCGGCTGCTGGCCGTAGGGGTCGGACTGCTGGCCGTAAGGCTGCTGCGGCTGCTGACCGTAGGGGTCGGACTGCTGGCCGTAAGGCTGCTGCGGCTGCTGACCGTACGGCTGCTGGCCGTAGGGATCGGACTGCTGTCCGTAGTGCTGCTGACCGTATGGCTGCTGGGGCTGTTGCGGCTGCCCGTACGGCTGGCCACCCTGCGGATACTGGTTGGGGTCGTACCCACCGCTCGTCATTGTTTCGCCGTCCTCGTCGAATTCGTTCGGGATCTGGTCGAGTGCGTACGTTACGGATACGAACTGGGTTGCAACAACCCGTCGGGGTCGAGTGTCCACGGTTCGCGTGGCAGGCTTTCCGGATCGAATTGTGTCAGCAAGGCGGACGGCGTAGTTGCACCCGAGTAGCCCAATGACGCCGCGAGCAGTCCCAGCACATGTTGCGGGGATTCGCCTAGGGCCATCCGGTCGCGCAGGGTGACCGCGCCGTCGCGTTTCGCGAGCCGTTGCCCGGAGGTGTTGAGTACCAAGGGGACATGGGCGTATTCGGGCACGGGCAGCCCGAGCAGGGTCGCCAGATACGCCTGCCGCGGAGTGGAGGGCAGCAGGTCGTCGCCGCGCACCACCTGGTCGATGCCCTGCTCGGCGTCGTCGACCACGACCGCGAGGTTGTAGGCGGGGGTGCCGTCGCCGCGCCGCAGCACGAGATCGTCTACCGCGCCGCGGTATTCGCCGAGCAGGCGGTCGATGACGGTGAATTCGCCGACCTCGGCGCGCAGCCGCAGCGCGGCGGTCCGGCCCGCGTCGCGCCGGCGCTGCTTCTCGTGCTCGGTGAGGTTGCGGCAGGTCCCCGGGTAGGCGCCCATCGGGCCGTGCGGGGCGGTGACCGCCTGCTGGATCTCCTTGCGGGTGCAGAAGCATTCATAGGTGTGGCCGACGGCGGTCAGGCGATCGATGGCGGCGTCGTAGAGCGGTAGCCGCTGCGACTGCCACACCACCGGCGGATCCCAGTCCAGCCCGATGGCCGCCAGATCCTCCAGCTGTCGCTGTGCCGCACCCTTTTTCACCCGATCCAGGTCCTCCACCCGCATGAGGAATCCGCGGCCGGTGGAGCGAGCGAACAGCCAGGCCAGCAGTCCGGTGCGGAGGTTGCCCAGGTGCAGGTCGCCGGACGGGCTGGGCGCGAAGCGGCCCACGCCGCGCGTGGTCGGACCGGGGCCGGGGCGGGGATCCCGACGGCCGGTTGTTGCTGTGGCGGGGTCGGTGGGCACGATTGTCGATGGTAGTTCGCACCCTTCGCAAGGCAGCTGGTCCTTCGCATTCTTGCGGGCGCACACACCGGGTGCGCTGTGGCAGCGGGATTGCGAATTCAGTGTGGGATTGTGAGCCGGGGCCGAAGATCGTTGTCGGAGATGGGTTTTCCCTGGTCGAGCGCGGTGAGCAGGGCGTGTGCGCGGGCCTCCAGGCCGGGTGTGTCGATGTCGTAGGGGGCGGGTCCGTAAGCGGCGAGGCGCTGTGTCGCGCGCTCGAGCAGGGTGCGCGCCCCCTTCGGATTTCCGCGCTGAATGTGGGTGAGTCCAACGGCAAATTGCGCGAGGCCCTGCCACAGCGATTTCTCGGCGAACGGACCGCTCTTCCAGGCGGCCTCGAGGACCTCGTGTGCGTTGAAGGCCAGGCCGTCGTCGAGCAGGCGCTGGGCGTAGTCGAGGGTCTCGAGGGGCGGTAGGTCGAGATCATCGGGTATGCGGGGGACACCGGCGCTGCCGAACGGGAGAGGTCGCCCGAACCGGTCACGAGGTCGGGCATTCCGGGCGCGTCCGTTCTCGTCGCGGTCCCGTCCGGTGTCGTCCTGGGTCGGCTGGGGCATGCCCTCCATGATTCCCCATGGCCGCCGCCGGAGGCGCGCGCGGAGTATGCCCGCGGGTGTGCGAATGGCCGGGCAACGGAATTCGGACTTCTGAAATCCAAAAGCCTCAATTTCGGGCTATTTCCGTGCAAATAATTAGCTGGCTAACCTTGCTGCAAATTTGCTGGTTGAAAACGAAAGAATGCGATCTCCCTATGACGAACCCTGCTAGGGTTTAGCGCGGGAACGGCCATCGGGGGTGCATTCCCATCGCGAAGTGCAAGAACAGGTTGCACGGAGCGTTTGCGTGCGACCCGCAGCACACCTGGGATTCGTGATTATGGATGGATCTCGAGGTCGCCAAGATCGATGCCAGCAAGATTCCAAGCTTGACGCAGAAAAGGAGCTAGTACCGTGAAGGTGGATTTCACCGGCGCCGTGTGGCGCAAGAGCAAACACAGCGGGCCCAACGGCAACTGCGTGGAGGTCGCTTTCCTCGGAGACGGCAATGTCGCGGTCCGCGACAGCAAGGACCACGGTGGCGGGCCGATCCTGGCCTTCACCCCCGGAGAATGGGATGCCTTCGTGGCGGGCGTCTCGGATGGCGAGTTCAAGCGGGCCTGACCGCTGCACCACCGGGAAGAAATTGAAGCCCCCGAGCCCCGGAGACTCGGGGGCTTCGCTTTGAGTGGCTGTTTCAGCGGGCGCGGTCCTGGGCGGTGCGCAGCACCGTCAGCTGCGCGTGCTCGGCCGCATGATCGTTGGCGGCATTGAGCTCGCGCTCCTCGGGCGGATCGGCCCAGAAGAACGCGCCGGTGCCGGGGCGGCCGGCGATCCCGAGTTCGTTCATCTTCCGGGGTACGCGGGCACCCTGATACGCCAGGGGAATTGGATGGCCGTGCTCGTCCACCGGCCCCAGCGGCTGGTGCACCTCGATGTACTCGCCGTGCGGAAGCCGCCGCACCACACCGGTTTCGATGCCGTGCTCGAGTACGCTGCGGTCGCCGCGCTGCAGACCCACGCACAGCCGGTAGGCGATGGTGTAGGCCAGCGGGGGGACGGTCAGCAGCGCGATGCGGAAGGCCCAGGTGGTGGCATTGAGCGAGATGTCGAACTTGAAGGCGATGATGTCGTTGACGCAGGCCAGGGTGAGGATCAGGTAGAAGCTCAGCGACATGGCCCCAATGGCGGTGCGCACCGGCACGTCGCGCGGCCGCTGCAGCAGGTTGTGCCGGGCTCGATCGCCGGTGAGCCGCTTCTCGATCCATGGGTAGGTGATGATCAGCGTGAAGATGAGCGGCATGAACAGCGCCACCGAGAACGCGCCCGGGACGGTGTGTCCGAAGGGATAGGCCTCCCAGGCCGGGAACAGGCGCAGGAAGCCGTCGGTCCACATCATGTAGAAGTCGGGCTGGGTGCCGGCGGAGACCTGAGAGGGGTTGTAGGGCCCCAGGTTCCAGATCGGATTGATTTGCAGCAGCCCGCCCATGAGCGCCAGCACGCCGAGGGTGAAGGCGAAGTACGCGCCCTGGTCCAGCGAGAAGACCGGCACGATGCGGGTGCCGATGACGTTCTTCTCGGTGCGGCCCGGGCCCGGATACTGGGTGTGCTTCTGGTACCAGACCAGCGCGATGTGAACTCCGATGAGCGCCAGCATGATTCCTGGTAGCAGCAGCACGTGCGCGATGTAGAGCCGCGGGATGATGATGCTGCCGGGGAAGTCCCCGCCGAACATGAGCCAGTGCAGCCAGGTGCCGATCACCGGGCTGCCCAGGGTGATTCCGGCGAAGGCGGCGCGCAGGCCGGTGCCGGAGAGCAGGTCGTCGGGCAGCGAGTAGCCGAAGAAACCCTCGAACATGGCCATGATGAACAGCAGTGCGCCGATCACCCAGTTGGCCTCGCGGGGCTTACGGAAGGCGCCGGTGAAGAAGACCCGGCCCATGTGGATGATCATGGCCGCGGTGAACAGCAGTGCGGCCCAGTGGTGCACCTGCCGGATGAAGAGTCCGCCGCGGACGTCGAAGGAGATGTCGAGCGCGCTCTGGTAGGCGCGTGACATGGTGACCCCGCGCAGCGGCTGATAGGCCCCGTTGTAGGTGACGTCCTGCATGGACGGGTCGAAATACAAGGTCAAATAGACGCCGGACAGCAGCAGGATGATGAAGCTGTACAGCGCTATTTCACCGAGCAGGAACGACCAGTGGGTCGGAAATACCTTGTTGATCGATCTTTTGAGGAATGCGGCGCCTTTGTAGCGCTCGTCCATGCCATCGGCTTGTTGCGCAAGTCGACCGGCGAGCCTGTTGGTGGTTGCCATCGCGGTCACCCCGCCCCCGGGAGAATGGTAAGGCTTCTACTACAAACGGTAGCACCCAGAGCCGCTGTGTCGTCCGGGGTTTCGTTATGGTCATCGGGTGAAATCCCTGGCCGCCCGGGACGCCACCATGTACTGGCTGTCCGCGCGTACCCGCAACGACTTGTTCCTGCTCTACTGCTTCGCCGACACCGGACGCGAGGCCGGCGAGCTGCGGGCGGCCGTCGCGAACCGGGTGGTCGATATTCCGGATTTGCTGATACACGTGCTGGATACGCCTGCAAACATTGCGTACCCGATTTGGGCGACTTGCGAATTCACGAACGAGCAGTTCGTCGACCATCACCACGTGGAGGCCACGTGGGCGAATGTCACTGCCGCCGTGGGTGACCTGCTCGGCACGGGGCTGAATGCGAACGACCGCCCCTGGCGACTGCACGTGTTCCGAAATATTCGGGACGTCCCGGGGTTCGCTACCGGTGAGTCCGCCCTCGTAGCTGTGCTCCAGCTATCCCACGCCCTGGCGGACGGCCGCCGCGCGGCCGCCATCGCGCGAGCATTGTTCTGCGGCAGTGAATTTCCGGCATCTGCCGCCTCGAACCGCTCGGGCGGGCTCGTCGATCGGTTCCTCCCGCGCGACCTTCGTGATGCGGTGACGAGCGCCCTCGCCGCTACTGTTGCGCTGCCAGGCATACCGATCGGCATGGCACGCACGGTCGTTCGCGGTCTGGCCGCCGCCCGAGCGCAGCGCGGGCTGGCCGAGCTCACGGCCGCCGGGGAACTGCCGCCACCCGCACCCGATGTCGAACCGACGGCCCTGAACGGCACCGGCGCACCCCCTGCCGGGCATATCGTGCGAATGCTGGTGTGCGACAAGAACCGGCTGCGGGTATCGGACCACTCGATAACGGTCGTGGCGCTCACCGCCATCTCATTCGCGTTGGAGACCTATCTCTCGGGGCGCGGCGCCGCGGTTGCCGACCTCCGCGCCCAGGTCCCCATGGCGATGGTCATCGCAGCAGGCGGCCGCAACAGTTACCGCGACCTGTCGGTGGATCTGGCCGTCGCCGCGCCCTTGCCTCGTGCCCGCGCCGACCGCATCGCCGCCGACCTCGCCGCGCGCCGAACTCGCGCCGCGCATCCGCTCCAGGCCGCGCAGGACTCGGTGACCGCCGTCCTCCCCGCCCCGCTGCTGCACCATGACGTGACGCACGCCCCGATCGATACACTCCCCGAACGAGTTTCGGGTCATACCGTCGTCTCCAGCGTCGACCGCGGTCCCGCGGACCTCCGGTTCGGCAGCGGCACAGCCCGATTCACGGCCGGCTTCCCAGCCCTCGGCACGGTCATGCACCTGACCCACGGCATCCACGGACTCGGCGACACGGTCACCGTCTCCATCCACGCCGATCCCGCCGTTCTCCCCGACATCGACCACTATGCCGACCTGCTGGAGTCCGCACTCGATGAGGTCGCCTGCGCATTGCGGGAATCCGGCGCGGCGGGATGACCGGGTCGCCGGGGCTGGATATGTCGCCGGGTTGGATATGCGGAAGGCTCCGGCCGGACCGAGTCCGGCCGGAGCCTTCGAAGCGAAGGATAGGGGACGGCTCCCCTGATCGTTTGCGGGCCCGGCAATGCTGCCTGTTTGCCCAGATTACCTCTGATGCTTTCGATCAAGCGAATGGATGGTCGAGTTCAACGGCGGGTCAAACCATTCCGTTGACCAGCGGATGATCCGATACGCCCTCGGGGAGGCCCCATTGGCTATGCGCGAGTGCTTCGAAAACACAGATCAACAATAATTTTCGGGCGCGTTGCCCGGAATTGCCTTCGGATTCGACACCTGCTTCCTGGCTACGTATACCGACCACTGGGCCGCGCCGCAGTCCGGGCTCGGACAACATCCAGAACAGTTCCGGCCCCATCAGTGTCGAGCGTCCGCCCGTCTCGCTGAACCACCGGCCGGAGTATTCGATCATCAGATCGGTGAATGCTTCGACGTTGCTGACTGCGTCGGTGAACTGTGTCATCGCACCCGATCGATCCAGACTGTTTTGGATGATCGAAGCCAGCCGGCTTGCGATTTCTCGAAACTGATCTACTCCTTGGTCTTGCCACATGGTCATCGCCATTTTTCGCTCCAGAGAGGGTTTCAGAGGGGACTGAGGGTCGATCGAGCTGTGTCGGCCATTACATTTGCGCGGCTGTTGTCGAGACCTGGGGTCGTTCGACGCCGTCCGGCGAAACTGACCTGTGCTGTGAGCCGACTCCGGCGGTCTGCCCTCGGGAAGGCCCGGGCCCGATGGATTCGAGCGGGTAGAGCCGGGGCTGACGCACTGCAAAGGGTTCAGGGGAGCGCTCCAGATCCTGTGAGGCGGACGAGTCGGCTTCGAGCCGGGTGGCCTCGAGGTCGGCCTCGGGCTGGGTGGCCGCGAGGTCGGCCTCGGGCTGGGCGGCCTCGAGGTTGGCTGCACGCTCGGCCGCGACCTGCTTGCCGCGTTGCCAGAGCATCAACGTGAGGTGCACTGCGAACAGCATTGTCAGCGGCATGCCGGCGTAAATGATCATGGCCACAGCGCCGCCGCCGATCTCGTAGGCATACTGGACATTCCCGGCAATCGAGAGCAGGGTTGAAAGAACGAACAATACGGTCGAATACCACCAGCCCGCGCTCCATTGCCGGAACGAGGCGGTGGCGATGATCGAACCGACCACCAGGCCGTCGATGGCGACCGGCACGTTCGAGGCAAGGTCGGGTGGCACCAGATTGCGTATCGAGAGTTGGTGCAGGGCGGCGAAAGACATTTGAAATGACTTGACCGCCACTACGCCCGCGACAATTAGCGAAGCATGTGCTAGCCGGGGTCTGAACGAACTCAGTCGTCCGATGATTGCCCCCGCTCTGCGTAGCGGGGGCGCTTGCGCGTCGCCGTCTGTGGGTCTCGCTGATGTGATCTCCATCATGGCGGCGAGGGTACTGTGCGCTCGGTCTCGGATGGCGCACCGCCTGATTTTCAGATTTGGGGCCATGTGCATGCGCGCAATAGAGTCCTTCGCGGTTAGCCAGTTGTTAACTCAAATCCCATGGGCTGCAACGCATCACGCCTGTCCGCACCGATCGGGGGCCGCAAGTACTCAACCGATAGGTGTTTCATGTCAATAATCCGTTTTGGTCGGTCATCTCGTTGTGCCCCAGGGTGTTTCCGGTAGCGAATCATGAATTGACGCATGGTGGATGAAACCTCAGGTGGCCTGATCGGTTGCGACTGTGCGGGTGGTGGGCGTGGTCTCCGTTCTCCGCACGCTGCGTGTCCGGGGTGCCCGTGTGACCGTGAACGTGATGGCCCGGGCTGTGATCGCGACTAACCGCCAATCCGGTGCCGCCGAGGATGAACCCTCGTGCGGGTGCGGGTGCGATCAGCGCCGCAATGACGGCCATGCCCGCGGTCCCGGCCGAACGCATCACGGTGTTGTCGACCATGTGTAGCCGCGGCCTGGCGGGCTGGGGGTGCGAGGCCGGCTGGGTGCCGAGCGTGATCGAGATGAAAGGAGTCATGAACCCGGACCGTGCCGCATCGACACGGGATATGCGGAAGGCCCCGGCGGACTGGGTCCGGCCGGGGCCTTCGAAGCGGAGGATAGGGGATTTGAACCCCCCGCAATGACCAGCGGAAACGCGACTTCCAGCGGATTCCAACGATCTTGGAAAAACCGGCGCTTTTCTGACCAGGGACGTTAGACCTCGCCGTTGACGGCGTCAACGCGTGCTGAGTGGCTGCGACCTAGTGGATCACTGGTGCCACGGGCGGCGGCCCGCAATCTCGTCGTTGACACGCTGGACCTCTTTCGCGGTGAGATGGCGAAGCCGAATTCTGAGTGTGGAGAGGTCGACCCAGAGCTCCTCGGCTAGCTCGTAGAGGCTCGTGGGCGCTGCCCACATGAGAGCCTCGATCAGCTGGTGCAGGGTGATCAATCGCTTGGCTGCGATGACGCTGACGATTCGCTCTTCGATGACTGCGAGCCGTGAATCGGCTGGGACGGGACCGCGCTCGAGATGGACGATTTCGTGAGTGAGGGCGCACCGCCGGGCGGCCTGGCCGAGCGATCGGTCTATGTAGATGCCGTCAGTCGTCCATGACGCACGTGCTTTTCCTGGTAGGTCAGCCAGTGCGGACACGCTGATATGCGGGTGATTTCGACCTAGGTGTCGCCAGGGATTCCATCGGGTGTCATGTCTGAGCGTGCGATTCCCCATATTGTGGATTAGAACATGTGTTCGAGTGTGATAGCTAGGGGGTCGCGCAGGGGTGTCTATGACATGGCGTGCCAGGCTGCTACGGCAGGTTGTCCCAGTCGGGATCCAGGTTCTTGTCGAGATCGCCGTCGTCCGGCGCGAACGCCGCAAGCTGCCGCTCGGGATTCCATGCCGGCATTGGATGATGCAATCGGCCCTGTTTGAGCTCGGCGAGCGCGACCTTGAAACCGGGAGGTGCGTGAACGATGTCGGCGACAAGGGACCGTGCGTCGTCCCACGACCGGCTTCCCGAGAGGTACGAATCGAGGATTGGAATCGCGAGGTCGACGCGGTCGGCGGCATCGCTCAGGGGCCCCGCGAACAGGTTGTGTCCTTCGATCGTGAGGTGGTTGGGGATCCAGTTGCGCAGCGTCTCCGCAAGCTGCGGGAGTTGCCGGGCATTCTCCTGGACGAGCTCGCGAATCTCGATATCGACATCGTGATCCTCATACTCGGACAGTTCGGTCAGGCGCTCCATCCAGGTGACGACCTCTACGGGTAGCCGGCGGAAGAGCGCACCAACGTCGATGTCGGTCTCCTCTTCGCCGAGCCGAAATGCTTCGATCAGGTCTTGCCACGTGTTCACGACAGCGGTTTTCGCGTCGAGGTAGTGCCGGACCGGCAGTGGCGTGGCCGGCGCGTACAAGGCTTGGTTCGTTCCTTTGATTCGCCGATGGATCTCTGCCAAGAGGGCGTCTGTGGATACCTCGCCGAGGTCAATACGGAGGGGCTGCCCTTCGTCGATGAAGCCCGTCAGCGCCCGAGACGCGGCGGTGCGCACAACGTCAACCGGGATGCCGAAGCCCTGCGCGATGCCTTCAAGGGTCGCCTCCTCGGGCATCTGGCCGAGGTTCGGACGATTGTCGCGGAGGATATTCGAGATCAGCTGACGACTAAGGCCCGACTTGCGGGCAAGATCGGCCTGTTTCCACCCTCGGGCGTCTAGCTCGGCCTGGACAAATCGGCGGTACTCATGCACGAGGAACAGCCTCCGTTGGTGGTAGGTGAACCATCAAGCGATGGCGTGGCTGAGCGTCAACCGGCGACGCGTGTCACTCATTGCCATTGTGTCAACCAGTATGCGTCATTGTCGCGTCACCCTTGACCTGCTACGAGGGAAGTTATTCCCAATCTGCCGTTGACCAATCGTCAACCCATATGCGACAGTTTGTCGCATATTGCTTGACAACTAGAGCCCAGGGGGACAAGATCGTGAACGCCGCAGTACGACGCAAGAAATCGAAGGGAGTCTGGATGCAGGTTCGAGATCCCGACCTGCTGGTCCGGTACATGGAGAACGCCGATTTTTCGCAGGCGCGTTTGGCGCGCTACGTGGGTTGCAGTCGCCAGTTCATCCACATGCTGGTCAGCGGCGAGCGAAGGACGTGCACGAAGCAGGTCGGCGCTCTTGTTGAGGAGGCCCTCCGCGTGCTCCCTGGCACGCTTTTCGTGCCACGGAAGTCGTGCACTACGACTACTACTGTCAAACGTCAACGGACGGTGGCGACGGCATGACCAACGCAGATGAAACCCGTACACACGCCCTGGATTACGCCGCCGAGCGGATTGGCTGCCGATCCGAAGACTGGCTGCTCCGTCAGGTGCGAGCCCGAAAGTTGCCCGCCCGCAAGGTCGGAACGGTCTGGCGCATGACCGATGCCGACATCGCTGAGGCAATTCACCGGCTCGCCAGCCCCGCAATTCTCCCCGCCCCGTTGCCGCTTCCGGCTCCTGATGAGCGGGGGCTCACGCCCTCAAGCCGACGACGGCTCGCCCAGCGCGCCCGTAAGTCCGTCGCCTGACAAGACGTCCCGCGACGGTCTCCGCCGACGCCGACGCGGGCCGCGTGCTCCGGAGAGAGACCGCTCGAGGCCCCCACCCTCGTCTCTCCGGGGCGCGCACCTACTTCGAGAAAGGACCGCCGAATGTCCGGCATCCCTTGCCGTTTCAAAGACGGGACGCCCGTCTCGCCCGCGATTGCCGAAATGCTGGCTCGCGCGTTCGGATTCAGCTCGGCCGACCACATGGAGCAGGCGATTGCCGCCGGCGAGAAGCGCCGCCGGGCGCGCATAAATCGGGCAGCCGCATGAATCTCCCACGGCCGCACATCGATTCGGACACAGCCGCCGTCATCGGCTGGGACATCGTCGCCCTTCTGATCGTGGTCGGCTGCTGGCTGACCGGAGTGTGGCTCACCACCTGCGGAGCGCCGCTGTGATCGCCTGGCTCGCCTTCGCCCTCGTATGTCTCGCTGTCGGACTCACCGTGCTCGCCGTCGTGTGCATCGGGGGCCGGTACTGATGGCCCGCGAGCCCTGGTACCTCGCCTACGAGCGCGCGGCCGCCAATAGAGCACCGCTGAAACAGATCCGGCTGCCGCTACCCGAGCCCCTCGAACCCGCCGAACTTGCGCTCATCGGCGACGTCGTCGACACCAGCGCCGCGATGGCCGGCCACATCCTCAAGCCCCGCGCCATCGCTGATATCGCCCGAGCGGTGATGCAGCTGTTCGGGATCGGGTCGCCCGCCGTCGTGTCACCGGCGACGGGTGCCCAGTCCAACCCCTAGCAATTGCGGCCCGCCGAGCTCATACCTCGGCGGGACGCGCCAGAGATCAAGGAGCAAGTCTAATGGTGAGACATCGTCGAGGTTGGCGTGGCTGGAAGCCCTTCCGGCGCACCCCGGATCCGGTGATCGCGGCCGCGATCAGGGCCCGACAGCTCACGGAAGCCCCCACCGATGTGTTCCCCGTCTATGACGAGCGGAGCGAGATCTACGTTCCGGCGGCTGAGGCCGCGACCGAGCAGCTGCCCATCGTGCGCGGCGGCACACTGACATCGGACTACACCAGTCCGGCCTGGATGGGCCTTGCTGGCCTGCTCGACGGCGGCCCGGCGGTAACTCAGTGAGCATGCCGATTCCGTTCCCGAAGCCGGGGCCCGCCTCGGCCGACAGCGTGCCGATTCTCGACGCCATGGCCGTGACCGCGCTCGTCGAGGTCGCGAAAGAGCTGGATTTCGAAGGGCTTCCGAAGCTCGCGAACCGTGTCCGCGACGCCATCGGGATGCTGGCCGTCGCCGTGACCGAGGTCGCCCGCTGATGGGCCGCCACACCGATCACAACCAGCTGGCCGCCGAGGCGCTGCTCATTTGCGAGTCTGTGCGCGAGCTCGCGCCGATCGCGGTATACCGCGATCTGACGAGGGTATGCGCCAAGGATCCTGAACGCGCCGCGCAGCTGTTGATGTGCCTGGCCGCCTGGGTCGACTTCGAGGGGCCCACCAGCAGGCTCACCGCGCGGGCCGAGGCCATCGTTGACAGCCGACTGCGAGCCATCCAGGCGAGGTTCGCGTCATGACAACCGGACTCATCTCGGGAATCCCAGACGACGACTACCACGCCAGCCCTGCCCTGTCGTCCAGCGGTGCGCGCCGCCTGCTGAAAGTGGCACCCGCGCAATGGCTGTGGGAGCAGACGCACCCGCAGCCGCCCGCGGACCACTTCGAGCAGGGCTCTGCCGTGCACACGCTGGCACTCGGCGTCGGCGCGCGCGTGGTCGAGGTCCGCGCGAAAGACCGGCGGAGCAAAGCAGTGCAACAGGAGTTCGAAGACATTCGATTCGAGGGCGGAATCCCGCTGCTGTCGCGCGAATTCGACGCGGCGCACGCGATGGCCGAGGCCGCGCGTTCGCACCCGCGGCTCGGCATCGCGCTCCGGCGCGGTGAGCCCGAGCTGTCGGGCTGGTGGACCGACACCGAGACCGGTGTCGAGTGCCGTCTGCGACCCGACGCGCTGTACCGCCCGCACGGTGAGCGCGGCCGTGCGCTCGCCGTGGACCTCAAGACCAGCGAATCGGCCGACCCGCTCGAATTCGTCAGGTCGGTCGTGAAATTCGGCTACGACCAGCAGCACGACTGGATCGTGTCCGGCCTCGCCGCGCATGGGATCGACGCCGCATGCGTGTTCCTGGTCGTCTCCAAACAGCCGCCCTACCTCGCCAGCGCGGTGGAACTCGTCCCGGCTGCTGTCGACCGCGGCCGCCGCCGCAACCGCGAGGCCCTCGAGCTGTTCCGCCGCTGTACCGGGTCGGGCGAATGGCCCGGCCATGGCGACGACATCCATCAAATCGATTTGCCCGCCTGGGCCTACAAGCAGGAGGACCACCGGTGACCACCGAACTTGAGCTCGCCCACGACCGCCGCCCGGCCGCCGCGCCGGATCCGATCGACCACCTCATGCGGTACGCCACCGCCATCGATGTGGCGTACGGCTTCGCCGAAAAGCTCTGCGGTACGGCTCTGGTGCCGAAGAACTACCAGGGGAAGCCCGGCGACGCCGCTGTCGCCATCCTGCACGGTGCCGAGCTGGGCCTGAACCCCATCCAGGCCCTCTCGCAGGTGTTCACCGTGCACGGCCAACCCGCCATTTACGCGCGGACCATGGTCGCACTGCTGAAGTCCAGGGGCTATCGGTTTGCCACCCTCGAGGCCAGTGCGACCTCGGTCACGGTGATCGGCTTCGGTCCGCTCGGTCAGGAGGAGGAAAGCACCTGGACCATCGAGCGGGCAATCGAGGCCGGTTTCGTGCCCCAGATCGACGACCGCACCGGCGAATTCAGGAAGAACCAGTACGGGAAGCTGATCGGCAACGAGAAGTACCTGACCCAGCCCGAGGAAATGCTCTGGGCGAAGGCGGCGGCGACTGTGTGCAAGCGGCTCGCGCCCGAGGTGCTGCTCGGGATCAACCACACCGCCGAGGATCTCGAATCCGAGCCCCTGCCGGTGCGCGTCCAATCGGAGCGCGCCGACATGCCCGCAGGCACGGCATCGGCTGCCGACGTGCTCGATGACGTCGCGAGCGAGGCCGCCGAGGTCCCGCAGTCGGTCAAGGACCCGGACCCCGAGCCGGTGCCGGAACCGGCCGCACCGATGAGCACCGCCGAGCAGCAGAAGCGGCTGAGCGACCTGCTGGCCGCCAGCGGCCGCACCAAACGCCCCGACAAGCTGACCTACCTCAGCGACCAGCTCGGCCGCAAGGTCGCCAACGCGAGCCAGCTCACCGCCGCCGAGGCCGACGCTCAGATCGTCGAGCTCGAAAGGCCGGTCGAGACTGACAGTGTCGCCGAGGCGACCGAGGACTGGGCGACCGCGCAGGCCGATCTCGAAGGCACCGAACAGGCCCAGACCAAAGGCGGTGCGGAATGAGTACCCACCGCAGTCAAGCCCTCGAATGCCTCAACCTCGCCGAGGACGCTCGCGGCGCGGGGGACCGCGGCCGCGAAGCCACCTTCGCCCTCGAAGCGGCGACGCATGCGGCGCTCGCCATCGAGGCGCGCCTCGGCGAGCTGGTCGCCGCGACCGAGCTCGGCCTCGTCATCAACGCGACCGTGACCGGCGTCGGATACGAACCGGGCCCGGAGCGGACTGCCGCGCGGACCCGGATCCGTGAACGGATCGCCGAAATCGTCTCGCGGGCATGAGCGACAACGTCGTCGCGGGACCGTGGCCCGGCAGCAGCCGGACTGCGGCCCCGGCCCGCGCGGCGACCTCGTACGCGCCGCGCCCGATCCCGCACCGCTACCGCGTCGGTGCGCACGGCCCGACGGTGCTCATGGACTGCCGCGAGTGCCGTACCCCGTGGGCGCCCGACGTCCCGGTGCCGCGAGATCGCCTCTGCCGCACCTGCCGTCCCGCCGATGAGGCGACGCCGGCGCTTTTCGAGATTGGGGACCGCTGATGCCTTGGTTCCGTATCGACGATCAGGCGGCGTTCCACGCCAAGATCGTTGCCGCGGGCAATGCCGCCGTCGGCCTGTGGGCCCGCGCCGGCGCGTGGAGCGCGGGTGCGCTCACCGACGGGTTCATTCCGAAACACATGGTCGCGACGCTCGGCACCACCTCGCAGGCGAAACGGCTTGTGCAGGTGGGCCTGTGGACGGCTGCCGATGGCGGCGGCTACCAGTTCCATCAATGGGCAGAGCGCCAGCCGTATAGCAAGGCCGAGACCGAGCGGAAGCGGGCCGAAGCGCGCGAGCGCATGGCCCGCGCACGCAACGCGAAGAAGGCCGGAAGTTCGGACGAAGTTCGCGCGAACACCGAACAGCCCAATCCCGTTGCGAGTGCGGAAAATTCATCCCATGTCGAAAATGCTCCGGAAGAATTCGACCGGAATAGCGGAGCGGTAGCAGCTTCCCCAGAACCCACGTTTCTAGACAGACCGCAGGTCAGCGCCCCTCGTTCGCGCGAACAGGATGCGAACGACCCGCGAAGTTCGCATAACCCCATCCCATCCCAACCCAACCCAACCAATAACAGTGGTGCAGCCAGTGGGGATCGGTACGTAAGCAACGCGCGCGCCTCGGCGAACGCCAGCCCACCCCCGAAGCATCACCCAGAACACCCGGACTACTGGCTGCCCGACTGCGCCGAATGCACCGCGCTGCTCGACCAGCGAATCGACGTCCTGGCCGCCGTCGCCGATTCCGCGCTCCCACCGTCGCCGCACTGCGCCGCGCACCCCGACGGCACGACGTCAGCGTGCGGCCCGTGCGGCGACGCCCGCCGCGCCCGCCAGCAGTACGACGCCGACCGCGCCCAGGCCGCCGCCACCAAGCACACCGCCGAGGCCAAACGCGCAGGCGAGGACCGCGCCCGTGCCATCGCGAATTGCCCGATGTGCGACGCGGACGGCTACCGCGGTACTGGCCTCTGTGACCACGACCCGGGCGCGGCCGACCGGGCACGGCGAGGCATGGCCGCCGTCCGCGCCGCGATGGCCGGTCGCCCGGCCGAGCACACACCCGACGCCTACGCCGAGACCGACGAGGAGACCGCCGATGCCTGAACCGACCGAACCGGCGGAGTTCGATGCCATCGCCGCCAAGCTCAAGACCGAGCGCGAGGCCGAGGCGATGCGCGCCGCCGAGATGTTCACGAACACCGCGATCTGCAACCTGTGCGGCGCGTTCGTCGCGATGCCGTGGCAGCACAAGGCATTCCACGACGTCCTCGACCGGAGCGCGGAGAACCTCCTCCGGTACGTCGAGGCGATCGGCAAGGCGGCCGGGGTGATCCCCGATGCGTGACCGGACCGGCGAGGAAGTCGACGAGCAGCCCGTCGAGCACGACCCGCGATGCGTCGACGGCTGGATCGACCGGGACGGCGACAACCCACGGCCGTGCCTGACCTGCAAACCCCACCTGCGCCCAAAAGTTGAACGGAGACAACATGCCTGAGCCAATCGTCACGGCCACCATGTACGCAGTGTCGTGCCTGCCGATCGACCACCCAGACAACCCTCACTACCGGGTTGCGGTCCGACGCCGGTCCGGCGGCCAGTGGGTCGTCAGCGACGGGTTCGACTTCTACGACCCGACCGGCGCCCCGAGCGCCGAGCCGTGGCCGATGGAGCGGGGCGACGCCCTTGAGCTGGCGAAGCGCATCGCGCCGAAGCTGGTCGTCAACGGGCGCACCGTGACAGATGTGCTGGCGCGAGGGGGCTGGTAATGACCCGCTCTCGCGCCAGCGCCAAGAAGGCGGGCACGACCTTCGAGACCGCCATCGCCCGCGCCTTGGCGGCCGCGCTCGGCGACGACCGGATCGAACGTCGTGCCCGTACCGGCGCCGCTGATCGCGGCGACATCGCGGGTATCCGGATCCACGGGCAGCGGGTCGTCATCGAGTGCAAGAACGTCGCGCGCATGGACCTGCCCGGCTGGACGCGCGAGGCCGCCGTCGAGGCGGGCAACGACGACGCGCTCGTCGGCCTGGTCGTGCACAAGCGGCACGGCGTCGGTGACCCGCTCGATCAGTGGGTGAGCTGCACTGTGCGCGAGCTCGTCGCACTGATAACCGGCGAGCGACCTGATGGGGGTCCGTGGTGATCGAATTCCGTATCCCCGAGCCGGATCCCATCGAGGCCGCGGTCATCGAGTGGGTCCAGGCCGCGGACCTGTACCGCGACGGCGAGCTGGTGCGCGAGGGCGTCAACCTGCTCGGTTCGAACGAGGCGGCCGCGAAGGCGTGGGGGAGTGCCCTCGCCGGTCGTCTCCGCGAGCCGATCGATCGCGAAGGCCTGACCGAATTCCTACTCAGTCGCGAGGCCGCGCAGCACGTGCGCGCGTACTCGTCCGCACCCGCCATCGCCGAGGGAATCCTCGTCATGCTCAAGTCGAAAGGGCTGCTGTGACAACGCCGAACCTGCCTGCCATCGCCGAACAGGGCGCGGAGAGTATCCGCCGCCTCGCGCGGATCCGCGACATACTGCGGCCGAAAGACCAGTTCGACATGCTGTTCGGCATCCTCGTGGCGCTGCGCGACAACCTGTACAGCGGCATGCACATCTTGCAGCGGGTCGACGGCAGCCTCGTCATCACGGTCACGCCGCCGGACGCGGAGCGCGAATGAGCGCGGTCTGCCGGAACCGCCAGTGCGCGCGGCCGACCGACGCTTTCCTGTGTCCGGATTGCGTCGGAGTGCTCGCCGACGTTCTGGACGGCGTGCCGTGGCTGCTTGAGCAGCTGGCCGTCACCGAGGCGCGGCTCGACCGCGTGAACACCGGCCTGCGCGCAGGGAAGCGGCCCGACCGTCCCATGCCGTTCGACCAGACGGCCGCCGACCTGCTCGATGCGCTCGCGAACGGCGTCACCGGCTGGGTACGGCACCTGTGCGAGTCGCGTGGAATCGACTACGTGCCAGTCGGATACCTGCCCGGGCAGTTCGTTGGCCCGTTGCGGCTGGGGGAGCGGAGAGTGCCGGCGGATTTCGTGGACACCGCGCCCGGTACGGCGCGGTGGCTGCGGCTGCACGTCGAATCCGTCCGGCTGGATCCGGCGGCCGGGGCGCTCTTTCGCGAGCTGACCTCGCTGGCCGAGTCCGCGCTCGTCGCGATCAACCCGCCGCCCGTGCTCGGCTTCCGGGGGCCGTGCCCGACCCTCGTTCGAATGAGCGAGCACGCCAAGCCGGTCGAGTGTGCGCACCGGCTGTACGCCGATCCTGAGCAGCCATTCGTCATCTGCGAGCGGTGCGGCGTCCGACACGACGTAGCCAAGCTTGAGCAGCAGCTGCTCGCGCGGATCGGCACGGAACTCTTCGAGCTCCCGAAGCTACTGGGCGTGCTGCGGGAGCTCGGCCAGCCGATTCCGCGCGGCACCGTGGCCTCGTGGATCTCGCGCGAGCAGCTGCGGCCGCGGGCGTACCGTAGCGGCGACCAGATCGTGAAAGACCGCCAGAACACGACCGACAAGCCGCTGTATCAGCTCGACGACGCCCGGCGATTGCGTACTGCGACCGATCTCCGACCCCAGAGGTGATCCGAGCTCGTAGATCAACAAATCCTCTCGCGCGCTGGCCAGTTGCAACAGACAATTGACGTCCGACGGCCAACACACAGGAGATCGATGAACTCGCCGAACCGCAAGCAGCGCCGCGCGATGGAAGCGGCAGAGCGCAGGGCTGCTCGATCGTCAGCGGACGTCACTCGTCAGGAGAAGCCCCAAGTGGTTCCTCGCCCGGGCGATGTCATGACCTTCGAATGGGAACGGGGTGACGGCACCGCACTTACCCTGGCGCTCAAGTGTGTTGGTGCCAACCCGGAGCGAAACGGTGACACCATAGCCGTCCAGTTCGTTCCTCTGGAGGATTCGATTCATCCAGTGTCACTGGGCTTCCCGGCCCCCTACGTCGAATTCTCAACGGATGGTGGCAAATCCATCAGGCACTATTGGGAGAAGCTGACCTATCTGTTCGGTCTGCCTAGCCCAGCGGACTTCCCAACCTTGGCTATCCCGCCCGACGATCGGGTATTGATGGAACGATTCATTCAAACCTGTCGCGACCTCGCAGGATTCTCCGTTATCAACCGAGATACTGCCTTGACGTTGACCGGAAACGGTAAGAATGACTGGAAGGTCGAGACAACTCTCCCAAGCAAGGAATCGATCGCAGGAACGGCAGTCACGTTTCGTCAATTGCATTCAAACCAGGACAAGGCATCCTTCGACATCGTCAAACGTGGTTTGTTCCTGGCGCTCAAGCACCTCCCGGAGGCGCAGCGCGAGGCAACGCATGCGACTGTCGTTCAATGGGCGCAGGCGCGCGGCGCATTGATGAACCACACTCTCACCACACTCGTCTGTCGCAAGGTGTCCAAGGCGAGCGACAAAGACCCGGTGAGCTTTCGAGACATTCGTCCCGAGGATTTGATCCAGACGTACAACTACGGCGGCACAATTCACTTCGGCGAACACCGTCAGGCTCTTGTCGACCTCACGAATGACCCGACCAGCGCCGCATACCACTCGTATGCCTATCTCTTGTCGATCGACGCGTTGACTCATCTGTACTTCGGGTTTGCAGCCCTGCTCGAATCGGCGCTGGGTTGGGGGTCGAAGGCGCAGGTAACGACCCTCGACGCCCTGCGGACGTGACAAGATCGAGACTGCATGCAACACTCGGTTGCAGCGGGACAGCTGTCCCTACGGCCCGATCCAATCTCTTGGGATCGGGCCATTTTCATGCCCGGACATCACCGGGCCGCCAGCGCGGTAGAGCAGCTCGGTAGCTCGCTGGGCTCATAACTCAGAGGTCGCCGGTTCAAATCCGGTCCGCGCCACGACCATCGGTCACCCAACACCCGGATCCGCGCCAGCGGCCCCGGGTTTCGCTGTTTGAGGAGCAATCATGCTGTCTACCCTGTCTGCCGACCTCGGTTCCGTGCCCTGGGGCGCAATCGCCGCCAAGGCCCTCATTGCGGTCATCACCGCATTCCTGTGATGACCCACTGGCATCGGCACCCCGGCGTCCGGACCGGTGACGAACTCACCCTCGGCGAACGGGCCGCCGATGCCAGCGTGCGGGCCATGGGCTCATGGCGATTCATCACCGCGCAGACCGTCATCGTCGGCGCGTGGATCGTCCTCAACCTCGCGGCATTCGGCCTGCGTTGGGATCCATACCCGTTCATCCTGCTGAACCTCGCGTTCTCCACTCAGGCCGCCTACGCCGCTCCGCTGATCCTGCTGGCCGCGCGGCGGCAGGACACTCGCGGCGCTGAGGTCGCGATGCACACCATGCACAGCGTCGACTCGCTGCACGACAAGGTTGACGCGCTGTCCTCACCCACCGAACAGGACGCCCCGCGATGACTCGGCGATTCCTGCCCGAACGGTTCGAGGAGTTCCTGACCGGTGGCAACGTCGCCACCACTCACGACGGCCCGATTCCGATCTGGGCCGGATTCCTGATCGAGCAGATTGCCTGCCTCGCCGCCCTTCTGGGAGTAGACATGACCGACATCGAGACCGCCCTCAAGAACGACATCGCCTCGCTGGTCGACAGCAACACCAAGATCGCCGCGCTCAACGCCCAGCAGACCGGGCAGATCGCCGATCTCCAGGGCCAGATCGCGACCCTCAAGTCGCAGGTCGCCAGCGGTGGCACCATCACCGCTGCCGACATCGCCGCCCTCGACGACATCACCGGTAAGATCGCCGCCACTGCGGCCACCACCAGCGCCACCACCTCGGCCAGCGGCACCGCGCCCGCGCCGACTGCGCCCGTCTCCGAGCCGCAGACCCCGGTCACCTCGCAGCCCGTCGCCACTGTGCCGCCCACCATCCCCGATTCCACTGCGGCCCCGGCCGTCCCGGTGCAGGCACCGGTCACCGCTGACCCGGGCAAGGTGTCGGCAGCCGACGCCAGCGCGCCCGCTGCCAGCGCGAGCGGCACGGCGGCGGCCGCGCCGTCGACGAGCACCGCCGCGCAGTAGCAGCAGTGCCACCCCAGACCGCGCGGCGGACCACCACACAGCGGGGTCTCGGGTGGCGCCACCAGCAAGCCGTCGACGCGCTCAAACGGCGGCACGTCGACGGCGCGCCCTGCTGGTGGTGCGGCGAAGGCATGTACCGCACACAGGAACTCGACGGAGACCACTCCCAACCACGATCCCGTGGGGGAGTGGTGACCGACCGGCTGCTGCACCGATCATGCAACCGCCAGCGCGGAGACGGCTCACGCGATCACCAGCGTCCCGCGCTCACCGGGCGGGCCGTCGCGGAGGGCCAGGCCGCCGACGATCGGTCCGCGTGGTGCCTGCTCACGGGGTGGTGACCATGGCCGGACTCGAAGAGGGGCACAGGTACTACGACCCTCGCGGCGGCCGCCGGCCGAACGGCTCGTGGTGCGCGCCGGCGAAAAATCCAGACCCCCCGGGCTGCCTGACCCCCGTACTTAGTCAATCTTTTTTACACGGGGCCCAAAACGGTACGTGCAATGCATGAAAACCTCGGTTATGCAGGCGAAAAGCTCTGGAATGCGCTCGAATCCGACGCTGCGAGCTTCGAAACTGGGGTTCTGGTGCTGGAAGCGTGCCGGATCGCTGACCGGCTCGAGCACCTCGCCCGAATTCTAGACGGCGACACCGACATTTGGGCCCGCATCGCCGCGGGCCGCGACGGCGAGCTCGAAATCAGGGTCGACGGCGCGCTCCAGGAGGCCCGGCAGCAGGCCGGCACTCTGCGGCAGCTGCTCGCCGCCATCGCGGCGCGGCGCGGAGCTCCGGAACTCGATGACGAGGATGGCCTCGCTGATCTCTGACAACGTCGTCGAGCTGTTCCCGGCTCCGGATCCGCTGGTGTTCCCAACGCTGACTGGTCGGCAGGCACCACACCACCTTTCGGTGGGCGACGGCGACGACCTGCACGGATTCAAGGCCATCACACTGGCTGACCGGGCGACCGTGCAGCCGGTAATGCCTTGGCAGTGCGGGAATCTGCGCGGGATCCTGCGTAAGACCCTGGACGGCAGTTGGACACATCCGGACGTCGTGCTGATCTGCCCGAGGCAGAACGGCAAGTCGGAGATCTTGTTGTTCCGCTGCCTGTACGGCCTGTTCAAGCTGGGCGAGAAGATCCTCTACACCGTCCAGCGGTGGGACACGGGAATCGAGATCCACTCGCGCCTCGTCGCGATGATCAACAGCCGTCCATGGCTGCGCCGCCACCTGGCAGCCAAGCCGACGCTGTCGCAGGGCCGCGGCAAGATCGTGCTGAAAAGCGGCGCGCAGATCATCACCTCGACCCGGTCAGCTGATGTCGGCCGAGGTATCACCAAGCTCGACCTGCTCATCTACGACGAGGCGTACAACCTGGACGCATCGGCGTCGGCGGCAGTCGATTTCGCGCAGATGGCCGCCGAAGATCCGCAGACGATCTACACCTCGTCGGCCGTCAATGCCGAGATGCACTCGAAGGGCTTCGTTCTCAGCGACATGCGGGCGGCCGGGCTCCGCGGCGACGAGGGCCTGTACTTCGCCGAATACATGGCGCCAGAGGAAATGCCGCACGACGCCATCGCCACCTGGAAGTACGGAAATCCCAGCTACGGGGTAATCCAGACCGCCGCGAAGATGCGAAAGATGGTGCGCAAGGCCACCACGAAGGCCGGCATCACCGCTTTCGGCGTCGAGGCGCTCGGCCGCGGCGTATGGCCGGTCCGCGCCGAGGATCTGCCTGCGCTCATCCCGGCCGAGACCTGGTCGCCGATGGGCGAGGTCGCGGTGCAGCTCGTCGGCCCGATCGCGCTCTCGTTCGACATGACGCCTGACCGAAAGACGCTGTCGATTTCGGCGGCGCAGTGGACGACCGACGAACGCGTGCACCTCGAGATCGGCTACCACGGCCCGGCCACACAGCAGGCCGTCCCGTACATCGTCTCGGTGATCACGCGCATGGATCCCTGCGCGCTGGTTGTGGACAGAGCATCGCCAGCGGCCTCTCTCGTGCCCGCCCTACTCGCGGCCGGTATCGATGCCGAGGTGACCGGCTTGCTGGAAATCGCGCAGGCCACGGGCGATTTCTACGACAAGGCCCTGGCCGGACTGCTGCACCACACCGGCGACCCGGTGCTCGCCGAGGCCGTCGAGGGCGCGATCAAACGCGACCTGACCGGCGGCGGCTGGGCATGGGACCGCAAGGGCCAGAACGACATCTCGCCGGTCGTCGCCGCGACCTTGGCCATGTGGGGCCTCGTGACCTTCGGTGCGCAAACCGCGCCGGTACAGCAGCTCGTGCACCGCGCCGCCTCGGCGACCGCCGTGCCGAGACATCAATTCCGCGGTGAGACATCCGGTCTCGCCGCGGTCGGATTCTGAGAGGAGGCGATATGGCCGACCAGCAGTCCCCGGTGAGGGGCCGGGTAGCGACGCGCGAGCTCGGCTATTCCGTCTCCTACCCGGGCGAGATCTGGCTACAGAACAGCGAGACCACGCCCGAACTGCGCTGGCCGCTCTCGGTCAACGTCTACGACCGCATGGCCCGCCAGGACTCGCAGGTGCAATCGGTGCTCCGCGCCATCACGCTGCCCGTGCGGCGCACCACATGGCGGATCGACCCGAACGGTGCCCGAGACGAGGTCGCGGCGTTCGTCGCCGATGACCTGCACCTGCCGATCGTCGGCGCCGATGACGAGACCGAGCAGCCGAAGCGGCGGATCCGCAACGCCTTCAGCTGGTCTGAGCATGTGCGCCTCGCCCTGCTGTGCATGCAGTACGGGCACATGTTTTTCGAGCAGGTCTACCAGCTCGACGAGGCCGGGGCCGCGCACCTGGCCAAGCTCGCGCCGCGGCTCCCGCGGTCGATCTCGAACCTCGTGGTTGCGCCCAACGGCGATCTCGTCTCGATTTCCCAGTGGGCCATGGGAACCATGACCGGCGGCTACGAGGCCATCGTCGTCGGCCCGGTCGGCGGCGGTGCGCGGATCCCCGCGAAGCGCATCGTCCCGTACGTGAATGAGCGCGAGGGCGGCGACTGGCTGGGCCGGTCGGTGCTCCGCGCCGCCTACAAGAACTGGATTCTCAAGGATCGGCTCTTGCGGGTCCAGGCCCAGACCATCGAGCGCAACGGGATGGGCATCCCGGTGTACTACGGCGGCCCGCTCGACCGGCAGGCCGACCTCGAAATGGGCCAGCAGATGGCCAACGACTACCGCGCGGGCGACAGCTCGGGCGCGGCGCTGCCCAACGGCGCGAAGCTACGGCTACAGGGCGTCGAGGGCGCGCTGCCCGACGCCATGCCGGTCATCGAGTACCACGACTCGCAGATCGCACGATCGGTCCTCGCCCATTTCCTCAACCTCGGAACACAAACGGGCAGCTGGGCACTCGGCTCGACCTTCGCCGATTTCTTCGTGATGTCGTTGCAGGCCCAGGCCCAGCTGATCGCCGATACCGCCAATGCCTACGTCGTCGAGGCCCTCGTCGACCTGAATTTCGGGCCCGACGAGCCCGCCCCGCGGATCGTTTTCGACGAGATCGGCTCGCGCCATGACGCCACGGCGCAGGCGCTCTCGCTGCTCATCCAGGCTGGCGCCGTGTTCCCTGACCGCCGCCTCGAGCAGGCGGTGCGCGACATGTACGGGCTGCCGCAGAAGGATCCCGACGCGCCCGATCCGACGCCCAATCAGAAGTCCGGACCGGCGCAGCCTGCTGCGGAACCGACGGGCGACGACCCCAATGACCCGGACCCGCAGGAGGGCCAGTGAATGCACGCACCCCGCGGCAGTGGTACTCGATCCGCAACGCCGCCAAGGGCGACAACCCGACCGTCTACCTGTTCGACGAGATCGATTCGTACTGGGGAGTGTCGGCCGAGGAGTTCGCGCGCGAGCTCGACGGGATCGATGCCGAACAGATCACCGTGAAGATCAATTCGCCCGGCGGCAACGTCTATGACGGGCTGGCGATCATGAACGCCCTGATCGATCACCCGGCGAAGATCATCACCTCGGTCGAAGGCCTCGCGGCCTCGGCCGCGTCGTTTATCGCGATGGCCGGTGACGAGCGGGTCATGCGCCCGGGCGCTGAGCTGATGATCCACAACGCGTGGATGGTTGCGATCGGCTCGGCGACGGACCTGCGCGCGGCCGCCGATCAGCTCGAGCGCACCAGCGCGAACCTCGCCAGCATCTACGCCGACCGTTCCGGCGGCGAGCTCGCCGATTGGCAAGCGGCCATGGACGCAGAGACCTGGTACAGCGCACAGGAAGCCGTCGACGCGGGCCTCGCCGACCGCATCGAGAAGGCAGGCAAGGCCGCCGACGCCGAGCCGACCTCGAAAGCGCGCTGGGATCTGTCGCGCTTCGCCTACTCCGGTCGCCAGGCCGCGCCCGCGCCGCGCACCGGCGCGCGCACCCCACGAACTCCCTCTGCCATCCGCGCGGAGGTCAAAGGAAAGGAGGGGCGCATGCCCACCCTGATTGAGGGCCTCCGCGAGCGCTTCGGACTGCCCGAAGACGCCGACGAGGCAACGATTCTCGCCGCCGTCAGCGAGCAGCTTGACAGTGTCGCCGCGGCCACCGAGGACGCGCCGGCCGAACCGTCGGCGCAGCAGATCACCGCCTCGGCCAGCCGCCTCGGGCTGGTGCTCGTCGACCGCACCCAGTACGAGCAGACCGTCGCCCAGGCCAGCCGCGGCGCGGACGCGTACGAGCAGCTCCAGGCCGACCGCCGCAATGCTGTGCTCGAGAAGCACGTTCGCCGCGGCGCGGTCGCGGCCAGCCGCCGCGAGCACTTCGCCAAGCTGCTCACGGTCGACCCCGACGGGACCGCCGAGCTGCTGAACAGCCTGCCCGACGGCGCGGTCGTCCACCTCGCCGAGGTAGGCCACTCCGGTGAGCCCGAAAACGACAACACCGAGGCTGGGCTGGCGGACGTCTTCGCCAAGGTCACCGGCCGGAAGGATTTCCGATGAGCGACTATTTGCCCCAGTTCTTCCCTGGCGACACCGTCACCGCGGTTACTAGCGCGGTCGTGACTGCCGGTCAAATGCTCGCTGTGTCGGGCAATAACACCGTCGCTGCGACCGCCGGTGCAGCCGTTCCCTACGGCGTCGCCGCCGTAGATGACACGGTGGGCGGCAACGCAATCACCGTGTTCCGCACGGGCATTCACCTGCTCGCCGCGAGCGGCACCATCAATGCCGGTGACGTGGTCATTCCCGCTGCGGCCGGTGCCGTGCAGGCGATCGGCTCGGGCACCAATTATGCCCAGGTCGTCGGCGTCGCTCAGGCTGCCGCGTCCAACGGCAAGGTCTCCGTCGCGCTGCGCATCGCGTGAGCGCCCGAATCTTCTTGAAAGGCAGGTGCCGCCATGGCCGGTAACACCACATTTCCGCCCGCGCCCCCGACACTCTCGGGCGATATCGAATCGATCAACAGGTTCCTCAAGGATCCGCTGTGGGTCCTGCGCGCGCTGCGCACCATTTCGGAACAGATGTTCATCTCGAATAAGATCCTGACCAGCCAGCAATGGACCGAGTCCGGGTCGGTCGCCTATGAGCAGACCGAAGGCATCTACGCCGACAACCCGCCGCAGCCGGTCTCGCCCGGCGGCGAGTACCCGCTGACCACGACCGGGACCGGCCCGGCGTCAATGGCGAACACCGTCAAATGGGGTGAGGACTCGCTCATCGAGGACGAGTCGATTTCGCGCCAGAAATACGACGTCGTGACCCGCAAGTTCACCAAGCTGGCGAATTCGCATGTGCAGAAGGTCGATTCGGTTGCACTGTCGGCCGTCGCCTCTGCGGTCACGCAGAATACCGCGGCCATTGCATCGTGGGCCGGTACCGGCACCACACCGTACATCCTGCGGGACCTCATGCGAGCGTTCGGCAACATCCTGAACCTCCGGCAGGGCTACATGCCCGACACGGTGCTCGTCGACATCCCCACTTTCGCCAATGTGGTCAGCGACGACAAGCTCGCCGCCCTGCTGCCGCGCGAAGTGCCCGGCGTCGGCGACGCCCCGACCACCGCCGGTTGGGACTCGCCCTATATGCGCCGCATCGGCGGATTCACCTTCGTAACTAGCCCGAACCTGCCGGTCAATGGCAACGCATGGTTGCTGGATTCAAAGGTGTTCGGCGCGTTCGTTGATGAGCGGGTGCCGGGCCCGGGCTACGTCGCCAGCGGCGACCAGGGCGCGGACGGCGTGCAGGTGAAAACCATGCGCGAGGACCGGACCGACGGCTGGCGGATCCGCTGCCGCCGCCTCACGGTGCCGATCATCCTCGAGCCCGCGGCCGCCTGGAAGATCACCGGGGTGAACGCATGAAATACCGCGTCACTGCGCCGCTGGTCGTCGCACCCGATCACGGTGGCCGCGCGAATCACTGGTATTACGGCCAGATCATTCAGGCGCTCCCCGACGAGGCTGCGGCCCACCTGCTCGGTCTCGACATGGTCGAGCAGGTTGTCGAGCCCGTACCGCCCGGCGTTATCGCGCCGGAAGCCACCGAGGTCGAACAGGTCCCGGTGTCCGCGGAGGAAGTGCCGGCCGAATCGCCTGCGCGGCCGCCGCAGACCGCAACCAAAGAGGTCTGGGTCGAGTACGCGGTCTCTGCGCTCGGCCTCGATCAGGCCGAGGCCGAGGCCAAGACCAAGGACGAGTTGAAGGCCCTCGCGGGCTGAAAGGGGGTGCGCCGTGTCCTCTCCTACGCCAACAACATTCGCCTCGACCGATGACGTACAGAACTCGTGGCGCACCCTCAATGCGCAGCAGCTCAACTTCGCGGGCCTGCTACTCCAGGCCGCGGCATTGTGGATCACCGGAAAGTGCCAGGCCGCCAGCATCCCGGTACCGGCCACGGCCGCGCACATCGTGTCCATCGAGGTCGTGCGCGCCGCGCTCCAACGCGACATGCTCGACGGCGTCCCCTCAGGCAAGACGACCCGCGGCGACCGCAGCGACGAGTGGACCAACGTCCGCACGGCGACGCTCGAGGAGCTCGCCCGGACGCTCGTGTTCTCGGAGTACCACCTGCAATTGCTCGGCCTCTTCCAGCCGACCGGCCCGCGGTACCTGATGGGCAACCGGTACTCGACGCCGGATCCGATCATCATCCCGGGCATCGATCAACAGGACATCAGCTACTAGTGGTCTACGCGCTCGGGTCCGAGCAGCTGGT
This sequence comes from Nocardia sp. NPDC046763, assembly GCF_040645495.1. Lineage (NCBI taxonomy): Bacteria > Bacillati > Actinomycetota > Actinomycetes > Mycobacteriales > Nocardiaceae > Nocardia > Nocardia sp. NPDC046763. Next base: position 205,952 of record NZ_JBEYYI010000010.1, on the reverse strand, counting down.
GCTGCACCTGCGCACACCGGTGCTCGACGGCAGCGGCAAACCGGTGCCGAACGCCTATGGGCGCCAGCAGATCGTCGAGACTGATGTCGCGGTGACCGGTTGCGACATGTGGGTCACCGAATCGCAGGAGACCGAGAACGCGGTCACCGTGACGAGATTGACCGGGCGCGCCATGCTGCCACCCGGCACTCAGGTCGACTACACGACCGCACTGACCTGGCAGGGCATCAAGTTCGAGGTGCACGGGCCGCCGCGCCCGGTCACCAACATCCGCGACAGCAGCGTCGACCACATCGTCATCACCTGCCGCTCATACCTGGGCAGCAGCATCCCCGGCACCCGAGAGGACGGATAGCCATGGGCATGGACATTGCCAATGTCGTGGCCGAGCTGACCAAGCTTGTCGAGAAGGCCGGGCCAGCGTCCGCCGAAGCCCGCGAGCATGCCCTCGGGCTCGCCAAGAAGGGCGAGGAGTACGCGAAAACGATTGCGCCGGTCAACAAGACGGGAAGGCCGCACAAGCTCAAGTCCGGCTATATCGATGAGCCCGGCGAGTACCGCGACGAGATCGAGGGTTACGTCGTGTTCAAGGATGGCGCGTGGCGAGGCCGTTGTGTCGCCCGGAACTGGAAGTCCCACATCATCGAGTACGGGGCGAAGGGAAAGCCCAAGTTCGCGATCATGCGGCGCACGGCCGGATACCTGCGAGGCACTGACTCGTGACCCCGGCGGGCCAGCACTTCGCGAACTTGCGCACGCTGCTGGTGGCCTACCTGTCGCCGCTGCCTGGCATCGGCGCGGCTGGGACCAAGCTCGAGTTGATCTTCCCGTTCGTGCTGGTCACCGTGATTCCTTCCGGCGGTGACGATTACATCTGGTCGCGCCAGGTCTGTGACGTCGAGGTCTTCCACTCTGACTACGCCGCGGGCGCGGAATTCACGCGCGTCGTCCATGACCACATGATGCGGCTGCGGCACAGCTACGTCGGCGGCGTACCGATCAGCCACGTCAAAACTATCAATGGCTTCGGCGATCTCGACTACGAAGACCCGACCCTGCACCGCTGGATCGCTGAATACGAGATCGAATCCGCCGTCAATTCCGCACCCCTGTAAGGAGATTCACTCATGACCGGAACCACGTGGGACACCATTTTCGGTGGCAACCCCGACCAGGTTTTCAAGGGCCAGTTCGGTTTCGTCCTGGTCCGCGACTACGACCCGACCAAGCCGCTCACCAGCTGGAGCCCGTTCGACACGACCTCAGGCAACTGGTCGAGCACGCTGCTCACGACCGACGGATTCACCGCGATCGGCTACACCGACGAGTCCGGCCTCGAATTCACTCCGACGTTGCAGACCGCGGACACCAAGGCGTGGCAGAGCAGGCAAAAATTGTTCACGGACATCACTGAGGACTCCGAATCGGCGATGTTCACCGCGATTCAGCGGACCCCGATCGTCGAGGCCCTCGAGACCAACCTGCCGTTGGCTGCGATGGGCACGATCGGCCAGGCGGGCTACCAGTACACGAAGCCCAAGGTCACCGTTCCGATCGCGCGGCAGTTTGTCTTCGGATCGATCTTCTCAAGCCCCTACGGCGTGAGCGGCTGGGCGCGAATCTACTCTCGCGCCTTGATGATCAAACCGGACAAGATGGCCCACAACGCCAAGACCGAGGCCAATTCCAAGCTGGTCATCGAGTCCTATCCCGACTCGGCCTCCGGCTTCGCGGTCCGCACCCTGCGCGACGGCCCCGGCTGGCGCGCTCTCGGTGGCACCACCGCCACCCCGGGCACCCCGACCGCGACGGCGGGCGCGCCCGGATCCGGCAACGCGACCCTCACGTTCACCGCGCCGACCAGCAATAACGGGCCGTTCACCTACAACGTGTTCGTCGACGCCGGTGTCGTGCCGATCGCGACCAGCAGCGTCACGGTCGGCGGTACCACGGCGAACCCGATCCTGACCGTTTCCGGGCAGACCACCGGCTCGCACACCTACAAGGTGCAGGCCGTCGGCGCGAACTTGTCCGGTTCGGTGCAGACGCCAGCCTCGAACTCGGTGACCTTGTCCTAACCCTCGACCCCGACGCGGCGCGCGGTGGCTGGGCGTCGCGTCGGGCCCAGCCACCACAGCCACACCCCGAGGAGGAAACCACCATGACCGAACCGACCACCACCCCGACCGCGGCCGTGCCGATGACCCCGTTCGTCGTGGCGGGCACCGTTCCCGCCGACGTCATCACCGACCTGGCCGACTTCCGCGCGCAGGCGATCGAAGGCATGGGCGGCAAGGGCATTTCGTTCCAGCCCGGCGGCCCCGGCGGCGAGGTCTTCACCGTCCCGCACCCGCTGCTGCTCGAAGACGAGCAGCACGAGGCGCTGGCCACGTCGCTGAACACCCCGGCCATCGCCCGCATCCTGCTCAACACCTCCGATGATCCCGCCGTGTTCGACCGGTTCCGCGCCGCGGGCGGCCGCTCCGGCGACGTCATGATCGCGTGGCGGCGACTCGGCGAGGGCGTCGGCGCCCCAAAATCCGCGAAGCAGTAGCACTACTCCGGCTGGCCCCCAACGAAATCGAGGCCGACCTACAGCGCTACTACGGCCGACGGATCGCCGAATTCTGGCGGACCGTCGGCCCGCGCCATACCCGCGAGATGACCCCGCGCGAGCTGGTTGTGCTCGTGAACGAGCTGCCGTCGGACAGCCGGTTCAAACGCGGGCACTCGTCCAGCTGGACGCTGACCGAGCGGCTCATCGCCGCGAGCATCAACTTGCAGCACAGCCTGCGCGAGGACTACCGCAGCGCGCACGACGCGGATTACCACTTCACCCCGGTCGAGGCCCCCGAGCTCGAGCGAGACCGCCGCGCCCGCGAGGCCCAAGAACGGGCGGCGCAGCACCGAAACCAGCTCGCGCGCACCGCACTCGACCGGATCCTGTCCGGCGAATTGCAGATGACCGACATCGACGTCACCAAACCCATTGAGGAGGCACTCATCTCGTGAGCGCGGTCTATTTCGATATCGTCAGCCGGATCGTCGGCATGGAAGCCGCGGCGACCGAGGTGGTGTCGAAGGCCGCCCGCGCGGGCGAGCAGGCCGGAACCGGATTCGCCGACGCCTTCAAACAGAAGGTGCTCGGCACCAGCTCGGGCATGACGGCCTCGATGACCTCGCAGGTCAACGCCGCGACCTCGGCGCTGGAATCGGCCTCGGTTCGCGTGGTGAAAGCCAAGGACGCCGAGGCCGACGCCGCCGGGCGCGTCCGGATCGCCGAGAGCCAGCTCAACGATGCACGCCTGAAATACGCGGCCGACTCCACGAAAGTCGTTGCCGCCGAGGAACGCCTCGAGGCCGCCAAACGCAAGAACATCGCCGCCTCGGCCGATGTCGTTGCCGCGTCCGCGGGCGAGCAGCGGGCCCTGGAAACGCTGTCCGCTCGCCAGACCGAGGTCTCGGCGGCGGCGGGCGGTTTCGGATTCGCCATGAAGGCCGCGGCTGTCACCGGTGTCGGCGCCATGGGGCTAGCGATGGCCGAGGCCGTCAAGGTCGGCGGGGACTTCCAGTCCTCGCAGACCCAGCTCGTTACCACCGCGGGCGAGTCGAAGGATGCCCTGGCGGACGTGTCCAAGGGCCTGCTCGACATGTCGGGCCAGGTCGGCTACTCGGCGCAGGAGCTCTCGAAAGCCATGTACACCGTCGAGTCCGGCGGCTTCCACGGCGCGGACGGCCTCACGGTCATGAAGGCCGCCGCCCAGGGCGCGGCCCAGGAGCACGCCGACCTCAAGGAAGTCGTCGACGCCGTCACAACGACCTTGCAGGACTACCACATTCCCGCGTCGCAGGCTGCGGTCGTCACCGGCCAAATGGTCGCCGCCGTCTCGCACGGCAAGACGACGTTCGGCGAATTCACGGCCGCACTTGGCCAGGTGCAGGCATCGGCCGCGTCCGCGCATGTCCCGATCGACGACCTGTACGCCTCGCTGTCGCAGATGACGATTCACGGCATCTCCGCGCAGCAGGGCGCGCAGAACCTCAACCGCGCCATCACCACGCTGCAAAAGCCGTCCGCGGACATGACCACCGCGCTGGCCAACATCGGCATCAACGCCGCCGACCTCGGCGACAAGCTGTCCTCGCAAGGCCTGTCCGGCACGCTCGAGGAGATCTCGCGCGCGGTCATGGACCACATGGGGCCGGCCGGAAAGGTCATGGTCTCGGCATTCAACGAGTCCAAGGTCGCCGCCGACGATGTCGCCAAGGCCTATGCGGCGCTGCCCGACAAGCTGAAGAACATCGCGGACCAGGTCAAGGCGGGCGCGATCAAGCCGACGGTCGGCGCGCTCGAGGGCGCGGGCCTCAACCTCGACGAGGCCAACATCATTTCCCAGTACGCCCGCATGCAGGCCAAGGCGACCGGGCTGAACGCGAACCTGACGTCGCTGAAGAACTCCGACAAGACCTATCAGCAGATGATGATCGCCGCGACCGGCAACCAGGAATCCGCCCGCGTCGCAGCCAATCTCACCGGCGACGAGAACGCCAAGCAGGTCAACGAGACCCGCGCCGACATCACCGGCACTGGCACCGAAGGCCCGCAGGGCGACGTCAAAGGCTGGTCGGAGGTACAGGACACTTTCAACCAGAAGCTCAAGGAGACCAAGGCCGCCGTCGGTGCGTGGGCGATCGAGGGCGGAACGAAGCTGCTGCCCGTCGCCACGAAAATCCTTGAGGGCGTGCAGAGCACGGTCAATTGGCTCGGCCAGCACAAGGAGGCTTTCGCCTCGCTCGGACGCACCGTCGCCAGCGACGTCATGCCGATCGGCAGCAAATTCATCGACCTACTCAAGGACACCGGCCACTACCTCGGCGAGGCCGCCGGATTCCTCGAGCACCACAAGACCCTCACCAAGGACGTCATCAAGCTAGCCGTCGACCTCGGTGCGGCGTGGCTGGCCTGGAAGACCGCGACCGGCACGTTCTCGCTGGTCAAGTCTGGAATCAGCGGGATCAAGGACACGATTGGCGGCATCAAGACCGCCGCGACGGCCGCCAGCGGCGCATGGACCACGATCAGCAACGGCGCGAGCGGCGCGGCCCAGACCGTGCGGGACTACTGGAACTGGACCGGCAAATTCAAGGTCCAGGCGGTCAAGGATTTCGCCGCGACCAAGACCAGCGCGGTCGTCGAGTCCGCCCAGGCCGGCGGCGCGTGGCTCGTGCAGAGCGGAAAGGCCGCGGGCGGCTGGCTGGCCATGAAGGCCTCGGCCGCCGGCGCGTTCCTTGCGACGAAGGCGAGCGCGGCGATCAGCGCGGGCGAGACCGCGGCGGCGTGGGTCGCATCGCAGGTGAGCGCGGGCATGGGCTGGCTCGGCATGCAGGCCCAGGCCGTCGGCGCGTTCCTCGCCACCAAGGCGAGCGCGGTGATCAGCGCAGGCGAAACCGCGCTGGCCTGGACGGTCCAGAACGCCAAGATCGTTGCCTCGTTCGTGCTCGTCGAGGGCGCGGCCGTCGCGGCAGGCCTCGCTGAAAAGGGCATGGCCGCAGCGCAATGGCTGCTCAACGCAGCGATGGACGCCAACCCGATCGGACTGGTCGTCGCAGGTATCGCGGCACTGGTCGCGGGCGTGATTTATGCGTGGAACCATTTCGACTGGTTCCGAAACGGCCTCAAGGAGATCTGGAATTTCCTCTGGAAAGACCTGATCAAGCCGATCATCGGCCTCATCGTCGACTACATCAAGGTGTGGATCGAGATCGGGAAATTCCTGTACGAGCACGCCCTGAAACCGGCGTTCGATGGCATCAAAGACGGCCTCACCTCGGTGAAGGACGGATTCGGGCACGCCGTCGACTGGATCAAGGACAAGTGGGGGACGATCGAGAAAATCGTCGGTACCCCGGCCGTCGCGATCATCGATTTCGTGTACAACAACGGAATTGTCAAGTTGTGGAACGGAATTGCCGACGTGTTCCATCTCGGCAAGTTGAATCCCGTTGATACAGACAAGATTCCGCATTACGCCAGCGGCGGTGTGCATGGCGTGATGTCCGGCTACAGCCCGGGCGTCGACGACCGGCTCATCGCAGTCGGCGGTGGCGAGGCGATCATGCGCCCGGAGTGGACGCGCGCCGTCGGCGCCGACTATGTGCACGCCGCGAACGCGGCCGCGCGCACCGGCGGCGTGGGCGGTGTCCGCGATTTCCTCGGCGTCCCGCATTTCGACCTCGGCGGCATCGTCAGCGGCATTGGCGACGCGGTCGGCGATGCCGCGGGCTGGGTCAAGGACGCGGCGTCCACCGCGGTCGACGCTGCGAAGTTCGCCGCGAAGCTGGCCACCGATCCGCGCGGCGCGGTCCAGGACCTGTTCGCGGTGGTGCTCGACAAGGCCAAGGGCGCACCGGATGGCGGGTCCGACGGCGGCACCTCGGCCTGGCGCGACATGATGATCGGCATCCCGGGTCGGTTTGTCGACTCGGTGATCGACAAGGCCCTTGGCTTCGCCAAGTCCGCGCTCGGTCTCGGCAGCGGCAATGAGAAGTGGGTATCCGGCGCGGGTGCCGAGCAGTGGGCGCCCGTCATCGCCCAGGCCCTCGCCCTCGAAGGACTCCCAACCACGCCGGACTACATAGCGGCGTCCGAGGCCCAGATCATGACCGAATCCAGCGGCAACCCGAACATCGTCCAGCAGATCCAGGACGTGAACAGCGGCGGCAACGAAGGCCGCGGCCTGGTCCAGGTCACCCCGTCCACGGCGGCCGCGCTCGGCCTGGCCGACCTCGGCGGCAACATCTTCGACCCGCTGACCAACCTCCGGCTCGGCATGCGGTGGATCAAACAGCGCTACGGCGGCGACCTGCTCGGCGTTTGGGGCCACGGCCACGGCTACGCCGACGGCGGCATCGTCGGATTCGCCGAGGGCGGCATCGCCAAGTCCGGCCCCGAGGTCGCCCGCGACACGGTGCGCGACCACGTCTCGACCCCGTACGTCTGGGGCGGCAGCGACCTCACGGTCGGCGTGGACTGCTCCGGCCTCGTCGGCGACGCCATCCAGCTGGCGCAGGGCGTCGCGAATCCCACCGCGCGACTCGGCGATACGACCTCGATGCTGGCCGGGAAGTGGCCGGGCCTGATCCGCGGCGCCAGCGCCAGCGACGTATTCGCCATCGGCGCCAACGCCGATCACACCGCGATGACCGTCCTCGGCACGAACATGGAAGCCAGGACCACAGGCGAGAAAATCCGCTACGGCAGCAGCGCGGTCGGCGCATTCGATCCGCAGTTCACTGCCCAATTCCACGTGGACCCGGCCACGTTCAATCCGAAGTACGACCCGAACGCCAAGTCGACCCAGAGCAAGGCGGACGCGGCGGCGCAGAAGCTGCGCGACGCCGCCGACAAGGCCGACGCGGCTGCCACGAAAGAGGACCAGGCGGCCGCCGAACACGACAAGAAGGCGACCGACTGGGACCAGAAAGCCGCCCACGCCCAGGAACTCGCGGACAAGACGACCGGCGCCGCGCACGACAAGCACGTCGCCGCCGTTGCGGACTATCAGGCCAAGGCCAAGGCCGCGCGTGAGGCCGCGGACAAGTCGCGGCAGGAGGCGGACAAGCACCGCAAGACCGCCAGCGACGACCGGCAGAAGGCGCTCAACCCGACCACGACCAAGGGCAAGGGCAAGAACAGCACCGACAGCTCCAGTTCCGGCGGCCTGATGACCTTCCAGCAGTTCGCCGAGAAGGGCGCGGGCATCGCCGCGTCGGGGCTGCTGGAAACATTCGGCCTCGGCGACACCCTGCTCGCGGACCCGAACAAGTCGCCGCTGCTCAAGATCGCGGGCAGCCTCGGCAACCTCAAGGTGCAGGGCCAACCCGTTTTCATCAATCCCCTTGCGCCGCTGGGCACCAACGCCAGCCCGCAGACCCAGGCCGCGCCAGCCACCACCGCGGCCCCGGAGTCGACCGAGGTCCCGGAATCCACAGAGGCCCCCGAGTCCACCGAGGTGCCCGAATCGACGGAAGCACCGGAAATCGATGCCTCACCGGATATCTCCGCCGGTGTGGACGTCGACGCCGACCCGGGCACCCAGGCCATGCCCGACGACCTGCAACCGTCCGATCCCGACGCGCTGTCGAGCGATCTCGATGCCACGCACGATCTGGGCGGCCTGCTGCCGCCCGGGCTCAGCATCGTCAACAACAAGACCGGCGGGCACGAGTACGTCGTCAACCCGAAACTCGCCCCGGCCGAACAGCCGGGCGGCGGCATCAACTTCGGCCGCTCCGCGCCCGTGCTGCACATCGAGCACTGGCACGCCGCCGACCCGTCCGGCGGCCAGGCCGACGCCCGCGCCATCGCGCGCGAGCTGGCCCCGTACGCAGGATCGATCTCCCGATGAGCACGCTGATCACACCCTCGTCCCCGCCGACGGCCTGGGCGCTGCAATCGCTGCTGTCCGGCGCGGACTCGATCATCACCTGGTACGGGTCCGACGGCGGACTGTGGCCGATCTCCGGCGGCATGGCACCGATGCCCCCCGCTGACGGCGTGCAGCTTCTCGACATCAAGGGCCTGCACGGGCCCGTCAAGCACGTCGACCAGCAGGGCGCGCACCAAGACGGCGTGACCTGGCTGGACGCCACCTACGACGCCCTCGAACTCGACATGACGATCTCGGTGTTCGGACGCGACGCGGTCCACCGCCGCCGTGTGTTCCGCCGCTGGCTGGCCGGGTGGGAGCCGCGCAAGACCGGCCGCTTGGTGTGGTTCACCTCCGACACCGGGCATTGGTGGCTCGATCTGAGGTTGTTCCAAGAGCCGCGCGACGTCATCAAGGCCGGTGACGCGGCCTCGATCACGATGCCGTGGGCGGCCCGCGCGGACTTCCCGTTCTGGTGCTCGTTCGACTCGGTCTCGACCAAGCTGGTCGCGTCGAACTCGACCACGCTCGCGGATCCAGCGGGCAAGGCGCCGGCAAATTTCTTGCAGAACTGGAACAGGGGCGACCAGGACGGCTGGCCCGTGGTCCTGTTGCAGGGCCCGGGCACTTTCACGCTGGGCGACAACGGCGGACCGCGGCGGATCACGCTGCCGCTCACCAGTGGTGAGCTCGCCCGGGTGACGACCATCCCGAACAAGCGGACCGTCGTCGAGGTCAACACCGGCGCGAACATCTATCCCCGCTTGGTCGGCCGGTTCTCCACCGCGGTGCCGGCGGGCGCGGTGGTGCGCAACCCGATCACTGTGACCGGCGCGCAGTCGGGCGTGACTTCGGCGCTCAGCACGCTCACACCGTGGCGGCGGTGGCCGGAATGACCGGGCCCATGGACCTCACCGCGACGCCCAGCTGGGCCGCGCTCGACCGCGCGAATGCTCTGGCCGCGCCGCAGGATGAGCCGCTGGGTCGTGGTCTGCTCGTGGTCACCTACTACGACCCCGCCGGGCGGCCGCTGGGGGAGTGCGGCGACTACATCTCGGTCACCTTCACCCCGAAACGCAACGCCATCAGCCCGGGCACCATCGTGCTCAAGGACAGCGACCCGCTCGTCGCGATCGCCGAGAACTGCTACTACACAGTCGTTCCGATCACGATCACGATGCCCTCGGGCTGGCGCTGGTCCGGCCGCGTGGACACCAGCACCGACGACATGGTCAAGGGCGTCGGCACCACGACGTTGCAGCTGATCAGCGACTACTGCTGGTTCTCGTCGCTGCTGGTCTTCCCGGCCTGGTGGATGCCGATCCAAGCCCAGATCCCGAAAGAGGCCACGTTCGTCGGGCCCGCGGTTACCAACATTAAGGAGCTGATCGCCGAGCAGATCCTGCGGCAGTCCGGATTGATCGGCGCGGCACTGGAATTCATCGGCAACATCCTGAATCCACCCGCCTACCTCGGCAGCATCCTCGACTTCGAGGGCCTGCCGCTGTTCGTGGTGCCGACGAATCCGCTAACCGACACCTCGAAGTGGACCGCGATCACGTGCAAGATGACGACGATCTCGGCCGCCGTCGAGCAGACCCTCAAGGACTGCGGTCTGGTCCTCACCGCGGACCTGTGGCTGCCGGGCGACCCGCAGCCCGCCGCCGACTGGGGCATCACCCTCACTGCGCCCGTCATCGTCATCGACGTCAAGGACTACAGCGGCGTCACGGGTCTCACGGGCACGATGCTCGATGGCCTGATCGGCGGCGTCGTCGATCTGCTCGACACGGTGCTCGGCGAAATCCTCTCCCTCGTCGCCGGATTGAACGTTTCCGATGGCGACTCGACGAACGCCACCAATCCGTACGGCAACGGGATCCTCGCGCAGCTGCTCGGCCTCGACGCCAAACCCCCATGGGTCGTCTACGAGGACGGCCCGCGCTCGGGCATCGAAGAATCCCACATCACCGCGCACCATCCGCTCGCCTACCGCATGGTGACGGGCGGCAAATCGCCTGATTGGGTGAACAAGGGCATCGACTTGGTTTTGGAATACGGGCTGAGCTTGCTGCTGGCGGCCTTCGGTGCGAGCGGCATCGCCAGCACGCTGCTCGATGGCCTGTTCGACAATGTCTTCTTGGCGTATCAGCAGCTCGAGGACGAGCTGCGGCGTATCCGAGGTGGGCGGTTCATGCGCCCGGAGTTCTGGGCGCAAGGCGGATCCGCCGCCTACACCCTCGATGCGCAGGTGATCCTTGAGTCCGCGCTGTGGGATACGCGCGGCTACCACAGTTTCCAGCTGATCACCCAGAACGAGCGCCCGTACTCGTTCGGCGGCGAGCTGTTCGGGCGCAGGTACGGCGACTACGGCATCGGGTTCCCAGTCTCCTGGGTTCGCAAGGGCCGCATCTACACCGACTACACGACCGAAGCCACCATCACCGACGACCGCAGCCACCGCATCGAAATCGTCGCGAAGATCGGCGACCAGTCCGCGGTCGAAAGTCCGTGGGCAAAGCTCATGCGCCGCATCGGATCCCTCTACGACGTCGTCAAAGCCGCCGCCCTGGCGCAGAACTAGCAGGAGTCGAATTGACCGCGCCAACAATGGTTTTGAACCCCGATGGCTCGATGACGTGGACCGGCACGGTCTACCTGATGAACATCGACGACATCGCCAAGACCGGTGTCGCGACCCTCACCCTCACCCCGGCCGGCGGGTGGGGAAACCTGCCGGTGCTCGCCCAGGGCTCGCCCGGACTGCCACCGATCATCGACTCGGTCTCGATGACCACGCTCGACCCGGCCACCGTACCGACGCCGTCGCAGTCCGCGACCCTCAACCTCGTCGACCCGGGCGGCCCGGGCCAGGCCGCGCACTACACGCTCGCGCTCTCGCTGCTCAAGGGCGCGACCGGGACCACCGGCGCGACTGGTCACATCCTCGGCAGCTCGGATTTCTCGAATTCGCCAGCGAACGGCCAGGTTCCGGTCTACAACTCGATCGGCGGCCTGGTCGCCTGGACCACCATTCACCCGGTCACCCCGTATTACGTGCTGCCCGGGACCGCGTTCACCGCGCTCTCGGAATCCGCCTCGGGCGCACGCGATATCGTCGCCGCTCTCACCATCCCCGCGCAGACCTACAACTACCGGCCGCGGATCTCCGGCGACCTCGAGGTGACCGGCGCGACCGGCATGCGGATCGACGCCGAGGTGCGCATGAACACCCAGGCCACCGCCGACGCCACGATCTCGACCAGCGGCACGCTCATCGGCTACGGCCGCGGCATGGAATCCGCGCTGGCCGTACACCTCAACATCACACCGTATTTCGGCGCCGCGATGGCACCGACGGACAGCGCCCCGGCGGCCGTCGTCACCGCGGGCACCGTGCAGCGCATCGTCCTCACCGCGGTCCGCCAATACGGCTCGGCCGCCTGGACCACCTCGCAGACGCTCGGCGAGCTCCGCATCGCTCTGGATGCGGTCTAACCGATGGCGCTATCTCCGCAGTTCTTCTCCGGCGTCGGCGAAGCCATGAAAGACCTGCTGCTGGCCAACGTTTGCGCGGCGGTCGGCGGCGTCGACATCAACATTTTCGGTGTCGACCTGCACCCGTTCTGGTTCCTCAATGACTGGGCGACGAACCTGCGCAACGACGCCAACACCGCCATCCACAACTCAGTGACCATCGCCTCCGGCATCAACGGATCCGGAAACACCGATCCCGCCGCCGTCAGCGGAACGGTAACCGGCATGAAGAACACCGACAAGGCGAACTCGTCGGCGATTGCCTCGCTCACCGCAACGAATAACCAGGCGGAAACGGGTGGTACGTCATTCGGTGACAACTTCTCGGTCGACACCACGGCGCTGGGCAACCTCGGGCCGAACTGGACCGAATTCGCAGTGGGCACCGTCGGTTCGATGATCGCTACCGGCGGTCAAGCCCAGCTCACCAGCGGAAGCAGCGGCGGGCGGTGCATCTCGATCTACACCGCGGCGACCACGCTCACCGATGACCAATCTGTTGCCGTGGTTCTCGGCGACCAGTCCCACGCCGACGCACACGACGTCACTGTGATTTGTCGATCCTCGGCGACTGCGGACCGCTTCGTGTACGGCAATGTCTACAGCGGCACCGCGTATTTGGGATTCGCAACGCTTACTGGCGGCGCTCTGACACCGAACGACTGGATCCCGGTACCACTGACCGGTGTTGTGCCGGGCATGACCTTGGAACTGCGAGCCCAGGGCTCGACGTATCGGCTCTACCTCGCTGGAACCCTGATTGCCTCGCATACCGATGCCAGCAACCAGCACCCCGTCGACTCGTCGCACCGTTTCACCGGCATCGGCGAAACCTTCGGAAGCTTCAACTTGCACAGCTTCAATGCGAGCGACTTGTCGTCACCGCCGATCGTGGGAACAGGGTGGTCAATCGTTCGGTCGGCCACTGGCTCGATATCCATCGGTTCGAGCGCATCGCCAGCCCAGATGCCGGCCGGAACCTTCGATACCGACACCGTCAGCAACGTCACGATCGAGAACGCCACCGACCTCGGCCAAGGCGTCGTCAAATGCACGAAACCCGGCTGGTACACGATCTCGATGCGTTTCAGCTTCACGGCTTCCGGGGGCAGCAACGACTTGATGCCGGTTTTGTATGCCGGGACCAATAAGACATCGCTGGCACCGGTACAGCGAGGCAGCGACGGGACCGGAAACGCTCAGGCAACGCAGTCGACGTTCGTGCAATTCGTCCCTGCCAACAGCTACGTCGCCGCCGGCCTGATCACCACCGGAGGCAGCTCGGTCCAGGGCTGGCCAGACGGCTCGTTCACCTATTTCAACGGGGTCTTGTGCAGCGGCCCCGGACAGTGAAAACGGAGGTACTCAATGGTTCTCGGACTCGACTACGCGGGCGGCAGACCCAATGCCGCCGAAATACGCACTAGCGGATACGCATTCGTCGTCCGCTACCTATCCGACGGAGGCCCCGGCCTGCCAGGCAAGCTGCTCACCCCGGACGAGGCCGACGCGTTGCGCGCCGCGGGCGTCGACATCGTCGCGAACTGGGAAACGACCGCGGCCCGCATGCTCGACGGCTATGACGCTGGCGCCGCCGACGCGACCGTCGCGCTCGCGCAGGTCCTCGCCTGCGGCGGCCGCCGTGACCGCCCGATCTATTTCAGCGCCGATTTCGATGCCGCCCCCGAGCAGCAGGACGCCATCAACGCGTACCTCACTGGTGCGGCCTCGGTGCTCGGCAAGCCGAATGTCGGCATCTACGGGGGATTCTGGCCGGTCTCCCGCGCGCTCGACGCGGGCACCGCGGCGTGGGCGTGGCAGACCGACGCCTGGTCCGGCGGCCAGCGTGACCCGCGCGCCCAGCTGCACCAGCGCATCGAAACCGTCGTGATCGATGGCATCGAGTGCGACGTCAACGAGGCCAACGCCACCGATTTCGGCCAATGGTCGTATACCCCAACACCGGAAAGCGAGACCGCCATGACCCCCGAACAGGCACAACAGCTGCAAGAGATCTGGGACCAGCTCCGCGGACCGAACGGCGCGGGCTGGCAGCAGCTCGGCCAGACCGCAGGCGGCGCGGCCCTCACCCCGGTGGACGCCCTCGCTGCGCTCGAGCAGCGCGTCGGCGAGATCGCCGAAGGCATGCGGACCGCCCTCGACCAGATCGGCAAGATTGCCGCCGCCGTCGCGACGCTGCCAGGCCTGACCTTGCCCGCTGTTCCTGCGGACGCTCCGAAGGTGGTGGCCCCGTGAGTATCTCGCAGTACTCGAAGACCGCGATCTCGATCTCGGGCGGCGTCGTGGCGTGGGGGACCGAGACTGCCACGCTGCTCGAGCTGGTGCCCGACAAGCGCGCGGCCGCGGTCGCCGCCGCCCTGCTGTTCGTCGTCCATTCGGTGCAGAGCTTCGGCGTGTGGCTCACGAAGAACGAGCCGATGCTCGAACAGGTCGCCGCCGAGGCCGAGGCCGCGTTCTCCCCGGACCACGCGGCCGCCTCATGAGCTGGGCCTCAATCGGGCAGACTGTCGCCGGAATCGTCGGCGGCGCTGGCGGTGTCGAAGGCATCCGCTGGCTACGCGGCCGCAGCGGCGACAAGGCTCAGACCGACGTCAATCACGCCGCCTCCTATAACCAGTTGGCACAGGCGGTCTCGACCTTGTCGACCGCGTTCTCCGATCTACAGGCGAGATTCGATGCCGCCGAGGAGAAGATGAGCGGCTACCGGCAGGCTCAGTCCAGGCTCGAGAACCTGCTGCGGCACGCCATCGAGGTCGTCCGCGACTGCCTCGACATCCTGCGCGAGCACGACATCCCCGCGCCCGCCATGTCCGACGAGCTGCTCGCCGAAATCACGACCGGCACCTAATGTCCTCGATCCTGATAGTCCGCGACGTCCTCGCCGCGGACGGCTCCCGCATGCCCACACAAGGCCAGTTCATCGACTCGGCCGACCTCGCGCGATATCAGGCGTACGGCTGGCGACTGCCCTACGGCGCGCCCGGCATCCCGGCCACGCCCGCGCAGCTCTACGACGGATTCATCAAGTCGCCCACCGATATCGACCCCTGGACTTTCGACTGGTCCGAGGAACTCGCCAGCGGCGAAACCATCACCGCCAGCAGCTTCATCGTCATCTCCGGCCTGACCCTGACGTCGGCCGCACACACCGCGACGACCGCCACGATCTTGGTATCGGGCGGGACTCTCGGCACCACCTACCTGGTCACCAACCGAGTCGCCACCAGCACAGGGCGGCAACTGGATTGTTCCTTCCAGGTCACTATCGCCCAGCAATAGGAGAGGGAAAACCCATGTCCGACGACGTTTTCGCCTGGCACGCCAGCTGCGAAATCCACAAGTACTTCGCCGAGACCGCGGCCGCCATGACCGCGCACCTGGGCCACGAGCCCGAAGGCCACGAGATCGCCGAGCTCGTCGCCGCCGGCCTTTTCGCGCCCGACGACATCCACGTCGAAGACGGCAACCTGCTCACCACCGCGGGCCTGGGCCGCCTGACCGCCCTGTTCGAAGGTGCGGGCGGCGCGGTGTTCAACAACGCGCAGGCCATCATCGGTGTCGGATCCTCGTCCACTGCGGCCGTTGTCGGCGACACCGCGCTCGGCGGCAACGGCTCGACCACCACCGCCTATTACCAGGGTGCGGACGCCAGCTACCCAACCCAGTCCGGCGGAACGATCACGGTGAACTCGACCTTCGGCACCGGCAACGCGAATTTCGCCTGGAACGAATGGTGCCTCGGGATCGCGACCGGCACCCTCACCGCGGGCGGCACACTGGCCTCGGTCGGTACCTCGCCGCTGATGTTTAACCACAAGGTAGCAAGCTTGGGCACCAAGAGCTCTGGTGCGATCTGGACATTACAAGCGACCTGCACGATTCAATAGTCTTCCTTTGTTGTGAGCAACTAGGATGTGGGAGTGAGTAAACCTCCCATGGACGGCAGGCTTGCAGACGCGGACTGGCTTGCGGCGCAGTATGCCTACAGCTCAGTTCGCGCGATTGCCAAAGAGATTGGCTGCTCAACTCCTACGGTTCGCTACTGGATGCGGAAGCATGGAATCGAATCTAGGGGGACCGAATGGTCGGTCAAAAGGTGCGACTCCTGCGGCGTGGAGTTCGATCCGAACGGGCCATCTCAGAAGAGGTGTGATCGATGTAGGTATCGGGCCGACAATCGACTCAAGTTCCCGCAACTCCGCGATGAGAAGTGGCTGCGTGCCAAGTACGACTCTGGTCTGTCGACCATTCAGATCGCAGAGGAAATCGGCTGCACGCCGTCGAACGTGCAACTTTGGATGCGTCGACTAGGTATCAAAGCGCGTGGTCGATGGTCGGGGCGATGGAAGGCAAAGCGGTGCGAGCGATGCAGGCGTGAATACGTGCCTTCTGGGCCATCGCAACGATTCTGTTCGATGAAATGCCAGGCTGGACAACAGGAGTGTGAACAGTGCGGGGAGCTTTTCAACCTCACGCCGCCCTCCAGGCGCGGCAGTGCCGTATACCCGCGCAAGTACTGTTCGGCCACGTGTTTCAAGGCAAGTCTGTCGGAGCGCGCAACCAACCGCTACGTAAACCAAGGTGGGTATGTAGTCATCCCCGATCCCACCATGCATCGGTCGCTCAACGACACCGGCTATGTACGCATCAATGTTGGCGACCGTGGGGGCCGGAACGGTGGCCGGGTTCTCGAACACCGCTGGGTGATGGAACAACACCTGGGGCGGAAGCTCTTCAAACACGAGAACGTCCACCACATCAACGGCGACAAGACCGACAACCGGCTCGAAAACCTTGAGCTCTGGACTACCTCGCAGCCGTCAGGCCAACGAGTAGAGGAGAAAATCGCGTGGGCGAGAGCATTTCTGGCGCAGTACGACGATCTGTGAGCTGACGTGGCGATAGCCCTGCGGGGGACGGCGACGACCGGCTCCACCACGATCACGGCACCGACCGGCGTGGCGAATGGTGACCTGCTCATCTTCACCACGATCGCGGCATCGGGCACCACGATCACTGTGCCGACCGGCTGGACAGTGGTCCGCAATGTCACGGCGGGCGGCGGCTTCTCGAATATCCGGCTCGTCGTGGCCTACCTGGCATGGACAACCGGCGGCGCGACCAGCTGGTCGCTGACCGGCGCGACGTACAACGTGTGCGCGGCCTATTCCGGTGTATCCACAGGCACTCCACTAGTTGTGGAGAACTACACCACCGCCAGCGCGAGCACGATCGCCACACCCACCGTCAACAACACCAACAGCAGCGGCTGGCGCATCGCGGTCTGGGGTGCGAACAACGGGTTCAACAACTCGATCAATGGCGCGTGGGCGACCTTCAGCCCCGCCGACACGCGGCGGGGAGCGTCGAACTCGTCGAGCTTCGCGATCGCGCTCACTGACTCCAACGCCACCGTCGGCACCGGCAACACCACGGTCACAGGCACCGTGCCGGACGCGGCCTCGTCGAACGGCATCTCGGCCGCCTGGATCGGCATCCTCAACCCGTCCGGCGTCGCGACACCGGACACCGATACAGGGACCGGCGCGGACGCCGCCACGCTCGCCCTGCCGAACACCGAGACCGCGACCGGCGCCGACACCGGGGCGGTCACCGCGAAGGAATTCGGTACCGACACCGCCACAGGCCTCGACGCCGCGCAGATCACCACGCCGAGCATGGACGGCGCGGTGGGAGCGGAGTCGGCGGCCGTGAGCAGTCCGACCGCCGAGACGGCGGCCGCCGCCGACGCCGCAGCTGTGGGGCAGCAGGGCGGCGACACCGCGGTCGGGTCGGAAGCCGCGACGATCTCCGTGTTCGTCGCCTCACCGCCCGACAGCGGGACCGCCAGCGATTCCGCTCAGCTGATCATCGCCGGGACCGACTCGGCGGCTGGATCCGAATCCGCAGCGGTCAGGGCGTCCCAACCCGCCGCGGACACCGGCACCGGTGCCGACGCAGCCGTCATCGCGCTCGTCATGCCGACAGCGGATTCGGCGGCCGCCGCCGACGCCGCAGTCGTCCGCGTCAACATCACCAGCGCCGACGCGGCCGCCAGTACCGATGCCGCCGCGATCCATCTCGCCGGATCCGACACCGCGGCCGCCGCGGACTCAGCGATCACCCGGCACGCCGGCCGGGGCGTTCCGCAGCAGCTGCGCCTCATCAAGGTCATCCCCAGACTTCCGGTCTGGACCGGGCCCTAGTTCGCAGGGATCTTCCAGCAGTCCGCGTTGCTCGCGCCGTTGAGCATCACGGTCACCATGGCCGGGCTGACCGTCCCGGTCGGAAACGGCGGAGTCAGCTCGAAATCCGCGACGTAGTGCGCGTCCTGAGCCGCCGGCGCCACATGGCAATGTGCGCTGTTGTCCGCCGGCACGCAACTACCGCGGCCATCGGTCCCGTGCTTCTCGAACACGCCGCCGATGTCCGCGCACGACACCCCGGCCGGGGCCGTCGCGCCCAGGTCGAGCGGATCCGGGGCGGCGGCGGTAGTCGGCGCGGCCGCAGCTGCGGCAGCCGGGTGCGCATCGTGGCTATCGGATCCGCATCCAGCGAGCAGCGGCAGGGCAAGAACGGCAGCGAACAAGGCAGCAGTCTTCATGAATTCCCCTCGTGTTGGCGGCGACGCTACGGTGCCCCGAGGTTGCCCGTCCAGATGTGCGGCGGAACTCTGCACGATTGGTCAGTCAGCCGCCACCACGCCGCAGCGACGGCACGCGGAACTCTCTGCTCCGATCCGATAGTCTGCCGCGCTGTGCCGTTGCTGACGCTGCTCCGCCGCCCCCGGATCCTCGCGATTTGGTCGGCGCAGCTGCTTTCGATCCTCGGGGATCGGTTCTACGCGCTGGCAGTGATGTGGCTGGCGCTAGAACGCTCCGGTCCCGTCGCCATGGGCGCGGTCGCCATCGCGGAGAGCGTCCCGTTCATCCTGATCGGCGCATTCGGTGCGCGCCTGCTGCACCGGTGCGCGACCTTCCGAAACCTCGCCGCGGTCGACTGCATCCGCGCTGGCCTCGTGGCGGCCCTGCCGCTGCTGTGGAATCTCGGCGGCACTCCCGCCATGTTCGCCACGGCCGCGCTACTCGGTGCCCTGGCCGCGATCTTCGACCCCAGCATCAACGCCCTGGTTCCCGACCTTGTCGCCGAGGACGAGCGCGCGAACCTGGTTGCAGCAATGGACCTCAACGGAAGGATCGCGCGCATCGCAGGGCCTGCACTGGCTGGCGTCCTGCTGCTGATCCTGCCGGTCTCGGCACTGTTCATCGCCGACGCGATCACATTCGCGGTGTCCGTCGTTGCCCTGCTGTATCTGGCGGTCTCCGTCCAGGCCAGCGCGCCCGCAGGTGACCAGACTGGGGAGGCTGAACCGCAATCCGCGCCCGCTTCCGCCCGCGCGTTGCTGCGTGCGCAGCCCGCCCTTGGCGCGGCGTTCCTTGTGCACTCGGCCGGCCTGTTCCTGAATGCGCTGCCTGGTATCGGGCTGCCGCTGTTGCTCGCGCACCAGATCGGTGCTGGCCCCTCGGCCTACGGCGCGGTGCTCACCACCACCGGGACCGCGGCGCTGGTCGGCAACTTGATTGCCAGCCGGATCCGGCCAGCCGCCGCGTTCCTGCCGCGTTTTTGCCTGGCGTGGGCGACGGCGGGCGTGCTGATGGTCGCGACTGGCGCCGCGCACAGCCTCGCCCTGGTCCTCGTGTTCGCGGCCATGTCCGGGGCCGTAACCCCATTCATCTCGATCACCCTCGGTACCCAGCTCGCCGCACACCCGCGGCCGGCCCGGCTGCGCCTCATCACCGTGAATCACACCGTGATGAGGAGCGCGGGCACAGCGGGAATGGCGATCATTCCCGCGCTGATCGCGCCCGCGCCCGCGCGCGGGTTCATCCTCGGCGGGACCGCGCTGGCGGTCGTCGCCGTCACGGCCTGGGCGATCACATTCGCCGCGTCAAGGGCACCCCGTACACGCAGCGTGCGGGTGGTGGAAAAATCCACCACCCGCACAGATTCAGCTGATCAGGCCGCCTAGGCTTCCGGATCGACCAGGTAGTGCGTGACCGTGACGTCGTCGACGGTCAGGCCGAGGTCGTCGTAGATCAGCGTGTGCATCCGCGACAGGTACGCGCCGCGGCGCTCCGCGTAGAACTGTTGGTCATACCAGGCCACGCCCAGCACCACGTGCCCCGCACCGGTCTCGCTGCCGAGCTCCGGCTTGAACCAGGTGTGCTGCCAATCCCAGAGCATCAACTCCTGGGGGCGCGAGCGGAGCCGCTCGTCGGATTCGCGCAGGGCGTCGATCACCCTGGCCGCGAGCTCGGCGGTGCGGCAGTAGTAGCTGCACTCCGACTTCGCGAACAGGACCTTGCTGCCGCGGCGCGGCGTGCCAGGGCCTTCGCCCACGAGCACGCGGACCATGGTCTCGGGGTCGCTGGGGAAGACGGCCTGGAGCGTCGGTGAAATGGTTGCCGACATGATGTTTCTCCCTACCAGAAATATGGTGAATAGGGTTCTCCCGTAACCGGTTTGATCACGGAAGCCTGAGGGGCACCCAGCCCTCGCGCTGGGATGCCGAACCGCGCCTGTAGGCGCTGCGGTGGGCGTAGACGACGTTGAGCCCGATGCGAATCCGTGCGGTGCTGTTAGGGCCGGACCTGTGCAACAGCCGGGTGTCGAACAGCAGGGCCTCGCCCGCGGTGGTGGGCACCGTCGTGAATTCGCAGTCCGTGAGCCGGGGATCGTCGTGGGCGGTCAGGGCGCCTGTGTCGTCGAATACGTGCGGCAGGTATCCCCACCGGTGGGATCCGATCGAGAACTGTAGGGCACCAGCAGATTCGGGAGAATCGGAGATCGACAACCAGCACGACACCGCCCGCACCGGGTCGAGTTCGGTTGCGACGCTGACCCCGTCCTGGTGCATCGGCACCTCGGCGGGGTCGTGGGGCCACTTGATCACCAGAAAGGTCTGATCGACCCCGGCCTCGGGGCCGATCAGCCCTGCGACCCTATTGACCAGGGCAGGCGACTGGACCAGGTCGCGGGCCCACTGCTCGGTCAGGTGAGCGTTGCGCACAACGGTGGTCCCGGTCTGGCTGTGTGCCGACCCCAGGTAGTGCGCCAGCGCGCGGGAGGCATGCCCGGTCGTCCACTGCACCGGCGCGAGGTAGCCGCGGTTGGCGAACAGACTCGGGTCGTGGCGACGTGTCATGTGTGTCATCGGTGTTCGTCCTTCGGCAATGGGGGTTGGCCGTCGACCACCTCGGCCACCAGGTCGGTCCACCTGCCGGCGAGCACGGCGAGTCGGTGGAATGCGGTGTGCACCCGCTCGTCTCGCCCGTTTCGGCAGCTCTTCAGAATTTGGTTGGCGTCAAGTTGTGCGCGCGCCATCTCGTCGATGGCGGCACCCAGCAACCGCGGACACCGATCGGCGTGCGGTGCCTGCATCTCAACCCATGCGTCGATCGCTGACACCAGGACTTCGCACGTGCGCAGGTGAGACGGCCCGCCTTCGCGGAGACCTCGGTGCGCGTAGTGGATTTCGGCCAGCGCGCGGGCGCACTGGGTGATCGGATGGGCATCTGGTCGATCGCCGATGTGCCCGCAGAACGCGGCCAGCAGTTCGTGCCAGTCCGGCAGGATCGGATAGATCCCGGTGCCGGGAACGAATTGGCGGGCGAGTTCGGCCGGCACGCTGATCATGACCGGCATCCGCCGTTCGCCTGCTCGGCGGCGAGACGGGCCTGGATCTGAGCGAAGCTGATCCGTCTGCTGTCGTTGTGTGTGCCGGAATGAGGTGGGCGGCTGGATATGTGGGCGGCCACGAGTACTGCCGACAGGGCGATGATGAGGGCTAGCACCACGTCCATGTCCGTATGCCTCTCCTACGTCGGCCCCTGTGTGGGGGCGGCACCGGCGGACCGTTGTGCTGGTCGGAAGGGGGCGCGGATCGCACATATCGCCGGTGCCTGACTTCGAGCGTGGCGGTTGCGATCCGGGTAATTCGAGTACCTAAGTGGATAGAAACGGGTAGTTTCCGGCTCATACCGACCGCAAGCAGGGGAGCGGGCCTATGGTCGAGGTCGAGTGGACGGCGCGTGAAGTCGCCGCGTTCCGGTCAGTGTTGAGGGAAAGCGAACGTGAGTTCGCCAAGCGGGTCGGGGTATCGAGACGGGCTATCCCGCTGTGGGAAAATGGCGTCACGCGCAAACTTCAGGCAGCGAGCGTGCGAATGCTCGATGCCGCCCTCGCCGGTGTGGATGCCGAGACGCGCGCCAGGTTCGAACAGGCGCTCGCGCAAGGAACTTCACCTGCTCAGAGCAGCGGCGATGCTGCCACCGATCAAGGGGGTGATTCGACGAATCGCCGAGACGCACTGCGCATTCTGGGGATCGGCGGGCTGGCCGCCACCGGGATGCGGCACGCGGTGCTGGGCGCCGCTCACGATTCCGCGCAGCTGACCAGCGCGATCGACCGCAGCCCGATCGAACCGACCACGATGACCGAATGCGCTGAGACACTGCGGCGGCTGGCCACCGACTACGTGCTGTGCCCAGACCTCGATCGGATCTTCATCGAGCTGACGGTGCTGCGTGACCGCGTCGCTGCGGTGATCCAGCGCGCCGGCCGCCTGGGCGATCTTCAGCAGCTGTATGTGCTGCTCTCGGCAGCCTGCACGCTGCTGGCGTCGGTGTCGCATGATCTGGCCGAGCCGCAGGCCGCGATGATCCAAACGGACTCGGCGGCCAAGTTCGCCAGCCTGGCCGGTCACCGTTCCTTGGAGAACTGGGTGGTTTGCACGCGCGCCATGATCGCGTCCTGGTGGGAGCCACCGGAACGGGTGCTCGCCGAAGCCGACAAAGCGATTGCCCCGGGCGGGATCTCGCACGTGCGGCTGTCCGGACTCGTTGCCCGTGCGCATGCACAGGTCGGCAACCGCGGCGCGGCTATCGCGGCCATGGACGCGGCCCGCCGCGAACGCGACCGTCTGTCCGAGAACGAGAGCCTGACCGACCTCGGACCGGTGTTCACGTTCTCCCCGGCTCGCCAGCACTACTACGATGCGACCACCTATGCTCAGCTCGGGGAGTGGACACATGCAAAGTCCGAGGCCGAGAACGTGATCAGCCTGTATGCGCCCACCACGGCGCAAACCTGGTCTGCGACCCTCACCCTCGCCCAGGTCACCCTCGCCCGCGCGGACCTGCACCTCACCGGGCCCGACGCCGCGCTGGCACACTTGGAACCGGTGCTGGCGATACCTGCCGGGCAACGGATCCCGCAGGTGCAGACCGCGCTCAACAGCATCGGATCCGACGTGGCGGGCCAGGCCGTCACCCCGGCCAGGCGCACCCTCGGCGAGGCGGTACGCACGTTCGCCCCGAGAAAGGAACTCGATGGGTAGTGACAACGCGTTGGAACGCGCGCACCGGCTACTCGCGCCGCGCATCGCCTACCTGATCGGAACCATCGACGCGGACAAGACCGCCAACCTGATCCCGGTGTCGAACCTGACCTCGGTATCCACGCGGCCGCAGCACGTCGCGCTCGCCGTGTTCAAACAGTGGTCGACCTACGAAACTCTGCAAACCGCAGCGGGATTCACGGTGTCAGTGCCGGTGATCGATCAGCTCGAAGCGGTGTGGAAGCTAGGTGCCCGCTACTCCCGCTTCCCGGCGGCCGGGCCGAGCGAGAAGCTGGCGGCCAGTGGGCTGACGCTGGATCACCAGGTGTCGGGGTACGGGCCGGTCGTGCGGTCTGGAATCGGATGGATGACCTGCCGCACCATCACCCGCCTGGACCTAGGCGGCGATCACGGCATTGTTGTCGGCGAGGTCGAACAGGTCTGGTTCAACCCGGACTATCTGGACCGTGATGGCACACCACGTGGCGCGCCGCATCCTGTGATGCAGCAAACCGGCAACCAATTCACCTCGACAGCAGACGAATTCACGACAGTGCCCTACTACTGACCGCTGGTGTCCTCAGTACCGATCGTCGAGATTCTCATCATCCATGTGGTCTACGGCCTTGGTGAGTCGGGCTAGCCTAGCGAGCACCACGTCCGCCGACACGCCCGCGCGGTAGGTCCGGTCACCGGCCGCGACGATGCCGCCGAGCATCGGCAGGGCTAGGAGTGCGAGCACCTCGTCGACAGCGTCCAGCCCGGGCACCGGGTCAACCGCCGGCCGGACCGATCGCAAGACGTCGCGGGCGTCGAAAACGGCGGCCGGATCGACCTCGGCCAGGACGTCGAGCACCGCGGCGAGCAGGTGATCAGATGCCATCGTGGATACCGTCCCGTCCATCGAAGGCCAGCGGACGGCAGGCCGCTGCGAGTTCGGGCTGAAATACCCGGCCGCCGCACCGGCCGCAGGTATAGACGCGATGTCCTCGTCGGCATCCTTCACACGCTGTCCATCCGAGCGTGAATTCGCCGGCCCTGAGCACGTGGCGCGGCGGCCCCTCGCAGAGCATCGGCCGCGGCTGTACCCACCCGCCCGCAGTCTCGACAAGCTTGTCGTTGTCGATCGCATGGCCGTCCGGGTGCAGGTACCAGACACGCCGCCCGCTCGAACCCATGTGCGAAGAATAGCCGAGCGCTCGCTTATCATCGGCGCGTGGCGGACGAGATTATTTGCGGACTATGCGGCAAGCAGCCGGTCGGGGATGGCGGCCAGATGTGCGGAGAGTGCCGGGCGCGAGTCGAGGCGGTCAACGCCGCCGACCCGTACCCGCTCGTGCCGGACCTCGACTAGTCGCGCCACCGGCCGCGCTCGCGCGCTCGCCGCAGCCGCGCCGGCCGCCGCGAGTGCCAATCCCAACTATCCGCAGAAAGCTTGGCGGTGTCCGGCGCGGCATCGAGATCGAGAAACTCGACGAGCTCGCGGAAGATGAGCAGATCAGCGCCGACAATCTCGGGGTCGAAATCGGGGTACATGCGAGAACGGACGCGCCACGCCGGGCATAGGTTCCCGACGCGGCGCGTTGCGATTTGAGTTACATCAGTGCGGCGATGCGGATTTCAGCGATCCAGCCGAGTATCTCAGCGCGCAGTTGTGCGCGCTCACTGCGGAGCTGCGTCATTTGGTCGTCGGACTCGGCCAATGCCGTCGCGCGGCTGTGATCGAGGATCCAGCAAAGGCGGCGTTCGACGTAGCCGCCGTGCTGCGCCGCGAGCATCAGGCGGCACCGCGGCCCTCAACGACCGCGAGAGCCGGTTTCGGCTTCGGTCCATGGGAGAGCTTCGCCCCTATGACGGCGGCCGCCACAGCGCCGGACCGCCGATCCAAATGGCCGTAGCGGTCGCTGGTCGTGGTGATGCTCTCGTGCCCGAGGTGCCTCTGAACCACATGGAGCGGCACGTTGTCGCAGAGCATCCACGATGCACAGGTGTGGCGTAGATCATGGATTCTGGGCTTTTTGCCGTCCAGTGGATCGCCCGCGGCGGCTAGCAGGCGTTCGATCGCTGGAGCCCACACCTGCTTGTAGAACGTCGTGATGTGTACGGGGCCGCCCGAATCGTTCGTGAACAGCCACGCTTCGCGCGGTCGGCCAGCGAGCGGCAGCTCGGCGATGAGCTCCGCCGCGAGGTCGATAGTTCTGTTGCTGCGCTTGGTCTTCGGCCGGCCGATCACACGCTCACCGCCGGTGTACTTCCATGCCCGGCGGATCCGGCCCGTGTTGCGTTTGCGGTCGATATCGCCAACTTGGAGGGCACTCACCTCGCCGAACCGAGCGCCGCTCGCGACGAGGAACTTGACGAATATCCGCCAGCGCTTGGGGATTTCGTGGATGAGTGCGTCGAACTCGTCCTCTTCGAGGAACACCATTTCGGCCTGGTCGACCCGCGGCAGATTCGTGTTCTCGCACGGATTCGTCGGAATCGTTCCGGCGGCGGCGAGCGATGCCATGACCGCGTACAGGAATCCATGTTTGTTCGCGATGGTCTTCGCCGCGTTCCCGACGATCTGCTCGAGATGGTTGACCCATTTGCCGACGGCTTTGTCGTTGATCACGTCGACCGGAGTCTCGGCACCGAAGAACGGTGCGAGATCGTTGGCCAGGAATCGCTTGTAGCGGTTGCGGGTACCGTCCTCGACGCCTGTGAGCCCATCGATGTATTCCGTGACCGCGGTCCCGAGATCTGGTGCGGGCGCGTCTGTGACGTCCTCAGCCGCCAGTATGTCGAGGGCACGGTCGGGGCCTACTCGGTCGAGGAGATCTCGCCAGCGTACGGCCGCGGCGTGGTCATCGAAGCTCTGCGAGGTCTGCTTGCCGTTGTGGCGGAACAGGATCGCGGTGTAGCTGGAACCGTCGCGGCGCGAACGGATGCGAATGCTGGACATCGTGGTCCTAACAGTGGTCGGAACAGTTGTCCGCCGACATCCCCACGATGTCTTGACCGCTGCGTGTTGACCGCTGTGTTGACGGCGCCCAGGTCAGAAGCTCGAAAAGAGCCACTGACCTGGGCGGTCAAAGCGGAGGATAGGGGATTTGAACCCCGCGTATCGCCCTGCCGAATCGCCTCTACCAGCGCTTCCCGGAATCTCAGTGAATTTCGCAGCGCTCCGTGACCTGCATGTTAGTCGCCGGTGTGGACGCGGTCCACGCGTCCACGGCAGGGCGAGCGCGCTCTCGATCGTGTCGGGCATTGGTCCGCCCCGAGGCCGCTCGCGCGGGTGGCGCGGCGCGCCGGTGTGCCCGCTATGTGACCTATTGTGCCAATCGCGGTTTCCCGGCAATTCACACATTTCGGGAAATTGATTGCGACGGAAGAAATTCCAATTGGAACAGTCTGCCTGAATCGCTGAATGCCTGCGATTGCAGCTGAGATCTCAAGCCAGGTCTCGAACACGTGCTATGGCGGCAATTTCCCGCGCTCATGCTGGGTAAACCTCAGACCGATCGGTCTGCCGCCTAGCTCGCGGCAGTGTCGCGCCACGGGCCCGGCAGCCTGGACCACGTAACACCTGGTCGAGGCGGTCCGATAGTCACCGTTTGCGCGCGAAATACGTTGATAGACAAAGCGCAATGACGTCCTGCGCAGTCGCTCGTGACACTCCCAAATGAAATTGCATGCAGTGTAGATGCCCGGGGTTAATCTCGGATCGAGCGCCCGCTTGGTTCTGTCAGCGGTGCCTCGTGTGGACTCCGCAACCGAATAGTCAGTGAAATGACCTGGCGAGGGGCCACGCCGGGCGGGGAAGAGGCGTGCAATGCAGCAATGTTCTGGGGGCCGTCGTTGAGCGAGCCCATCGAGTTCGGAATCGGGCGGGCAGAGATTCCCGCCGCCCTGGAGCAGGCCCTCGCTCGTCACGTTCGCGCGCTGCGCGAGCTCGGGATCGAGCACGGCGAACCGCTCGGACATGTGCGCGTCGACTCGGAACGGCATCGCGCCGAAATCGGTTCTCTCGTCGTGCATGTCGACGGCGTCGTCGAGGTGGTGCCGTGCGAGGACATCACTCTCGAGCAGGCTCTCGCCCTCGACCGAGAAGCGATTGCCGCGAAGCTCGGCAGGCCCGAGCATCGCCGCGGGTGGACCAACATTCCCGGGGTGGGCTGGCACGTAGCCATATTCGAAGAACTCCGATAGCAGCACGCGCCAGCGCACCGCCCTCAGGCGTTGCGCTGGCGCGCCTCGGTGCGCGCCTGGAGCTCGGCCGCACGGGCGGCGTCGCCTTCGCCGGTGAACGTCTCGGCGCCTGCCGACCTCACACCCTCGCGTGCGGCCTCGGCCTCGACGAGCGCCTCGTCGGCCGGGCGTAGAAGCGCGACCATCGACCAGCCGAGCACGCGGCCGATTGCCTCCAGATCGTTGACGTTCAGCGGCCGATCATCGCGGAGCCGCTCATTCAGATAGGTAGGCCCGAGGCCGGCCGCCCTGGCGAGTTCGTTCTGACTCATGCTTCGGCGTCCGAGCTCAGCGCGTATCTCTCGCGAGACCGCGCGCCCGGCAACGCCCGACGGGCCGATTGCAGATCTACCCATGCCCGCGAGGGTAGCAAAAAACGCTCACCTTCCACGTTTAGAACGCGCCGAACGTAAATGACACGCCATGAACGTAACAAAGTTCGCTGAACGTAAATACGTGTAGTGTGTCGAGCGTGAAGGGCATCACCGACACGGAGCGACTAGCCGCTGAGATCCGCGCCGAAATGGGCCGTCAGCGCAAGCGCAACAGCGAATTGGCGCAGGTCATCGGCAGGACCGAGGGCACGGCGCGTAACAGGTTGAGTGGCCGCTTCCCGTTCACCGTCGACGAGCTCGCCGCTACCGCGCGGTGGCTCGGCCGGTCGCTCACCGATATCGCGAACGCCGCCGGGCTGGACGAGGGAGAGGGAGAGGCAGCATGACGACCACCGAGCCCGAAATGCGCACGCATTCAATCGAATACGCCGCCGAGCAGATCGGCGCGCCGTCGGTTGACTGGCTGCTGCGCCGGTTGCGTCGCCGCGAGCTCCCCGGCCGCCAGGTCGGCCGGAACTGGCGCATGACCGACGGCGATATCGCGCGCTCGATCGAGTTGCTCGCACGCCCCGCGATCGTCGCGGTGCCCGACCCCGCGGGCCTGACCCCCGGGAGCCGCCGACGGCTGACTCGTCGCCGGTCGGCCTGACCCACAGACCCACTCGACGGTATCCGCCCCGCCGCGCCGCCGAGTGCGCGCACGGGCCGGGATCCCAGAGCCCTCACTCTGCCCGGCACCGACGCACCCCCCCCGAGAAGAGAACGAGAGGATCCCGATGTCCATCTCTTGCCGTTTCGTGGACGGCTCTCCGGTCACCCCGACGGACGCCGAAATCATCGCCCGCGCATTCGGATTCACCAGTGCCCGCGCACTTGAGGAGACGATCGCCAAGCGCGAACGCACGAACCGCGAGCGCGGGATCGTCAGCGCCGCCGCGGCCCAGGTCGCCGGGAGCCGCCGCGCCGCTGCGCTGTCCGGCCGCACCGACTCCACGCCCGCGAGTCCGATCCCCAGCATGAGCAGCGAGGCATACGCCGCCGGAATGGCGCGCCTTGCGCAGGACCGCGCCGCCGCCCGCGCGCGCACGAAGGCGAAGCAGCGCAAGGCCCGACTTGCCGTCGTCGCCCGCAAGCGGGGCGAGGCAGGTGCGGCATGAGCGCGGCAGGCATCGCCGCCGTGAGCGTGGTGGCCGGGCTGCTGTGCGGCGGCCTGGTCCTCGCCGCCCTCTGGGGGTGGCACGAATGAGCCGCCACGTGCACAGCGATCACGAAATGCTCGGCCTGCTCGGCGACCTCACGCTCGCCCTGCTCTTGCTGGTCTTCATGATGTTCGGCCTCGGCCTCGTCGCACCGGCGGTGCTGCTGTGAAGCACCGCGCCGGGCAGGCCCTCGACGGCTGGATTCACGCAAGCTGGCCATGGTTTGTCGGCCTCGCCGGTAACTGGGTGCTCTACGCGGGCGGTTGGATCGGCGCGCCGCAGATGCTGACCGTCATCGGCATCACCCTCGCGGTCCTCGCGTTCATCGGCGGTATCGCTGTCGTCTGGCTGCTCGCCGTGCTCGTCTCGGACTACCGGCGGTGGCGCGCATGAGCGGCGAGAAGGAGCAGGCCGTCACCCGTTGCCTGCTGAATGCGTCGGTGCTCGTGACGATCGGCCGCGGCGCGGACGACGTCGAGCGCGTCAACGCCGACCTGTTCACGATGCGCCGCGCGCCGCTACTGCTTAGCGGCCCGGATATCGCCCGGGCCCTGCGCCTGGTCGCCGCGGCATTCGAGTCCCAAACGTCCCCGGGCGACCGCGTTGTCGTCGACCTGGGGATCTCGACGCCCGGCGCGGTCACGATCGCGCCGGGCGACGAGCCAAACCCGTAACCAAGTGCACCCGCCCGAGTTCGTGGCTCGGGCGGGTGCGGGTGTTCCCCAAGAGAACGAAGGAATCCTAACCGATGACACACCGCAAACCCGTCAAGAAAATGCCCTTGACCGGCGCGAAAACAGTGACGGTCGCCATGCTGCGATCCATCCTCGACGTCGCCCGGAACTCGACCACGGTGCCCGAGATCCGCCAGGCCGCAGAGGAGTTCGCCACCGAGCTCGACGACGGCGAGGGCATGTACGAACCCAGCGAGCTGGCCGCCCGATTCGAGTGCCTCGTCTTCGACGTCGAGCGTGCCCGCCTGCACAAGAACGGGGCGGCCCGATGACCGAGACCCTGCTGACGCTCGGCGCCCGCCTGTACGTCCTCGGCGGCCTCGGCTGGTGCGCCTACGTGGGCATGTCGATCGCCGCGCAGCACCTCGCCCCGAACGCACCGGCCGATCGACCCGACGAGCACGAGGACCAGGCCGACGAGACCGACCTCGTCGGCCGGGACTACTGCCCCCGCTCACGCACTCGAAACCAACTGGGGGCATAGTGATTTCACTGCAACTGGGCGCATGTCGCACGTCCGGCCTGTCGCCCGATGCCTGGTTCGCGAAGTCCAGCGACCCGGATTTCAAGCGCGCGCAAGGTCATTGCCTGCGCTGCCCGATCCGCCGGGAGTGCGGCGACGACGCGCTCGACCATGAGGCACAGATCGGCCTCCGTGCGGGATTCAGGATGGACCGCAAGGCCCAGCGTGAGGCACTGCGTGTGTGGCTGAAGCGGCCCGCGCCCGCGTCGCCTGCTCGGTCCGCGGGGCCCGCTCGGTCCGCGCCGACCGTGCAGCATGCGCCCCGCACGTGCTCGTGTGGGCGCGCGTTCGTCCCGAGCACCCGGAATGCCGAACGGTGTCGGCCGTGCGTTCAGGGCCTCGTCGACGCCGAGCCTGTGCAGGCTCACCTGAAGAAGCTTCGGGCGCACATGATGCTGCGAACCGTCAGCGACCGAACGGGGTTGCCGTCCAGCACGGTCCGAGGAATCGCGAACCGTGCGTCTCGTCGCTACGTCGACGCCACCGCGGCCGAGTTGATCCTCGCCATCACACCGGAGGTGCCTTGATGCCTCATTTCATGGTGGACGACGGCGCAGCCTTCCACGCGAAGTTCGTCGCCGCGGGTAACGCGGCGGTGGGCCTGTGGGTGCGCGCCGGCGCTTGGTCGCAACAGCCCCAGAACCTCACCGAGGGATTCATCCCGAACCGGGTCGCCCTGACCTTGGGAACCAAGGCCCAGATCGGCAAGCTCGTCGCCGTCGGCCTCTGGCACGAGGCCGCCGAGGGCTACTGGTTCCACGAGTGGGCGGACCGCCAGATGTCGCGCGAGGAGATCCTCGAGCGCCGTCGCAAGCGGGCCGAGTCTGGCCGTCTCGGCGGTATCCGGTCCGGCCAGTCCCGGCGGGACAGCCGCGAAGCACTTGCTTCGCACGATCACGAAGCGAGTGCTTCCCATCCCGACCCTGTGGACAACGAAAAACCGGCGACAAGCTCTGACCACTCGACGGCCGAACGAAAAACCGGAAATCCACCGTCGAAACAGCTCCCACCTGCGGAAATGCGAAGCACCAGCGAAGCAAGTGCTCAAGCAAACCCGAAGCAGAACCGAACCCCTGTCCCTGAACCCTGTACTAGTACTTACGTCGAGGGGGAATCGGTACGTACCGAAGACACGAGCGCCGCCGAACGGACCCCACCCCCAATCCATCACGACGAGCACCCGGACGGCTGGGAACCCGACTGCGGCGAGTGCACCGCGATCCTCGACAACCGGATCGACTTCCAGGCCGCCCGCGTCGCCGACACCGAACCGCCCGCGCCGCACTGCCCCGACCACCCCGGCGGGACACCTGCAGCGTGCGGCCCGTGCGCGGCGGCCCGGCGCACGCGGGAGGCGTACAACGCCGCGCTCGCCCGCGCCAAGGCCGCCAAGCGCACCGCGGACGCCCACCGCGCCGCCGACGACCGGCGTCGAGCCATCGCCGATTGCGCGATGTGCGACGAGCACGGCTACCAGGGCACGAAGGTCTGTGACCACGACCCCGGCAGCGCCGACCGGGCCGCACGCGGAATCGCCGCCGCGAAGGCCGCACTCGCGAAGAGGCACGCGTCATGACCCTCGACCGCACCGGCGAACCCATCGACCTCGACGACGACCACGACCCGACCCGATGCCCGAAATGGCTCGGAGAGGACGCCGACGGCCACCCGATTCCGTGCCTGCGCTGCAAAACCCACCTGGTCGACGGAAGCCACCACGGCCGCCACAACGAGCCCACCCCATCAGCCCGCGCCCAAGCCGCCATCGATGCCGAGGAGAGCCGCAATGCCTGAGTTGCCCAAGACAACCAAGGTCGGCGTGGACTATCTGCGCCGATTCGCCAAAAGCGAGCACTACGTCTACCGCGACCCGGCCAAACCCGGTAGCGGAATCTCCAAGCCCGCACTCGAACGCCTCATGCGTGACCGCCTGGTCTATCTCGGCAAACCCGTCCCCGGCCGCGGGCGGCCCGTCGTCGTCACCATCACCGGCCGTTCCGTGCTCGACGCCGAGGAGGCCCACCATGCCTGAACCGACCATGTACCTGCCCTCGCACACCACCTATCGCCGCGAGTGCAGCGATTTCGCCGAACTGCGCGCGGCCGTCGAGGGACTCCCGGAGAGCCTGAATTTCCCTATGTCCTGGGCGATTGCCCCGGACGGCGATGAAATACTGAGCGGCACACCGATATTCGCGGTGGTCGTATTCATGGCCCGCCAGGCGGCGACCACCAAATATGTCACGACCAAGTTCGATCCGGCAGACGTCGAGACATGGCTCGCGGGCCCGATCCGCGAGCGGACGGCGCGCTGGTTCGGATGGAACGCGGCACCGCCCGCGGTCGGCTACGTTCTCGGCCGCCTCGAGGCTGACGGCAAGCCGATCCGCGTCAACTCGATCGTGTTGCCCGAGGACATCGCCCGCGACGTCGTCAGCCCCGACCGCAAGGTGTTCGCACTGTACGAGGCGCCGGGCCTCGGCGACGCGGGGGAGTGCTGACATGGCCAACCTCGTCGACGAGGGCCTCGACACGATCGACGCCGCAGGCTGGCACCCGGCCGACGTCGTCGCTGTCCGCGACGGCGTCCTGTTCGTCGACTGCCTGTGCGGGTGCGGCTGGTCCACGGCCGCCGCCGGCATGTCGCCGGTGTGGGACGCCCGCCTCGGCGAGTACTTCGCATGGGCGATCAACAACGCGCCCTCCCTCGTCGCCTGGATCAAGACGGCCGAGGAACGCATCGCCGAACTCGAGGACGCACACGCCCAGGTCCTCGCCCGGGGCCGGGCACTGTTCGAACCGGTCCGCGACGAGCACCTCGCCATCATCGTGACCGAAGGGCCCGCCGTCATCGCCCGCCGCCTGCACACCTCGAACGCGGTCGCGAAGCTGCTGCGCTGGTTCGCCAGCAATGCCGCCGAGGTGCTCGCCGATCACCTCGAGGCCGATCCCATCGAAATCATGAAACCCGTTGTGACACAGGCGAGAGTGACCATGTCTGACCAGACCCCCGCGCCGACCGTCACCACCGCCGAGCACACCGTGTCGTGCGTGCCCTTCGGCCACCCCAACCGCCGCCACCTCGAGATCAAGGTCCGCCAGCGCCGCGACGGCCGATGGAACGTGAGCGATGGATTCGAGTTCTACGACCCTTCCGGACAGCCCAGCGACGAGCCGTGGCCGATGGACGAGGCCGAGGGGCTCGAGCTCGCGAAGCGCCTTGCACCTGCAATGACCGTCGAGGGTTGCACCGTCGCCGACGAGTTGGGGCTGTGGGGTGGGCAATGACCGAGACCGAAAAGCGGTGCGACTGTGGGCATTTTGAATCCGCGCACCGTGGCGGGCGCGGTGAGTGCCTGGCGAAGGACGGGCACGGCATCGCCTGCTACTGCCCCTGGGTTGATACGCACGAATGGGACAAGTTCGCCGGTGAGCAGCCGTGAAGCCCGGCCGCGCGATCATTGAATTGCCGTGGACTGCACCGCCTTTGAGTCTCAACGATCGAGGCAGGACAACCGGCGCGCGGTTCGCTCACGCGCGCCGGGTCGCCGAGGTCCGCGGTACGGTTCACCGCTTGGCCCGAGCCGCCCAACTCCCGCGCGGCCTCGCCCACGTCACCGTGCTCTTGCACTACCGCCCGCCGGACAACCGGCGGCGCGATACCGACAACCTCGTCGCGACGCTCAAACCAGCGTGCGATGGGCTCGCCGCCGGTACTCGCACGCACCCCGATTACGGGCTGGTTCCCGACGATATTCCGCGCCACATGGCCAAGCCTGAGCCCGTGATTCACGAGCCCGAGCGCGGCAAGCCCGGCGCGCTGTGGCTCGAAATCACATGGGAGGCATGACCATGGCCGCGGTCCTGTGTGCCGAGTGCGAGCGGCCCGTCGCCGACGCGCTCACGCTGTGCATGGTGTGCGGCGAGCGGCTCGTCGCCGAGCTGCTCGCCGTGCCCGGCCTCGTCGAGGACCTGGCCGTCACGCGCGCCCGGCTGGATCGGCTTGCCGCGCCGCGCCAGGGCGGGAGCGCAGCCGAGGCGCCCATGCCGGTCCGGACTGTCGCGGTGTGCGCGCGGTGTGCGGATCCCGACCACGAAGACGGCCCGTGTGGGAAGTGCCGGACCGGGGCCGACATGCTCGGCGACGAGGTGCTCGCGTGGCTGACGAACGCCGTCACGACGTGGGCCCGCCTGATCGCCGACAGCCTCGGCGTCGAGGTTCCGGTCGACTCGCGCGGACTTGCGCAGCTCGTCGCCAACGGCCGTGACGGTCGCCGCGACACGCCGCCCGTCGTCGACGTGGTCGTCTGGTTTGAACATGTGCCCGTCGGACCGCCCCGGCGGCGGGCCCGCGTGAAATCCGGTCGCGGCGCTGACGTGCTCACCACACCCGCTACGGCTGTCGAGCTGGCGGCGGTCTGGCTGGCCTGCCACCCGCACGAGGTCCGTTCGCACCCGGCCGCCGGCGAGCTGGCGGCCGAGGTTGTCTGGGCCGTCGAACGGCTGCGCGCGATCACCGATCGGCCGCCGGAACGCCGATACCTCGGCATGTGCGGCGTGCCGCTCACCGACGGCACCAAGTGCCCGCACGAACTCCGTGCCGAGCGCGGGGCCGGTTGGGTACGGTGCCCGCGATGCCGTACACAGCACGATGTCCGCGCGATCGAGGATGCCGCGCGGGATGCCGCGCGGACCGAGCTCTACCCGCTCGCCGAGCTGGTCCGCGTGCTCGCCACCGTCGGCGAGCCCGTACCGCGCCGCACCGTCTACGACTGGGCCCAGCGCGGGCGACTACTGCCCGCGCCCGGCACCGAGCTCTATCGGCTTGCTGACGCGCTTGAACTGGCGGAGCAACGACGAGAACGAGGAGGATCAGCAGCATGACCGTCGAGGACTTCATTGCGGCCCGGCTCACCGAGCGGGAGGCGGTAGCGAATGAGGCAATTCAGCGCGAACGGGCCTCCGGTAGCGGCAAGTTCGACCTCGAATATCAATGGGTCCGATTCACGCGAGGAACCGGCGAGACAGTGTTGTCGGGGTTCGCACCGGGCGCACCGTCCCCGGACGAGGTGCTACGGCAGTGCGCCGCGATCCGCGCGATCGTGGCCGAGCACGACCTCGGCACCGATCCGTGCGACGCCCACGGGCCTCGATTCGAATCGGTCACCTGCGGCACCGTGCGGGCGATCGCGTCGATCTGGTCCAACCATCCTGGCTACCAGCGGGAATGGTCGATCGATGCGGAAGGATCGACTTATGAGTGACGCCGCCGAGCCCTGGCACGAGCGAGTATCCCGCGAGCGCAACGAGGCTCGCGCGTGGCTCGAGGACGCGCTCGACCGCGTCGAATCAGGATTGCCCGGGGAGGATGTCGCGGCGGCCCTGCGCCGATTCGCGGGCTATCTGCGCGTGCAGATCGCCGAGGACGACGCGGCGAGCGCGGACTACGCCGACTGGATCGACGGGAACATGACCGGGGAGCCGTCAACCCGTCAGACGAGGTACACGGACCGTCCAGGCATGGAGCTGGCCCTAATGATCCTGGCCGGAAAGGGTGACGACGTGGCGAAGCCCGACCACGAGCCACAGGACGCCGGCGCCGGGCCGTACGACGACCCGTTCGACCGTCCGATCGGGTACGACTACGAACCGTTGCCTGATGGCCGCATTCCGGTGTGGGTCATGGGCGGTATCGGCGACGAGGCCCGCGCGGTCACGCCCTGGAACAAGCACGACAACCCGATACCGCTCTCGATCGCCGAGATTGCGCGCGACGCGGGCATTCCACCGGGTGAGGTCGTCGGTCGTGAGTTCACCGCGACTGGCGACGCGAACGATCTGCGCGACTTCCGGCTGAAGCACGACCCGCGCATATGATGAAAGACCCGTCGGGGCGGATACCAGCCGCCCCGACGGGTCTCTATCTCACTCGAGATTGTCGAAGATTCCCCAGGTCGATTCGAATGCCGTGAGCATCATGTCCGCCGCGTCCGCGTACCAAGCTGAACCTTCTCGCAGGTATCGCCGGTACATCTCGATTCCGGTCAACCACTTCAACATCAACTCGCCGATGAAGTACTTGGCGTCTCCGTCGCCCGGAAGGTCCGGCAGGTGGAGGTACGCGTCGATCACTGCCCGGTAGTGGCTTCCGATCGTCTCCGGATCATGGAGCTCCGGCAGATCGTAGGGAAGTTCGAGCCTGAGGAGCAGGCACTTCCGGAGGATCATGTACGTCTCGAGGAATTGATCGTTCCGTGGATCGATCATCTCAATCTCCTTGTCTCTGTGGAATTTTCGATGTGCTTGCCTTGCTCCCTAACTATACAACATGACGTTGCAAGGTGGCAACACTACGTTGTAAGGTGATTCGCATGATCGAGTACCTCGGAATCAAGCAATTCGCCGAACTGCACGGGATCGAAGAGGCGACCGCTCGCCGGTACAAGCACGACGGCCGATTGCCCCCACCCGACGCCGTGATCGGCACCGGCCCGCGCGCGCATCACGGCTGGCTGCGCGAAACCGCCGAAGCATGGAAGCGGCCGGGGCAAGGAGCTCGCACGGATCTGCAAAACGACTGAGCCGCCACGCGGTGGGCGGCTGGATCGGCCGCCGGAAAAATCCCAGGTGGTACGGTATTGCACAACAGGCCGCTACTGACCGCGCATGCGCGGAACCAGGTAGCGGCCTTTCTCGTGCCCTCGAAACTGGTCGCCGAACGGGGGTGGTCACATGTACCGGCCCTCCGGCGAGACAACTTGGCTCACGCTCGGCGCAATCGTCGTCGCGCACGAATTGCTGTGCCGTGATGGTCAATTCCTGACCGAGGCATGCGACCGGGCGCGGCGGCGACACCCGGTGCTGGTCTGGGCGACCATCCTCACGACCGCCGGCCACCTGCTCGACGTCCTGCCGCACGAAATCGACCCGTGGCGCCGCCTGGGCCGCCCGCTGGCCGCTGCGGTGAAAGCGAGGCTCGCGTGAGCGCCGACGACGAGCAGGCGACCGGCGAGCCCGGCCTCGCGCGCCGCGCGCTCGACCAGTTGCCCGCGCTGCTCGCCTCGACACCCGTGATCGTCCTCGGCGTCGGGCTGTTCGGCTATCTCGTCGTATTCGCTGGTATTGCAACGCTTCTCGGCCACCCCGACGCCGTTTCGACCAATGCGCAACTCATCCTCGGCAACTACACCAACGTCTCGAGCTCGGTCGGTGCGGGCGTGGCCGCCGGTGCCTCCGTGCACGCCGCTCGACGCCATCGGCGCACACATGCGCTCATGCGCGAGGCCCATCGGCTCGCCGAGGAAACTCACGCGCTGCTGAACCGCCTGCACGGTGACTAGCGGCCCTGAACGCCTGAAACCGGTTCGGGCACAACAGAATAAGGAGTGATCCATCATGGTTACCAACCTGATCACCGATGTCGTCAAGCTGATCGGCGACCTCATCGCCGACGTGCCGAAGCTGGTCACCGACGGTATTGCCGTCGCCCACTCGCTCGGCCTGTTCTAGGCGGATGGCCGGGGCCATGAAGCGGCGAGCGTCGCGCGATATGCGCACCACCACCGAGCGTGGCCTCGGCTACCAGCACCGGCAGAACCGCGAGTACCTGCTCGCCAAGCACCACGACGGCGCACCGTGCCCAATGTGCGGACAGCCGATGTACCTGAGCCAGGGACTCGACGCCGATCATTCTCGGCCCAGAGTGGCCGGTGGTACCAAGGCCGATCGCCTGGCGCACGCATCGTGTAACCGGTCCGCTGGGGCGCGGCTCGCCCACCGACGACAGGGCCATCGCGCCCGGCCCGAACCGTCCGCAATTCCTCAGGATCGAACCTCGGAAAGCTGGTGACCCATGGCCGGCCGTCGCACCCATCACACCCGAGGACATGCACCTACCCACCACGTCGCCCACCGTGCGGCGGCGCGGCATCGCCGACAGGAGCAGCGCGGCGAGCACCACACCGGGCACCGCGGCGCCACACACCAACAGCACGGTGTCGGCCACCACCAGGGCGCGCACCGCACCGGCGTGCACGACCACCAGCGCGCGGCGCGGGGTGCGCACGATCAGCACACGCAGCACGGCCAGCACTCGCAGCACCACCACAAATAGGACATACCGGACCGGTCGGCCTGGTCGAGATGTCCGGTTCGTACCTGAGTGTCGGGTACACCCGGTTTTTGGGTCGGGGGGCGCGTGACCGCCACACAGGAGCCTTCTTTTCTCTCCCCGAAGCGTTCCGAACTCGCCCCGATCTGTACCGAACCCGCCTGATCTGCGGAAATGCGAGGGGGAACGCCATGTATTTGCGCCAGCACTTCGGCGGCATGTGCACATGCGGCCTGTGCCAGGGCCGCGGCGGCGTCGAGTTGTGCGGCGAGCTCGAGCAGCACACCGCATTCTCGCCCGAGCTGCTCGACCAGGCCGCGGCCTGGTACCTCACCCGCGTCGAGGACGTAGTGACGCTGCGGTGTCTGAACGGGAACTTCCGCTATCGCCTCACCGGCGAGCAGGTGGTCGGCGGCCTGGCCGCGGAGTTGATCACCGATGCCGCGGGCTGACCCGCTCCGCTCACCGCGCGCCCTCGGCCCGGCCGGGCAAGCCCTGTGGCGCGAGATCAACACCGGCCGCACCCTCGACGGCCCGACCGCCCTGCTGGTCACCCAGGCGTGCCGGATCGCCGATATCTGCGCGGGCCTGCGCGAGGAGCTCGACCGCTCCCCGCTGACCGTGACCAACGACCGCGGCGACGAGGCCCCGAGCCCGCTGGTCAGCGAGACCCGTCAGCAGTCCCTCGCCCTGCTGAACATCCTGACCAAGCTCGGCGTCGGCAAGCTCCCGGCCGCCGCGAAGACCACGCGCTCGGCCCTCGACGAGCTCGCCGACGAGTTGAAGGAGCGCAGGCGTGCCAAAGCTGCTCGGGTCGACGACGCCGAGGATCCAGACGGCACCGGCGGCTGAGGACACCCTCGGTCCCTTGGTCGTCAAGGCGGCGCAGGCCGCCGGCCTCCGGTTATTCCCCTGGCAGAGGCACGTACTCGACGTCGCGCTCGGCGAGAACGACGAGGGCAAATGGGCCGCTTCGCAAGTCGGGCTCATAGTGCCTCGTCAGAACGGCAAGGGCGGGATTATCGAGGCCCTCGAGCTCGCCTGGTTGTTCCTCACCAAAGAGGAACTGATCTTGCACTCGGCGCACGAGTTCAAGACCGCGGCCGACGCCTACCGGCGAATCACTGCGCTGATCAAGAACGTCCCCGAGTGGGCCGAGCAATGCAAATTCTCGAACACCAACGGCAAGGAAGGTATCGAGCTCGACGACGGCCGCGCACTGAAATTCGTTGCGCGCTCTACTGGTTCGGGCCGAGGCTTCCCCGCGAAAAAGCTCGTGATCGACGAGGCATACGACTACACCGAGGCCGAAAACGCCGCGATGGCTCCGACGCTGACCGCGGCCGAGAACCCACAAACCTGGTTCACCTCGACGCCGGTCAACCAAGAGCAGCACCACAACGGCCACATCCTGGCGAAAGTCCGACGCCGCGGTATCAAGGGCGAGGCGAACCTCGCCTACTTCGAATGGTCCATGCCCGACGACCTGCCGCTCGACCGCTACGGCGACGAGGACGTCTGGGCGGCCGCGAACCCGTCCTACGGCCGTACCATCCAACGGCGCACCCTCGCAGACGATTTCGGCACCATGACGCGCAAGGTCTTCGGTGTCGAACATCTCGGCATCGGTGACTGGCCGCTGCCGCTCGACGAGACGTCGACTGTGATCGACATGGGCCTGTGGCGCTACCTCACCGACCCGCGGTCGCGGATTGAGGGCGAGCGGGCGTTCGCGGTCGACGTTTCGCGCGGCGGCGAGCGCGCCTCGATCGCGGTCGCGGGCCGCCGGTCGGACGACCTCCTGCACGTCGAGATCGTGGACCGGAGAAACGGAACCTCGTGGCTGCTGCCGCGCCTCGCCGAGCTCGCCGACCGCTGGCGACCGCGGGCAATCGTGGTCGACGTGAAGTCGGCGGCGGGCGGCCTGGCCGTTGACCTCGAAAAGCACTACCGCACCACCGACGGCCGCCGCTCAAGCACCATGCCCGACATCCTCCGTATCGACTACACCGAGGTCTGCCAAGCCTTCGCGCTGTGGCGAGACAAGGTCGTCGACGAGCAGCTCGTGCGCCACATCGGACAGGACTCGTTGACCGAGGCTCTTGAGGGTGCGAGCACCCGCACCATCGGCGAGGCGCAGGCATGGGACCGCAAGAACACCAGCGTCGACCTGACACCGCTGGTCGCTGTCACAAATGCCCTGTGGGGCTTCACCGTGTCGGCCGGTCGCGTCATCGATGCCGCTGCGAACGTTTGGTGAGGAGTCAACGCATGTCCGTACAACGGACCGGCCGCCGCGGTTGGGCTGCTCGGCGCGCGCGTCTGGATTCGATGCTCCGCCGCGACGGCACGGTCGAATACCGGCGCGTCCGACTGCCGGACGGGAATTCGGCCGACGACGCGCACGTCGTCGGACAGCCCGCGTCGGCACAGTGGGATACCTCGGCGAGCGTCTGGTGAGTACCCACAGCCTCACTCACCTCGTGAAAGTTGTTGCCGCGCTGGCACTGATCGGCGTCGGCGTTGCCCTGTGGTCGGTTCCGGCCGCGCTGATCACCCTCGGCGTCCTGGTCCTCGTCGACATCGTGACCGATCGGAGGTAGCGGGCGTGGGCATCCTGTTCGGCAGTCCTGGGCGTGAACGACGGCAGGCATTTCCTGAGCCGCCGATCCCGCCGTTCCCGGGCGCGCCTACCGGCTATTCGACCTCGACCCCGAACGTCGACACGGCCATGCAAGTACCGTCGGTGTGGGCCTGCGTTGCGCTACTGGCCAATTCGGTTGCCATGCTGCCGCTGGAAACGTTCCGGCACGAGGGCGAGCTGAAACGGCGCATCCCGGATCCGCTGATCGTGACGAGCCCGGCGCCGCGCATGACGCAATCGGAGTTCTGGCACATGGCGATGGTCTCGCTGCTGCTGCGCGGGAACTCGTACAACCTGATCACGCAGCGCGATCCCACGAGCGGCTATCCGACGCAGGTGCTTCCGCTGCACCCCGACGAGGTGAGCGTCCGCATCGACCACGAGGGCCAGATCACCTACTGGGCCCGCAACGGCAAACAGATTCCGGCCGAGGACGTTTGGCATATCAAGGGCCTCACGGTGCCCGGCGAGGTGTGCGGCCTGTCGCCGATCAGTTACGCGGCGGCGAGCATCGGCGTCGATCTGTCCTCGCGCCGGTTTGCCACCGAGTTCTTCGACGGGTCGCAGATCCCCAAGGCGACCTTGGAATCGGACCTGGAGATCAACCAGGAGCAGGCCGAGACGATCAAACAGCGCATGATCACGGCTACTCAGACGAGGCAGCCGATCGTGCTCGGCGCGGGCCTGAAGTATGTGCCGATCCAGGTCAAGCCGGAAGAGTCGCAATTCCTGCTGACCCAGAAGGACAACGTTGCTCAGATCGCGAGGTATTTCAGCGTCCCGCCGGAAATGATCGGCGGCACCGGCACGAGTTCCATGACGTACGCGAACGTGGAACAGAGGAGCATCGACTTCCTGACCTACTCAGTGTCGTTCTGGCTCAAGCGGATTGAGGACAGCATGTTTCCGATGCTGCCCGGCAAGCAGTTCACCCGCTTTAACACGACGGCGCTGCTCCGGACCGACGCCGAGACGCAGGCAAAGGTGCACGTACAGCAGGTCGCCGCCAAGCTGCGGACCCCATCAGAGATCCGTGTGTTCGACCTGAATCTCGCGCCCATGACCGACGACCAAAAGGCCGAGGTCGACATGGTCCCGCTCACGGTCACGCCGAACGGCGGCGCGAAGGCCCTCGCCGGCATAAAGAATCCCGGCGGCAACCCGGCCGCGGTCGCGCCCGACGACGAAGGAGATGACTCCCAATGAAACTGGCCGATCGCGGAGCCCTGACCAAACAACCGGAATTCCGTTCCTACCCGGCTGATTTCGCGGTCAGATCCACGGGCCCGACCACGGTCGAGGTCGAGGGCTACGCCTCGGTCACCGAGACCCCGTACACGATGTACGACTATTACGGCGAGTACTCCGAAGTCGTACGCGCCGGGGCGTTCGCGAAGACCCTCGGCGAGGGCGCGGACGTCGCTTATCTGGCCAATCACGGCGGATTGACGTTGGCGCGCACCAAGACCGGCACGCTCGCCCTGTCCGAGGACTCGACCGGCCTACACACCGTCGCCACCCTGAACACCGCCCGCGGCGACGCCCGAGACCTGGTGACCGCGATCCAGGACGGTGCAATCACCGAAATGTCGTTCGCGTTCCGCGTGATCCGCCAGCAGTGGAGCCCGGACTACGACGAGCGCGCGCTCGTCGAGCTCGACCTGAACCGGGGCGATGTGTCCGCGGTGAACTACGGCGCGAACCCGTACACCTCGGTCGGAACCCGCGCGTTCCGCTCGGCCCGTCCCGCCAGGATCGCGCGCCTCGCGGCGCAGGTTCGAGCGGGCTCGCTGTCCGACGTCGACGCCGCCACCATCGCGCACGTACTCGACCTGGTGGCCGCCGCCGATGTCGCGGTCGACCGGGCTCAGCCGCTACTCGCCGAGCTGATCGGCGTGCCGAACCCCGATGACGAGGACGGCGACGAGGACCAGGCCGCGCGCGGCGCGGGCCTCGTCGAGGTGCTGCGCATGGCCGAGGCCGAGCGCGCACACCGCTCCCGCTGACCCATCCCACAAGCCACCGGACGGCCGCCCGGCCGCCCGGTTCCAGTTGTGCGCGCACAGCGCCGGACCTCGCGCCGACCGACCCGATCGGTCACCCGAGGCACCACCCGAAGGCAAGCGCAACGCCACCACCACCCACCACAGAAAGGAGTGCCGCCATGAACGCACTCGATATCGTGCGGGCGCGGCTGGCCGAGCTGCGTACCGAGATCCAGACCCACAGCGACAAGCGCGGCGCGATCCTCGACGCCGCCGCCCTGGCCAAGCGCGGACTGACCGACGCCGAGCAGGCCGACTACGACGCGGCCGGCACCGCACGGGCCGCGGCCGAGGCTCAGGTCGCCCCGCTCGTCGAGCGCGAGGCCGAGCTCGTCGCCGAGGAGCAGCGCGAGACCGCGCAAGCACACGCCCGCGTCCAGGTCGGACAGGCCGACACCCGCAGCGGCGGCGCCAGCGTCACCGACGCCCCGGTGTACGAGCGCGGCAATCACGAGACGTCGTATTTCCGCGATCTCTACCTCGCCCAGCGCACCCAGGACGGCCAGGCTGCAGAGCGGCTGCGCCGCAGCGACGCGCAGATCATCGACGCCTACAAGCGCCGCGCGCCCGAGGCCCGCGCGCTGAACACCGCCCCGGGCACGATCGGCGAGTTCGCGCCGCCGCTGTGG
Source organism: Nocardia sp. NPDC046763 (assembly GCF_040645495.1). Lineage (NCBI taxonomy): Bacteria > Bacillati > Actinomycetota > Actinomycetes > Mycobacteriales > Nocardiaceae > Nocardia > Nocardia sp. NPDC046763. The sequence goes on along the minus strand of NZ_JBEYYI010000010.1, from coordinate 162,118 downwards.
ATGGTCGCCGAGTTCGTCAAGCTGGCCCGCCCGGGCCGGGTCTTCGCCGACTCGCTGAACCCGATGACGCTGCCCAAGGGCGTGAGCAGCGTGAATATCCCGAAGGTCGGCGCGGGTACCTTGTCCGGCCTCCAGTCGGCGCAGAACACCGCTCTGCCTCAGCAGGACATGAAGTCGACGAGCATCTCGTCGGGCATCAGCACCCATGGCGGCAAGCAGGTCATCAGCTTGCAGCTGATCCAGCAGTCCGGCATCAATATCGACGAGGTCATCGTCCCGGACCTGGCCGCCGCCTACGCACAGGACTTCAATAACGCTGCGGTCAACGGCGCGGGCAGCCCGGATCTCATGGGCGTTCTCACCCAGGCGAGCGCGGGCCCGAACAACGTCACTTTCACCTCGGCCAGCCCGGCGCCCGGCGCGTTCTACTCCAAGGTGATGGGCGCGATCCAGTCGATCGCGACCACCTTGTTCCGGCCCGCGGACACCATCTACATGCACCCGCGCCGCTGGTACTGGCTGCTCGCCCAGACCGACTCGCAGGGCCGCCCCCTGGTCGTGCCCTCGACGATCGACACGGTCTCGATGAACGCCATGGGCGACGGCTCCGCCGATGTGCCTCAGGGCACCGTTGGACGGATGGGCGGCCTGCCGGTCGTCACGGATCCGCTGTTCCCGACCACCCTCGGCGCGGGCAACAACCAGGACTGCGTTTTGGTCGCCCGCCGCGCCGAGCTGCGTCTGTGGGAGGGCCAGCTCAACGCCGATACCCAGACCGCGCCGTATGCCGACAGCCTGGGCGTGCTGTTCCGGGCGTGGGCGTACTCGGCCGCGATCCACTCCCGCTACCCGCAGGCGCTGGCGCGCATCGACGGTACCGGCCTCGTCGCGCCGACCTTCTGACCATGACCGAGCAGTCGGCCCGCTCGCAGTCTCCGCGACTGGAGCGGGCCGTGCCCCCTCGCCTCGAAAACCGAACGGAGACAGCCCATGCCGAACTACACGGCGACCCTGCCCGCACAGAGCGCGGGCGGCGCAACCTCGACCACGATCATTTGCTCGACCGCACCGACTGACGCCGCTGGCGTCGGCATCACCTCGGTCGCGCTCACCTCGCCCTCGGCCGTGACCGGCGCGGCGACCAACAACGCGACCATCAACGTGCGCCAGCTGCGCAACGGCACACCGATCGCTGGCTCGCCGATCGCGACGCTCACCCTCGCGGCAGGTACCAACCTCGCCGCCGAGGTCCCGGTCGCCCTGGCGATCACCCTCGGCTCGTACGTGCAGCCCGGCGACGTCCTCGACGTGCAGCTCGTACAGAACGGCACCGGCCTCGCGCTCCCGGCCGGGCTCGTCGTGTCGATCGTCGTCGCCTGATCCCTCCCGGAACGGGCGCGCCGGCCTACTCCCCGGCGCGCCCGCAATCCCCTATGTATCGGAAGGCGGTAGCCCCGTGGGCCTGGTCTCCATGTCGGATGTCTATCGGCATTTGAACCTCGACGAGTCCGACCTCGCGCCGATGGCCGAGCTACAGGGATTCATCGACGCCGCAACACCGTTCGTCGAATACATCACGGGCCCGATGCTGCCGACCACCGTCACCGAGACCTATCCGGTCGTGGTCGGACAGACGCAGATCATGTTGCGTACATGCCCGGTGCTCTCGATCCAAACCGTCACCGAATACCTCGCCACCGTCGCCCGCACGCTGACCAACCAGCCGCGCGGGTCGAGCACCGACAACTACGGCTACAGCCTCGACATCGCCTCGGCCGGACTGCTGGTGCGCCGCGGCGTCGTCGGTGTCGCGATCCCGTTCCTCGGCGATACCGTCGTCGTCTCCTATACCGCTGGTCGCGCCACCGTCCCGGCACATGTGCGCATGGCCGCGCTCGAGGACATCCGCGGCCTGTGGCAGCAGACCCAGCAGGGCGGCAACCCGCGCTTCGGCGGCGACCGCGCGGCCGAGGACGGCTGGACCGTCGGACCCATCCACCTGTTCCCGCGGCTCGCGGCGCTACTCGAGGGCACGACGAGAGTGCAGTCGATCGCATGACCACCCCGGCCGCGCAGATCCCGGTGTCGACCGTCCCGGCGGTGAAAGCGTTTCTGTTCCAGCAGATCTCGGCGTCGGTCACGCCGAACCCGAACCCGTCGTTTCCGTTGCTGGTCACCTACGACCAGCCCGGCACGAACCAACCCGCGGAGATCGTGGTCGTCGGATCGACCCGCCACCGCACCGCCAAACCTTTTCAGATGGTCGGCAGCGGCGGGCACGGGTGGCTGTACGAGGAATACGAGCTCGAGCTCGAGATCGCCGTATTCCACGGCGGCGACGACGCGCAGGGCTGCTACGAGCGCGCGTATTCGATCCTCGGCCAGATCGAGGCCGTCATCCGCTCCGATCCCTCGCTCGGCGGGCGGGTGGTCGTCGCCCACCCCGCGACCACGCGCGACACCTGTACGTGGGAGCAGGAGCACAAGGGCCGATTAGTCGTTGTCGAGCTCACCGTGAACGTGTCCGCTCAAATCTGAAAGGGATAGGCGTGCAATGAAATACCACTATGTCGGCGAGCCCGAGCGGGTCTATCCCGAGCTCGGTATCGAGCCCGAATTCGGCGAAACCTACGAACTCGACCGCGACCCCGGCGACGGCCGATGGATGGCCGTCATTCCCGGCCTCGACACCGTCGCCGAGGCCCTCGGCGAACCGGCTGCCGCCGCGGACGTGCCTGCGTGCGAGGACCAGGCCGACGAGGACGACCCCGAGCCCGACGACGAGACCGACCCGGCCGTCGACGACCACGACGAGGAGCAGTAGTCATGCCTATCGCACGGTTTCGGTCATTCATGGGCATCGCCAAGGAGGCGACGCCCGGAACCCCGGTTTCGCCAACGGATTACATCACCCTGACCAGTGATCCGAAGCCCAAGGACACCTATACCAAGCTCGACGACAAGAGTTGGCGCGGATCCGCGGTCTCGACGTATGCGAAGGTGGTCGGCCAGCGCAAGGCCGAGATCTCCATCGACGGCAACGTGAACCCGAGCACCATCGGATACCTGCTCGGGTCGCTGCTGCCCGACCTGTCGACCACCGCGGCCAACACCACGACCCTGAGCCTCGGCACGACCGCCAGCTCGGGCGGCACGTTCGCCGCGGGCGCCGAGTACTGGGTGATCACCGCGCTCGGTGCATGGGGTGAGTCCGGCAAGAGCAACGAGGTCACCGCCACCCTGGTAGCCAACGGCACGCAGGTACTCAACTGGGTCGCGGTTGTCGGCGCGACCGGCTACAAGATCTACCGCGGCACCACGCCCGCAGGCGAGTCCGTGCTCGTCACCACCATCGGCAGTGGCGCGACCATCACCTACACCGATACCGGCACCAGCTCGGGTGCGGGCACGCCCCCGGCCGCCGGCACTTTCCTCAACACGCACGCGTTCGCGGTCCGCAACGTCGTCGACGGCCAGCCGACCTCGTTCACGCTCACCGATTTCAACGGCGACCAGGCCAAGCAGTACGCCGCCGCGAAATTCGAGGATCTCGCGTTCAAGTTCTCGGCCGACGGCCTGATCACCTACGCGGCCAAGGCGAAATGCTGGGCGTCGAGCGTCGCCGGAAGCATTCCGACGCCGAGCTATTCGACCGTCGATCCCATGGCGGCCTGGACCGGTGTCGTCTCCCTGTCCGGTGCGCCGGTGCCCTACGTGATGTCGGGAGAACTCTCGATCAAGCGCCCCGTCGAGGTCCTGCAGACCATCAACGGCATTCAGGACCCCTACGCGCTGTTCTCGGGCGCGGTATCGGTCACCGGCAAGTTCTCGACCGTGTGGCAGACCAACGACCCGAACTATCAGAACTACATCGGCGCGACCGGCGGCGGATACCTGCCGATCGATATCAAGTTCACGCAGCCGAATTCGTCCAACTCGCTGCAGCTGCATTGCAGCAAGGCGGCTTACACGATGGTCGAGTACGCCCGAGGCAAGGACTATGTCGAGGGCGCCCTCTCGTTCGAGGCCGTCGGCAGCACCTCGGACGCCGGTGCGTCCGCGGGCTATTCACCGATCAAAGCCACGCTGACCAACATGGTCGCGTCCGGAACCTACCAGTAGACAAGGGAATTCGAATGGCGACGCGTGTCGAGCTGCCCGCCGGACAGTGGGCCGAGCTGTACGAACCGACCCAACTGCCCGAGGGGCGGCGGCGGCGATTGAAGATCGCGCAAATGCGGATGGGATCGATCCCGAGTTTCCGCGAGGCGATCCGCTCCGGCCGATTCGAGGACGTCGCCGGCATCGACGCCAAGGCGGCGATCGAGTTCGTTGACCCGGCCGACATGGAACAGGTCATGTCGCTGTCGATGGAAATCGAGGACACCGCGATCCTCGCCTACGTGCGCGCCTGGTCGGCGGGCCCGACCGTCGACGCCGTGACCCTGCTGGAACTGCCCGGCGAGGTCTATGACGCTCTCAAGGATCACGTCGGGGCGCTGACCAAGGGCGGCAGCGCGCACGAGCTCGACACTGCACCGAATCCGGATCCGGCATCCCCTATCGAGCCCTCGATCGTCTGAGGCAGGCGATCGAGGGTGCCGATGTCGGGGCGTGGGAGTTGCCCGAGTGGGCGCAGACCGCGACCCGGCGGCATCGGTTGCTGTCGCTCGGGGTGAGCGTCACCGAGCAGGAACAGTTGCCCGCCTACGAGCTCGACGCGCTGCTCGCTGTGGACGACGTGATTAACCGAGTGCAGTCCGACCGGATCGACCGCGCGAAATCGGAGGCCACACCATGAGTTTCGAGGCATCACTCCGCTCGGACTTGACTCGCTGGATCGAGGCCAAGGCCGAAATGGATGTGCTCGTGGACAGGGCGAGCATGTGGGCACTGCGCGAGGCCGGTCGCCAGGTCAAACGCGAGGCCCGCAAACTCGCACCGGTTTACGGCGGCACGACCAAGTCGGTCGCGATCGGATCCCGGCGCGGGTTCAATGTCACCACCGGCCCGCGCAATGCCGAGGGCAAGCGGGGCTACAAGTACGTCGAGGGCGTGCAGCCCGGCTTGCTTCAGAGCTCGATCAGCCCGAGCCGCAGGCTCAAGAAACGCGGCGAGCACGACTATCGCCTCTCGGTCGGTCCGCGCGGCGGGCACGTGCACCTGTATTCGGGCAAGCAAGAGGGCCGCGTCGGCTATATGGAGGCGGGCCGCGCCGCGGCATCTGGCCGCTTTCAAACCATCTTCGAGACCGCGCAGCGAAATGTGCTGCGCAAGTACGGATAGGGGGCAGCCGTGAGCATTCCCGTCATGGTCAGCCTCGACGCCGTTGCGGGTGGATTCTTCTCCGTGCTCGGCCAGGCTGGAACGTCGCTGACCAAGCTCGGTGACGATTCGGAAATGGCTGCGGCCAAGCTCAAGAAGATCGGCACGGCGGTCGCGATCGGCGTGACTGCGGCCGCCGCGACTATCGCCGTGAAAACTGCTGAGATGGCAGCAGATTGGGAATCGGCGGTTACGCACCTGGTGACCGATGACGGCGAGCTGCGCGAGAACATGAAGATGGTCTCCGACGGCATGCTCGACGTCGCCCAGAAGACCGGGACCTCGGCCATGGCACTCCAGGACGCCATGAAGCCGATCGAGTCCTCGGGCTATCACGGTGCCGACGCGCTCAACGTGCTCAAGGTGGCGGCCGAGGGGGCGAAGGTCGGCAATGCCCAGCTGACCACGGTCACCGACGCCATGACCTCGATCATGGCGTCGTTCGGCTATAAGGCCCAGGACGCGACGGGCGTGATGAACGCGCTCGTCGAGACCGTCAAGAACGGCAAGATCCGCATGGAGGACCTCGCGGGCGCGATCGGCAATGTCGCGCCGGCCGCCGCGACCGCCCACATCGGCCTCGAACAGGTGCTCGGCGCGATGACGACCATGACCTCGCAGGGCACCGACGCGAGCAAGGCTGGCACCTACCTGCGTCAAACCATCACCGCCCTGTCCGCGCCATCAGCGAAGGCAGCCACGGAGATGCGAGGTCTCGGGATCGACGTGTTCGACCTGCAGCAGCACCTCGGCGACCGCGGCCTGACCGGAACCCTGAAAATCCTGTCCGACGCCATCGCCTCGCACGCGGGCCCCGACGGGGCGGTCCTGGTCGAGACATTCAAGAAGTCCAAGAACGCCACCTCGGATTTTCAGAAGATCCTCGCGAACCTGCCGCCCGAGAGTCAGACCGCGCTGCAGGCCATGGCCGACATGATGGGTGGCGCGAAGTCCATGCAAGCCGCGCTCGAGCTCACGGGTCCGGCCGCCGACCACTTCAACACCGCTGTCCAAAACATCGGGAATTCGCTGCACGGGTCGGGCAGCGACGTGCAGGACTGGGCCGAGATCCAGGAAACGGCCAAGCAGAAGATGGAGGAGGTCAAGGCCACCGTCAACGCCCTCGGAATCAAGCTCGGCGAGCACCTGCTCCCGGCCGTGAAGAAGGTCGCCGACGCATTCCTGTCCAGCGTCGAGTTTTTCGAGAAGCACAAGACCGCCGCCGAGGTGCTGATCGGTGTGATCGGCGTGGGCCTGGTCCTCGCGTTCGGCATGGCCGCCGCGGCGGCATGGAGTTTCGCGGCCGCGATGTGGGCGACCGGCATTCCCGAGATCGTGCTCGCCATCGTCGCCGCGATCGTCGTGATCGTCATCATCGTCATTTGGGTCAAAGACCATTGGCGGCAGGCGTGGGAGGACATCAAGCAGTGGGCCAAGGACGCCGCCGACTGGATCGTCGGCGCATGGAATTGGCTGTATGACAAGGCATCTGACATCTGGCAGGGCATCGTCGATTGGATCAAAGGCGTCTGGAACGGTCTCACCTCATGGGTCTCGGGCGCGTGGCATACCGTGACCGACCCGATCGTGAACGGATTCCATTGGCTCTGGGACCATATCGTTTCCATTTGGAACGGCATCAAAGGATTCTTCGAGCAGTGGTGGCCGCTGCTGCTGGTCATCTTCGCGACGCCGGTCGCGATCATCATCGCCCTGTGGAACCACTTCCACAATGCGATCATGGGTGCGGTCCATTTCGTGTGGAACGCGATCAAGGGCTTTCTGTCGACCATCTGGGACGGAATCACCTCGGCCGCCCAGGGCGCGTGGGATCTATTCAGCCGCTATGTGATTCAGCCCGTCCAAGCCTTGTGGGGCTTCCTCGTCACCATCTGGAACGGGGCCGTGGCGTTCCTGTCCGGCATCTGGTCGAGCATCACCTCGGCCGTGTCCGACGCGTGGAACTCGATCTACGACACCGTCTCGAATCTGCTCAACTCGATTTGGACCGTGATCACCACCATCGGCGAGGACATCTGGCAGGCGATCAAAGCGCCATTCGTAACCGCCTGGAACGCGATCAAGGACATGGTCGGTGAGTTCATGGACCTCGGCAAGAACATCGTCGATGGCGTGATTCAGGGCGTCGAAAACGCAGGGGGCGCACTGATTCAGAAATTGAAGGACCTCGCCCACTCCGCGCTCAACGCCGCAAAATCGTTCCTCGGCATCAGCTCACCGTCGAGGATGTTCGCCGACGAGGTCGGTCAGTGGATCCCGCACGGCATTGCCGAGGGCATCACCGCGCACGCCGGGGTTGTTGGCAACGCGATCACTGCGGCCACCGATGCGCGCGGCTTGCGGCTGGGCCCGGGCCCGATCGGTGGTCTGAGTGCCGGCGGATTCGGCGCGGCGCCGGGTGGCATCGCGCTCACGGTCCAGTTCCAGGGCCCGTTCTACGGACAGGGCGGCGTCGAGCAGGCCGCCGCAGATATCCGTGATGCGCTGCTGCGCTTGCAAGTTCGCACGCCCCTCGGGTTCAAGGCGACGGCATGACGACCAACCCGAATTGGCCGAGCATCGCGGTCCAAGTGCAGTTCTCGGGCTCGACCTGGACCGATATTGCGGGGCGGGTGCAGAAGATCGACGCGAAGCGCGGGCGGCAGTATGAGCTGACCCGCGCGCAGGCCGGATCGCTGACGCTGACCGTCGACAATAGCGACGGCGCGCTCGACCCGACCAACACCGCGAGCCCCTATTACCCGAATGTCATTCTGTACCGGCCGATTCGGGTGCAGGCCACATGGGCGGGCGTGACCTCGACGCTGTGGAGCGGGTTTGTCGAGCGGTGGCCGCAGGAATGGGGCGAGGCGGGCAACCATCAGATGACAACGGTTGTGGCCGTGGACATTCTGGCTGCGCTCGCGCAGAAGAAGTTCGACGAGCACCTGACCGGCGAGCTGATCAACCAGCTCGGGCCTACCTATTGGTGGCCGTTGGAGCGGTCGACCGCGGCCTATCAGACTCCCGAGCGGGTCGGCGGTGTATGGAACGGGCGCGTGCTCACCTACGGCGGCAATCAACAGGTGCAGGTCGGCAGCGGCAACGGGCTCACCGGCTCACCGGGCGCGGGAGGCCTCGAGGGCGCGTCGATCGCTGTATTCACCCCGCAAATGGTCGGTTCGAACGTGGCGACGAACGCCTCGATCATCCGCCTCTACAGCACGGTGAACGGGCAGGCTCTCGCGTTCCCGGCGACGCCATGGACGCTGACGCTGACCCTGCAAACGAATCAGCGCTCGACCAGCAACGGCCCGGCCGTCTTCCTGGCCTTCGAGGATTCCGGCGCGGGCAATCAGTACCTGCGATTCGCGGTCGACCCCTACGGCTTCCTGTTCATCTGGGCCCGCGATTCGAACGGCTCGTCGTATTCGACCTCGTGGGGTGTGCAGCTGGGCGACGGCTCACCGCACGTGCTGTCGATCGAGCTGTCGGGTACAAACCCGGTGCTGTATTTCAGCGTCGACGGCGGCGGCTACGGCACCGTGTCGAGCGGCAATCCGTCGGGCTGGCAGTTCACGAACCTTGTCGACCTCAACCTCGGCGCGCAGTGGCCGCGGAACTCGGCCGCGGACGCCGCCCTGTTCTACGCCTATGGCGGCCTGCTGGGGCATGTCGCCTGGTTCGGCGGGCACAACTATGTCACCGCCGGCACTTTCTCCGGCGCGACCAGCTACCCGGCCCGAGCCGTGAAGGGCCTCGGTGGCGACGACACCTCGGCCCGGATCGCCAACATCATGTCCGTCGCAGGGCGCGGCTCGTCGTTCACCTCGCTCGGCACCGGAGACGCCACCCTCGAGAGCGCCGTGATCGGCGGCAAGGACGCCGCGGGCGCGATCCTCGAAACCAACGATTGGGAGAACGGCACCCTGTTCGTGCGCGGCGACGGTCAAATCGTGTTCGCGCCGAGGCGATCTCGCTACAAGCCGGTCAGTGCCTATACCCTCGGCGCGGGGACGAGTTACCCGCTCACGGTCCTCGCCCTGGACTACGACACGACCAAGCTCGCCAACGTGGTCAGCGTCGACCGGCGCGGCGGCATCAATACCATCACGACCAACTCGGCGTCGGTCTCGACGTACGGCACCTGGACCAAGCAGGTCAGTTCGACCGGGCTGGCCGACGACAATCAGTCCTACGCCCTGGGCCAATATCTCGCGGGCCGCTACAGCGCACCAGCCACCCGAATCAGCAAGGCCGCGCTCGATCCAGCGGGCAATCCGTCCTTGTGGCCGCTCATCGCGGGATCGTCTTCACTGGAGATCAATTCGTGTGTGACTGTGCAGCATTCGCCGCTCGCTGGGCACGCGGTCACCCTTCAATGCTGGGTCGAGTCAATCAATTACCAGATCAGCCCGGACCAGTTCGTCGTGTCCATGGATCTCTCACCCACCGACGCACGCACGTGGCTAACGCTCGACGATGCCACGAACGGACACCTTGACACGCCCCCGATCTTGCTGAGTTTCTGAAAGGTGCTGTGATGGCGGTAATTCCGGTCATGCCCTCATTCACTGCGGGTAACTTCGTCAAGGCCGCGGACCTCAATGCGTTGCGCGACGGGATCAACCTGCTCACGACCGGCATGCCGCACGCGTTCGCGCGCCAGGCCCTCACCACGACCAGCGTGCAGCCGAACACGTGGACGACCATCGTGTTCGACACGACCGAGGTCGACGTCGATGACGGGTGGGGGAGCAGCGGCGTCTACACCTGCGCGACTCCCGGTTGGTATTTCGTCACGGCGTCGGTGTGCTGGGCGAACCCCACGAACAGCACCTCGGGCAACCGCGGAACCCGGATCGTGGTCAACAACACCGCGGTTACCGGGGTCTCGCTGCTACCCGCGGCGACCTCGATCGTCACCGGCGGCTCGCTGGCGCGCATGGTCAAACTCGCGTTCGGCGATCAGCTCCAGGTGCAGGCGTTCCAGGACACCGGCGCGGCGATCACCACGATCGTCAACTACGCGGCCGGACGCAGCGAGGTCAGCTTCTGCGATATCGCGTTCTTCGCGGCGGCCTGACATGTCGACCATCCCCGTACAGCCCTCGTGGGTGGTGGGCCAGCAGGTCAACGCCGCCGCCCTGAACGCGATCCCGAACGGCCTCGCCTGGCTCTATCAGTCCCGGCCCGTGTGCACCGTGCGGGCGGCGAGCTCGCTGACGACCAGCCTGCCCAACCAGACATGGACAACCGTGCAGATGAACACCGTCGACGCCGACACCGATAGCGGATTCTCCACGAGCACAAGCCTTTACACCTGCGCGACGGCCGGTTGGTACTTCGTCATGGGGTGCGGAGTTTTCCAAACCCCCGCGTCGAACACCGGCAGCCGAGCAATCCGGTTCGCACTCAACGGCAACCCCGTCGCTGGAATCGCCGCGCACCCGCCGAGTAACTACAACGCTGGTGTCTCGCTGCAACGCACCGTCTACATGGGCCGCGGCGACACACTCGCGCTTCAAGCCTTCCAGGACTGCGGCAGCACGATCAGCACCGGCGCCAATGGCACCGAGTACCCGTTCATGTCCCTGTTCTTCTACGGAGCGTGATGCGATGCCCGCGCCGCCTACTCAGCACACCTACGCGACCGCCGAGGTCGTCACGGCCGCCAACCTGAACACGCACCCCCAGGGCATCACGTGGCAGCTCCGGAACAAGCCGCAGATGCTCGCCCGGCAGGTCTCGGCGACCACCTCGATACCGAACAACGCATGGACCATCGTCAAAATGGACACGGTCGATATCGACACCGAGACCGGATACTCCACCAGCACAGGCAAATACACGTGCAAGGTCGCGGGCTGGCACTACATCACGGCCAACATCGTTTTTGCCGCGAACAGCACCGGCGACCGCGGTGTTCACATCGTGACGTCCTTCGGGAACATCACCGGCGTCGAGCTCGCCCCGGCGTCGAACCTGAACACCGGCCTGAATTTCGCGGTCATGATCCGCTTGAACATCGGCGACACCGTGTGGTGCGAGGCGATCCAGACGAGCGGCGCGGCCTTGTCGACCAGCACGAACTACGCCAGCGGCCGCGCCGAGGCGTCATTCCTCGACATCATGTACCTCCGATTCTGAAAGGTCCGGTGCTGCAATGAAACTCGGATTGGATTACGCGGGCGGCCGCCCCGCCCCGCAGGCCATCGCAGACGCCGGATACGCATTCGTCGTCCGCTACCTCTGCGACGGCGGCCCCGACTTGCCCGGCAAGCTGCTCACCCCTGAGGAGGCATGCGGGCTGCGTGCGGCCGGTGTCTCGATCGTGTCGAACTGGGAGACGACGGCCGAGCGGATGCTCGACGGCTACGCGGCCGGGGCCGATGACGCCCGCGCCGCACTGGCACAGGCCCAAGCCTGCGGCGCACCGGCCGGACGCCCGGTCTACTTCTCGGCGGATTTCGATGCCGCGCCCGAGCAACAGCCCGCCATCGACGACTACCTCCGCGGCGCGGCCAGCGTGCTCGGCCCGGACTGCGTCGGCATCTACGGCGGATTCTGGCCCGTCTCCCGGGCCCTCGACGCCGGGACCGCACGTTGGGGCTGGCAGACCGACGCATGGTCGGGCGGGCAGCTCGACCCCCGCTGTGCCATTCACCAGCGCATCGAACAGGCCACCGTCGATGGCGTCAGCTGCGACGTGAACGAGACCCAGGTCGACGACTTCGGGCAATGGGATCACCAACAACAGGAGGCACCTGTGACCGCTCCCGGTATTCCGCCCGTCCCGCCGCCCCCGCCCGGCGAGCCCCTCAGCGTCGAGTACTTCCTCGGATTCATGAACAACGTCGTCAGCGACGGCAAAGACGCGCGCCAGCAGCTCACCGGCTCACGGGATCTCATGCGCAGCGCGGACGGCACGGTCGACGTGGCCGCGTCGTTCCCGGGCTGGCCTCAGCTCGGCGGCCGCACAATCGTCGACGCCGTCGCTGCTATCGGCGCACACCTGGGCCTGCCCGGCTTCGCCGATCCGAAAGCGGGGCACCAGTGATCAACGTCGAGAAGTACGCGAAGGCGGTCGAGGGCGCGCTCGGCATGGCCACCATGGTCGGCGCGGGCGTCCTGCAGTCGACCGCCGGCACTCTGCCGGGCCCGTGGCTGACCGCCGCGCAATCGGCGATCGCCACGATCACCGTTTGGCGAATCTGGCTTGTGCGCGAAGAACCGGCCATCGACGCCGCCGCGGCTGAGGCCGAGCAACTTGTTGCCGCGGCCCAAGGCTTCAACGGCCACAGCATCATCGAATCTCGACGCCCCCTCACTGCGGACGAACTCGCCGCGCTGCGCCGCACTGTGCGCCCGGCCGAGTCCGCGCACAATCCGCCGGGGGTGCAGCCATGATGTCCGCGATCCTGACGACCCTGCTCGGCGGCGCGGTCGGATCCGGCACGACGGTCGGATTCAGCCACCTCGCCGGAAAGCGGCGCGAACGCGCCGAGGTGGGCCTCGCCAACGCCGGGGCCGAGGCCCACCGGACCCAAACCGCTATCTCGTGGTCGGACGCGGCCGAGCGCCGCCTCGAGGAGGCCGAGAAACGCCTCGAACACTCCGACCAACGGATCGAGCAACTCGAGGCCGAACAGGCGCAATTCCGTAGCGAGCAAGCCGAATTCCGGGTCGAACAGACCCGCCTCGAGGGCCTGCTCGGCGACGCCCTCGACGCGATCCGCGAATTCATCGCCATCGTGGGCCGCGCCGGACTGCAATCCGCCCCGCTGACCGAGCGACTACGCGCCGAACTGGCGCGCCGCGCACAGGGATAGGGGCGACCGTGGCACCGATTGTGGCCGGGCAGACGCCGACACACCTGATCGTCGTGCTCAACCCTGGGTCGTTTTGGTCGTTCACTGTGAACAGCTCGAACCCCAACGGGACCGCCTATATGTGGCCCGTTGGGTCGACCGCGAAGATCAATCTCGTCAATAATGATGTGACGCCAGCATTTTCGGTCACGTGGGCGGGCGCGATCACGGGCTCTCAGATCGTGTTCACCGCGACGGCGACGCAGTGCGATGCGGTGCCGGACGGATCGATGTGCGAGCTCTATACCGACGCATCGGGCAACGGCACACAGCCGATGCTGCAAATGTCGGGGCGGGTGGTGCGCCGGTCATGACGAGCCCGATTGTCCTCACGGTCGCGCCGCCTTCGTCGGTTTCGATGGTCGCCGCTCCGCCACCGGCGACCACATTCGTTGCCGTGCCAGGAGTTCCGGGCCCCCAGGGCTCGACCGGTGGCAGCGGCTACGTCTGGACCCAGACCGTCGCGCAGGCGTCCTGGACGGTCAATCACACTCTCGGCCGCCTGCCGCTGGCCGTCATGGTCACCGTCGGCGGCCTGCCGGTCCTCACCGACATCGTCGCTCTCACCGCGACCCAAGTCGTCGTGCAATTCGCTACGCCGCAGACCGGCACCGTCTCACTCGTCTAGGAGTCCAGCATGTCTCTGTCAGTTCTGAATGGGTTGAACCTCAACAGCACTCGCATCAGCAACGTTCTGGACCCGTCGGTGTCCAGCGACGCCGCGACCAAGAACTACGTCGACGCCGCGATTCGCGGCCTGTCCTGGCACACCCCCGTACGCGTGGCCACCTCGACGAACACGACGCTATCGTCGCCGGGCACGAGCATCGACGGCGTGACCCTCGCCAACGGCGACCGCGTGCTCTTGTTCGGCCAATCGACCCAATCGCAAAACGGGCTGTGGGTATTCAACGGCAGCGCCGCCGCGATGACGCGACCGACCGACTACGCCTCGGCCGCAACGATTTCCCCGATCGCCGTCGCGGTCTCGGTCGAGGCGGGTACCACCAACGGCGACAAGATCTATTTGCTCTACACCTCGGCCAACGCCAACCCGCAACAGGTCGTTGTCGACACCGACGCAACCACCTGGAACACGGTCGCGGGCGGCGGCGCGACCTACACCGCAGGCAACGGCATCAACATCACCTCGAATGTGGTGAGCGCCGTTGCGGGCACCGGCATCACGGTCAACGGCTCGGGCATCAACGTCAATACCTCGGTCGTCGTGCAGAAGTACACGACCACCCTCTCGACGTCGTCGACGAGCTACACGATCACGCACAACCTCGGCACGCAGTACGTACAGACGACCGTGTTCAACCTGTCGACCGGGGCCGTCGTCTACCCGGACGTCGCCAACACGAACACCACGACCACGACGATTACGTTCGCCAGCGCACCCACTGCGGGCACCTACGGCGTCGTCTGCATGGGGTGAACCGATGGCACTCGCAGCAGTCAACGGCGTCAACGCCAACGGCAACAAGGTCACCAGCGTCGCCGATCCGACCACCTCGACCGACGCCGCAACCAAGAACTACGTCGACACCACCGCGAGGCCCGCCGCGCTCGCGCTCGTACTGGGAGGCTGACCGATGGCAGGCGCGGACGTTCTTCACGCGGCGACGATTTCGCCGCTGGTGCTCCAGTCCGGACAGCTCGGCACGACCGCGGACGCCACGATCTACACCGCGGCGGCGAGCACCTCGGTCAAGATCACGACCGCGGTCGTCTGCAACACGACCGGCTCGGCCGCGACGGTCTCGGTCGGTGTCTGCAAGGCCGGCCAGACCGCCGGCGCGGCGAACCGCGTTGTGTCCGGCTACAGCCTCGCCGCAGGCGACTCGCTGAGCCTGTCGGCCTATTTGAATGGTGCGATGCTCGGGCCCGGCGATTTCATCACCGCCTACGCCGGTACCGCCTCGGCGGTCAATCTCATCATCACGGGGATCGTGAACGCGTGATCGAGGCGAAGTCGCTGCTCGCGGGCCGCGCGCGCACGCTCGCGAATCTGCATGCAACGGCGCATGTTTGGGATGCGGCGCTCGCGGGGTACCGCGATCACTTCCCGGACCTCACCCGGTACGCCACCTATCGCGAGGACTTCAACGGTGGCGCGGGGTCCGGATGGGGTCCGAACTTCCGTCTCGACGTCAATACGCCGCAGGTCAGCAACAACGCCGCCCAGCCCGGCAATCTGCCGAGCAACTCAGGGACTACGGCGTTTTGGGGTACGTACACCGGCGGCAGCAACGGCGGCGCGATGTACACCGACAATGTGCTGATTACGGCGTCGCTCATCACGCCGATGTACTCGACCGCCAGCAACATGAATTGCTCGATCGTCCTGCGTAGCCCTGACACCTTCACCGGGTCTGGCACAACGATGGTCGTTATCAACACCACGACCGGCAACGGGTCGGCGATCTACACCTACAGCGGGTCGACGGGTACCGCGCGGGCCACGACGTCGACCAGCGTCACAGCCGGGGCCCTGTTGCAATGCGGTGCGGTCGGCAACCATTACGCTGCATTCGTCGGCGGCATACCCCTCATTTCGTGGGACGACACGACTGGAGTCGTGAAATGCGGGGCAGGGCAACGCCGGTGGGGAATCGAGATGGAAGCTAACTATCCGCTGTTCCAGCAGCAGTTCGACTCGCTGGCGATAGATTGGGTCACAGCGGTCGACCTGTGATCTGCGGCGGTGTAACGCAATACGGCCCGCCCTCACCTGGTGAGGGCGGGCCGTATTCGCGTGTCCAGGTCAGGCAGCCCGGCCGAACTGGTCCCACCCGAGATGGGCCTCGACCGCCCGTTTGGTCGCGCGCTTCCAATTCTGGATCTTGACTAAGCGCACGATCATCCAGATGTCGGCCGCCAGGAACAGCACGAGACCCAGCGGCGGCAACACGATCACCAGAATCAGGGAAACCACTATCGCCGCCCCGGCCCACTTGACCGGCGTCGTCAACGCGGCGGGTGTCTTCGGCATCGGCACGGCCTCGCGGGTGCGAGCTACACCGGCATGCACCCCGAACCCGGTGCCACCGCCGAGGCTGGCCCCGGAGTACGTGGTCGACGATTCGTGCGGCCGGTTCGGCAGCGCGGCGAGAAATTCCGGATCGAGTTCGGACCGGTCCGGGCGGTGGTGCGTCATGCTGTCCCTCTCGTTGATGGAGCCGGGTACGAACACTGCTGCTGAGATATCACGGAATATCGCTGACTGTTAGCCGTCGCGGTCACGTTGGCACGCAGTGTCGGCGTATTTGGCATGACATGGAAAGACCCCCGGTGCAAGCGGGGGGACTCCAGTAGGTTTGCGGCGCAACTGAAGAGGCACCTGCCGGGGGCCTTCCTGTGGAGCAGCACGGGGATAGGGTTGCCGGCGCTGCATCATCATGTCCTGAATGCTGTCTCTGTACGCACCTCCCTTCGAGATCCCGAGCATCGAAGTGGCCTAGTTCTCCCCGCAGTGTTCATCGGCGCGGCCATACCGCCCATATCAGGACCAGTACGCACAGCCCGATTGCGAAAGTCAGTCCGAGACAGGTCATTTCCGGCCCTCGTGCATGGCGAGCGCCCAGCGGGCGAAGCTCATCCGCGGTAGCACGACCTCGACGTCGACGAGCGACAGGAGCGCGTTCAGCATGAGCGGGTCGAGGTGTTCTGGGCGCGGAATGATCAGGGCGTCGACGTCGGCCTCGCGCACTACGTCGACGAGCGGAATCGTCAGAACCTCGGGCGCCCACTCCAGTTGGTAGCCGAGATGGCGGGCGAGTCGTCGAATCTGAGGCCGATCCCAATCTGGCGTTTCCGTCACGCCAATGTCGAGCCATCCCAATGCTGTTGGCTTATTTCGCATGGCTAGTCCCGTCGCCGATCGGACGTCGGGCCGCCAGGGAATTCGAAAGGGGGCCGTCAACACCCCGGCGGCTCGACGTAGGAGTAGCGTCCTGCACATCCGGCAACCGCCGAGGTCTACTCGCGTCTACTTCTTTCGGGAGTCGCCGTGATCAGGGGGCATCAACTCAGGGAGCTGCGTCGGTCGGCGCGGCTCAGCCTCGACGCCTTCGCGTTGAGGTGCTATCTGTCCAAGTCGTACATCGGCCTGGTCGAGACCGGCCGAAAGCCTGTGACCGAGACTGTCATTGGCGAATATGAACGAGTTCTAGGCGTACGCCTGTCCGGCGGGCATGATGACGATGTGAATCGTCGGATGTTTTTCGGTGCCGTCGCCCTCGCTGCTACCAACGCGTCATTGATCGGCGACCTCGGCGCATCCCTGTCCGGCGGTGATCCGGGCCCGCTGGCGTCCGTGCAGACATCGAACTCGCTAGACCATGCCATTGCCGCGACCGTCGACCGTCCGGTGTGGCGAAAGCTGGCGCGTTGGTCCGTCGGCGAATCCAGTGCCATTACCCGCGTGAACGCCCTCGGGATCGTCGCCAAGGCTCCAGGACAATCACTCGGGCAGCACGTCGCGACCGTGCTCGAGCACGACGAGGCTGTGCGCGACCTCTACCTCGCCGCAGTCGCCGCGCGCGTCCTCGGCGTTGAGCACACCACGGCCGCCTCCTACGTCGCAGACCCGGCCCGGCTGCCCGCCGTGCATCTCGCCGCACAACGCTTCGCGAGCGAAGCGATTGCGCCGAACGATGCCGGGGCTCGTTGGTGCGCGGCTACGATGCTGGCGCGTATGGCTCCCCACATCGGAAGGCGTTGAGAGATGCAGGTTTTCGAGATCAAGAACGGCGAGCTGATCAGCGAGCTTGAGGCACAGATTCGCGAGGCCGGTATCACCGATGCCGCGATCGTGTCCCTCATCGGTGCCGCTGATGAATTCACCATCTCCACGATGCCGGCGCACGACGCGAGCGCGGACATCGTCAACCGGTACGTTCTGCCCGCCGAGATGCACGGTTGCGGCGAGGTGCGTGATGGAAAGGTCCACCTGCACGCCACGATGGCCGTGCAGGGCGACCGCGCGGTCGCTGGACACCTGCATGCCGCTGTCATCGGCGAGTGGTTCGGCCGGGCATATGTGATTCCGGCCTAACGCCTCAGGCCTCAAAAGCGACGAGGGCCGCCCGGTCGGGCGGCCCTCCTGTTCTGATTGGTTCGCTACTTCACGCGGAACAAGGTGCGCAGTCTGGAGAGCTTGATATCCGCTGCCCCGCCGTGCTCCGATGCCTCGACGACCTCGGAGAGCAGTTCGCGTACCTCGTCGTCGGTCGGGCCGTCCCACCAGTAGAGCTTCCAGTCCTGCCACTCGCACCGTTCGCCGTTCTGCGCCACCCGCTCGAACTCGACCGTCCGGCCGATCCGGTCGGACAGCCATACCGAGAGAGCACGCACATCGAACGGGCCGGGGAACCGGAAACGCGCGCCGGTGCTCGGCTCGTCCGGCGAAGGGCCGGCGGGCACGTCTGCCGCGATCGCGCCGGGCAGATTGGCGGCGACCATGGCCGCGGCGGCAGTCGCCGACCGGCGATCGAAATGCCCGTATCTGTCGACGGTGGTCGTGATGCTCTCGTGCCCGAGGTGTGCCTGAACGACGTGCGGTACCGCGCCGCCGATCAGCATCCACGACGCGCAGGTGTGGCGGAGGTCGTGAATCCGAGGCCGCTTCCCGTGCAGGGGATCCCGGGCGTCGTGGTGGATCGCGTCGAGCGTGGGCACCCAGACACCTTTGTAGAAGCTGCTGATCTGGATCGGATTCCCGTCGTCGTTGACGAACAGGAACTCTGAGCGCTTGCGCCCGGCGAGCGGCAGCTCGGCGACGAGACCCGCGTCGAGGTTCAAATACCGATTCGAGCGCTTGGTCTTCGGCGCGCCGAGGATTCGCTTGCCCCCGGTGTACTTCCATGCCCGGTGCACGTGCACGGTGCACTGCACAGGGTTGACGTCGCCGACGCGCAGCGCGGTTGTCTCGCCCCACCGAGTGCCGGCGGCGACCATGAATTTCACGAGCAGTCGCCAGCGCTCGGGAATCTCGCGGTACAGCGCGGCAAATTCGTCGGCGTCCAAGAAACACATCTCTGCAGCCGTGGTTTCGGGGAGCTGAGTATCGGTGCACGGGTTTGTGGTCAGGATGGATTTCTTGACCAGCGACGCGCAGAAAGCGAACGCGAAGCCATGCTTATTCGCTATGGTCTTCGCGCTGTTGCCGACTTCCAGCTGTAGCCAGTTGACCCACCGGGAGACCCCGAGCTCGCCGAGCGCGGAGGACGGAATATCTCCAAAGAACGGCAGCAGGTCGTTACGCATGAATGCGCGGTACCGCTTGCGCGTGCCTTCCTCGATTCCGGTGAGATGGGCGATGTATTCCTCACCCGCGACCGAAAGTGGCGGTGCGCCGGTGCCCTTGGCACCTCGCTCGCCGTCGAGCAGTTTCAGGAATTCATCCGGTCCGACCGCGTCGAGAATCTCTTGCCAGCGGGCCGCGGCGGTCGCGTCCTCGAAGGTTTCGGAGGTCTGTTTGCCGTGGTGGCGGAAGCGAAGTTGATAGCAGGGCTTGCCCTGGCTGGTTCGCATGCGAAGCGAAGACATATGGCGGGCTCTCTCGGGTTGGGGTTCTCCGTAGGAGCCCCGCCGACATCCCCTCAGATGTCCCGAGTGTGGACCGCTGGTGTGGACGAGCCCCGGTCGGATCTGGCGAAAACCAGATCCGACCAGGGCTGATCCTGGCGGAGGATAGGGGATTTGAACCCCTGAGGGCTGTTAACCCAACCCGCGTTCCAGGCGAGCGCCATAGGCCACTAGGCGAATCCTCCGCCGAGCAATATACCGGGTGCCCCCCTGGTGGAAGCAAATGCCGTGGTCGGCGGCTACTTCTTCTTCAGATTGTCGAGGGCCTTCCGGGCCTGGTCCTTGCAGACCTGAGCGATCTCGTCCTTGCTGACGTCCTGGCCCTTGGCCATGCGCAGCCGGATGTTGACCTTGACCGACGCGTTGTCGTCCTTGACCGCGACCGTGTAGTCGGTGGTGGTCCAGTAGGTCCAGTCGTCGACCTTGGCCGACCAGTAGCCCGCCTCGCCGATGCCGTTCACGTCGCCGGCGGTGCGGCCGCTGCCGGTGGTGCCCGTGTCGGACGTCTTCCAGGTGTCGTATTCGGGCCGATTGTAGGCGGTCGACGAGCCGCTCAGGAAGGACACGTCGAGGGTGAGGTCGGCGGTGTTGGTGGTGTACTTGTCGGTCTTGCTGGCCTCTTCATTGCCGGCGCGGCATTCGAAGCGCCCGCCCGAGTAGTCGGTGGGTTTGGTCTCGGAGTGCTCGGGGGCGCCCTTGGAGGTGGGCACCCACTTGCTGAGCACCGAGGTGTCGATCACACTGCAGCCGTTGGTGACACCGTCCATCGTGTACTTGCCGGCGTTCTTCTTCTTGTCGTCGCTCAGCGGCGAGGGGCCGTCGCCGCCGGAGAGGGCGACCGCGCCGATGATGACGCCGACGATCACCACCAGGCCGATGACACCGCCGACGATCCAGCCGGTCTTGTTGCCGCCCGAGCGGGGCGGCTGTGCCGGGTAGCCGTAGGCGGGCGCGATCGGCGGGGTCGAAGGCGGCGGGGTGTACTGCTGCTGCGGGAAGCCGCCGGACATCGGCTGCTGCGCATAGCCCCCGGGGGCCGCCTGCTGCGGGTAACCGCCCGACACCGGCTGCTGCGGGAATCCACCCGACGCCGCCGGGTAGCCGCCGGAGGGCTGGCCGGTCGAAAGCGGCTGGGCGGGCGGCGTGTACGGCGGCATGCCGGCGGCGTTGTAGTTGAGCATGGTCGGGTCCGCGCCCTGGACCGGTTGGCCGGCGTCGGTTCCGGTAGGCGGGGTGGCCCACCACTGCGCGGTCTCCTGGGCTTTCGCCGGGTCGTGCGGCCCACCCGATCCTGGATCGGAACTCGTCATCTTGTCTTTCCCCTCCGGAATTTCGCGGGGGACCCCGCTTATCGCAGGCATCGTATCGACCCCGTGCCGCACGGGGCGCGGTGAGCCGCTACACTGGCCGACGGATCCAGCGCGGCGCGCATCCTGTGAACTCCCCCAGGGCCGGAAGGCAGCAAGGGTCAACGGGCTCTGCCGGGTGCGCTGGGTCCCCTTCTATTTTCGGGGCCCGGTCGCGTGGCGGCGGAACTGTATATATCCCTGCCGAATCGGAGCGGCTTCCTAGTAACGTGGTCGGTTGGGTTCGCGGTGCGCGCAACCCTGGACAAACATCCCACGCCATTGGAAAGGCTGTCAGATGCCTCGGCAGACGCAATTCGGTTTGATGAGCCATGCGGAACTCGTGACGGAACACGAGACGCAGACCGCGAACTACGCGAAGCTCAAGACCGAGAAGCTGACGCTGGACATTACGAGGGGAAAGCCCTCGCCCGAGCAGCTGGACCTTTCGCAGGAACTCCTCGAGCTGCCGGGCACCGCCGACTACCGCGACGCCAACGGCACCGATGTGCGCAATTACGGTGGCCTGCACGGCCTGCCGGAGCTGCGCGCCATCTTCGCCGAGCTGCTCGGCATTCCGGTGTCGAACCTGCTCGCCGGCAACAACGCCAGCCTGGAGATCATGCACGACCTGCTGGTGTTCTCGATGCTGCACGGCACCGCGGATTCGGTGCGCCGCTGGGCGGACGAGCCGGTGCTCAAGTTCCTGTGCCCGGTGCCGGGTTACGACCGGCACTTCGCCATCACCGAGTCGCTGGGCTTCGAGATGATCCCGATCCCGATGCAGGGTGACGGCCCGGACACCCACCTGATCGCGGAGCTGGTGGCCTCGGACCCCAGCATCAAGGGTCTGTGGGCGGTGCCGAACTACTCCAACCCGACCGGCGTCACCTTCTCCGAAGCCGTTACCCGCGAACTGGTTTCGATGCCGACGGCCGCGCCGGACTTCCGCCTGTTCTGGGACAACGCCTACGCGGTGCACCCGCTCACCGACACCGCGGAGCCGGTGCTGGACGTGCTGGGCCTGGCTGAGGCGGCAGGGCACCCGAACCGCCCGTTCGTGCTGGCCTCCACCTCGAAGATCACCTTCGCGGGTGCGGGCGTGAGCTTCTTCGGCTCGTCGACCGCCAACCTGGAGTGGTACCTGAAGCACCTGGGCAAGAAGACCATCGGCCCGGACAAGGTGAACCAGCTGCGGCACCTGCGCTTCTTCGGGGACGCCGAGGGCGTGCGGGCGCACATGCAGAAGCACCGCGCCATCCTGGAGCCGAAATTCAAGCTGGTGCTGCGGATCCTGGAGGACCGGCTGGGCGCCTCGAAGGTGGCGTCCTGGACCGAGCCCAAGGGCGGCTACTTCATCAGCCTGGACGTGCTGGAGGGCACCGCGAGCAAGGTGGTGGCGCTGGCCAAGGACGCGGGCATCGCGCTGACCCCCGCCGGATCGTCCTATCCGTACGGAAAGGACCCGGAGGACAAGAACATTCGCATCGCGCCCAGCTTCCCGTCCGAGGGTGAGCTGGAGAAGGCGATGGACGGCCTGGCCACCTGTGTGCTGCTGGCCGCGTCCGAGAAGCTCATGAGCTCCCACGCCTCCTCGAGCCTTTAGCGGGCGGCTCGGGTGCCGTGACCAGTCGGCAACCCGTGTCGGCGGTTGGGCGCCACTACCATTTCGGGGGTCCCCGGCGAGTTACCCTCGCGCCCCGAAATCAGTTGTTGCGAAGCATTTTCTCGCATTGGGCGCGCACCGAATCGGTGCGCGCCCAAGAGGTTTCTCAGCGCGGCTTGTGGGCCAGCACCGCGAAGATGGTCACCGACAGGTGGATGTCGCCGCTGGCGGCACCGGCCTCGAGGTCGGCGAGCAGCTGGTCGCGCTGGCGCTCCGTAATCGCGCTGCGTGCGACGGCCCGGTCCGCCACCCGGGCCACGAGTGCGCCCGCGCCGATGCGGCCGTCCTGCACCAACGCGTGCGAGCCGATGTCGTCGACGACCAGCCCGGCCTTGGTGAGCTGACCCGCCAGCCGGCGGCCCGCGTAGGGATTGGTGGTGCCCGCGATCATGGTCTCGATGACCTCGTGCACGACGTGCCGGTCGCCGGGATGCACGATGGCTGTGCCCCAGTCGCTGTCCATGACCACCACGCGCCCGCCGGGACGCAGCACCCGGGCGATCTCCCCGGCGGCCCGGGCGGGTGCGGTGAGGTGCTGGAAGACGCGCTCGCACAGTGCCACGTCGAAGCTCTCACTGCCGACGGGCAGACCGTAGGCGTCACCGCTGATGAATTTGGCGGCGGATCCGGCCTGGGCGGCGCGGCGTTCGGCGGCGCTCAGCAGGTGCGGGTCGGGTTCGACGCCGAGCGCGGTGCCGGTGGGGCCGACCAGGTCGGCGAAGGTCAGTACCTCCGACCCGGAACCGGACCCGATGTCGACGGCGCTCTCGCCGGTCCGGGTGGCCAGGGCCTCGTGGACCCAGGCGCGCAGGCTCCGGATGCCCGGCAGCGCTGCCTGTAGATCGTGAACGTCGACGAGCTGGTCTTGTCCATCGCGGTCGAAACGGTCCGGTCGCAGTCCGGACCCAGCGGCAGGGTGCGCCGCGGCTCGCACTGAAGAATTAGCCATGGTGTCGGGCATGGCCGAAGCCTAGTCCTTCGGAGGGCATAGCGTGACCCGCGTCACCGCGACCCGGGATGAATGGGATGATCGATACATGGTGAGCCGCACGCTGTGTATTGCGCAGGAATCCGATGCCGACGAGCTGCTTTCGACCGATGATTTCGCCTTGTTGGTCGGAATGATGCTGGATCAGCAGTTTCCGATGGAGCACGCATTCCGCGGCCCGTGGAAACTCGCCGACCGCATGGGCGGGTTCGATATTCACAAGATCGCCGCCGCCGATCCCGAGGAATTCGAGGAGCTGGCCGCGACCCCGCCGGCCATCCACCGCTACGGCCGGTCCATGGGCCGACGCGTGCAGGAGCTGGCTCGATTCATCGTGGAGAACTATGACGGCACGACCGCGGCGCTGTGGACCGAGGGTGATCCGGATGGCAAGGAAATCCTGAAGCGGCTGAAGAAGCTGCCGGGTTTCGGAGATCAGAAGGCCCGGATCTTCCTGGCGCTCCTGGGTAAACAGGGCGGTCTGACCGCCAAGGGTTGGCGCGAGGCCGCGGGCGCGTACGGTGAGGACGGTTCCCGCCGCTCGGTCGCCGATGTCACCGACGCCGAATCTCTCACGCAGGTACGGGAATTCAAGAAGCAGGCGAAGGCCGCCGCCAAGGCAAAGTAAACGATGTCCAGTTCGTCTGGATCGAATCAAGCTGGTTTTTAACCTCCAGAAACCTGGGAGGTTGCTTAATGCTTGCCGCCGACAGTTCAGTTCGTCGCAGTGGGAAGCAGTACCAGCATGAAGATGAGGAAATTCGCCGGAATCGCGGCATTGACGATCGCGGCGACCGGCGTGACGGCCGGAACCGCCTATGCCGGCCCGGCCGAGGTCGATGGCGGCGCGATCAATTACACGGCCCAGACCACCGATGCCGGCACGGTCATTCGGACCGACGCCGGTTCGATCGTGGTCGATGACGGCGCTTTGAAGATCAAGGCCGCCGATGGAACCACCGTCGCGGGCACGGAATTGAAATTCCGTGTCGACGAATTCGAATTCCCGATCGCGGCGCAAGTCAGCGACCGCACGGCCACCCTGACGCCGCAGCTCGATGTGGACCACGCGGTCTACAAGCCGGTCGCGCTGCCGTACGAGGACCAGGCCCCCTGGAAGACCCAGTACGACCGTGAGCAGGCCGCCTGGAACCGCCTGCGCGACACCATCGGCGTGGGCGCGACGGTGGGCACGCTGGTCGGCGGCCTCGGCGGCGCGGCGCTGGGCTGCGTTGCGGGTATCGGTGTCGGCCTGGTAGCCACCGGTGCGCTGGCCACGCTGTTCGGCGCGGGTCCGCTCGCGGGCTGCGTGGTCGGTGCGGCCACCGTCGGCTTCCTGGGTACCATCGCCGGTCAGTTGTTCGTGACGGCTCCGGTCGCGATTGCCGCTGCGGTGCAATACTTCACGACTATCAATCAGCCCTTCACGCCTGCTAAATAGGAAATTTCGGCAACCGATGGGCAAAGGTTCACCGGCAAGGAACCGACCTGCCACGTGGCGTTTGTAAAAGCCGGTTTCTATCACAGCGTCCCAGGGGTTACACCTGACCTTGTTCCCCTGGGACGCATCCGCTCATCACAAGAGGAATCCCGAATACACATGCGTCTCAAGAATTTCGCCGCAGTGTCTGCGCTCGTGGTCGCGGCACTGGGTGTCACCGCCGGCACCGTGAACGCCGCGCCCGCCGCCGATGACAACGCGCCGATCAACTACACCGCCACCAACTCCGAGACCAACACCGTCATCCGCACCGACGGTGGTTCGATGGTCGTCGAGAACGGCAACTTCGAGATCAAGGCCGCCAACGGCAACATCATCGCCGGCATGCCGCTCAAGGTGCAGGTGGACGACTTCACCTTCCCGATCGCCGCGGAGATCTCGGACCGCACCGCGACCCTGACCCCGCAGTACGACATGGACCACGCGGTCTACACCCCGCAGAACGTCAAGGACGTTGCCCTGCCGTACGAGGACCAGGCTCCGTGGAAGTCGGACTACGACCGTGAGCAGGCCGCCTTCAACCGCATGAAGGACACCATCTCCACCGGTGCCACCATCGCCACCCTGGTCGGTGGCCTGAGTGCCGCGGCCGTCGGCTGCGTCCTCGGCTTCGGTGTCGCGGGCCTCGCTTCGGCTCCGCTGGCCGCCCTGTTCGGCGCGGGCCCGATCATCGGCTGCCTCGTCGGCGCCGCCACCGTCGGCTTCCTGGGCACCATCGCCGGTCAGCTGTTCATCACGGCGCCGGTCGCGATCGCCGCCGCGATCCAGTACTTCTCCACCGTCAACGAGCCGCACATCACCGCTCCGGCTCCGGCCAAGTAAGAGCGCGGTTCTATAAGAGCGAGGGGCTCTATAGGCATCAGCGAATACCTCATCGGGACAGCCCGTTCGGCCGTATGGCCGGGCGGGTTTCCCATTTTCAACGGTGCGCTGCGCCAGGCTCGCTCGGCTGCATCCTGGGTGCGGATCGGCTTCCTGGGCACCATCGCCGGTCAGCTGTTCGTGACCGCGCCGGTCGCCATTGCCGCCGCCTACAACTACTTCGTCACCATCAACCAGCCGCACATCGAGGCGCCGAAGTAACAATCGCGAGGATCCCGACCAGCGTCCGGTGCCTGCCGGGCGGGGTTTCGCATTGTCCCGCAACAGGACCGCGGCCGCCGACTTGCAATCGAGGTGAATGCAATCCTGTTGCGGCGCGTACGCCGGTGCTGGAGTGGGGTAATGGGCGAGCTGACCTCGATTCACGGCGCGGCCGCCGCGCTCACTCCGGTCGACGGGACCGATCTGCGGCGGACCTTTTCGCACTTTCCCAGCGGGGTGGTGGCCGTGTGCGCACGCCTTGGCGGGACACCATATGGCCTGGTGGCGAGCACCTTCGTGCCGGTCTCCCTGGACCCGCCGCTGGTGTCGATCTGCATTCAGTATTCGTCGGAGACCTGGCCGCGGTTGGAGCAGGCGAGTCGTTTGGGCCTGAGCCTGCTGAGCAGCGAGCAGGAGCCGGCGGCGCGTGGGCTGAGCTCGCGGCGCGGGGACCGCTTCCGCAATGTCGACCTGCATGCCGGGAACGGGAACGCGGTGTTCGTAGCCGGGGCCACGGCGTGGCTGGAAACCTCGGTGCACGAGCAGGTTCCGGCCGGTGATCACGCGGTGGTATTGCTGCGGGTGCACCGGCTCGGCACCCACCCCGATTCCGAGCCGCTGGTCTTCCACCGCAGCGGTTTCCGCGCCCTCTACGACCCGGCCCCGGAGCGCGACGAGGAAGCGGGCTGATCTCCCCGTTTCCACCGGAATTCAGGAAAAGGGCTGTCATGCAATTGAATTCACGTTGATCCGGACCGGCGACATGCGCAGCCGGAATTCGTAGTGTCGTCTACACCATCCAGAGCGATCGAGAGACCCGGCTCGCAGACATCGCAGCAACCCCCGCGCACGTGGTGCGGGTGCTTCCGCCGGGACCGATGGAGGACGAATCCATGAGTACGCTGGCGGCACCCACGCAGACGGAGCCCGAAGCCGAACACCACGACGGGGATCTGCCGGTCGTCCGCGCCCGCCACCCGTGGCGCTGGGTCACCGCGGCGATCGCACTGGTGCTGGTCGCGCAGTTCGGGCACGGGTTGATCACCAATCCGGGCTGGGACTGGGGAACCTTCGCGCAGTATGTCACCGCGAAGTCGGTGTTGTCGGCATTGAAGGTGACGCTGGAGCTGACCTTCTGGGGCACCCTGCTGGGCTTCTTCCTGGGTGTCTGGCTGGCCGTGGGCCGGTTGTCGAAGAACCCGGTGCTGCAGGCGATCTCGTGGAGCTATGTCTGGGCTTTCCGCTCGATCCCGCTGATCGTGCAGCTGCTGTTCTGGTTCAATCTGGCCTACCTGTACAAGTCGCTGTCGCTGGGCATTCCGTTCGGGCCGGAGTTCGCGCGGTTCCAGACCAATGGCGTGATCAGCGGATTCACCGCGGCCGTCATCGGTTTGGCGCTGCATCAGGCCGCGTATTCGGCGGAGATCATCCGGGCCGGGATCATCTCGGTGGACGAGGGTCAGTGGGAGGCGGCCCGGTCGCTGGGCCTGCCGTGGCGTCGGCAGTTCTTCACGATTGTCGCGCCCCAGGCCATGCGCGGAATTCTCCCGAACGCCGCCAATGAGGTGATCAGCCTCTTCAAGGGCACCTCGATCGTGTCGACCATGGCGATTGCCGAGCTGTTCTATCAGGTGCAGGTCATCTATGGCCGCAATGGCCGGGTGGTGCCGCTGCTCATGGTGGCCACGGTCTGGTACATCCTGCTGACCAGCGTGCTGAGCGTCATCCAGTTCTATATCGAGCGGCATTTCTCGAAGGGGCGTCGTTCGAAGGCCGGTGATCGTCGGTGACCGAGTTCGCGATCGAATTGCGCGGCATCCGAAAGTCATTCGGCCGCAATGAAGTGCTCTCCGGTATCGACTTGGCGGTACGTCCCGGCGAGGTGGCGGTGATCCTGGGCCCATCGGGTTCGGGCAAGTCGACGCTGCTGCGCACCATCAACCATCTCGAGCAGGTGGACGGCGGCACCGTGCGGGTCGGCGGCGAGCTGGTCGGCTACCGGCGTGGGGACGGCAAGTTGCACGAGCTGCACGAGCGCGAGATTCTGCGGCAGCGGGCGCGCATCGGATTCGTGTTCCAGAACTTCAATCTCTTTCCGCATCTGACGGTTCGGGAGAATGTGGCGCTCGCGCCGGTGGCCGCGCAGCGCCGCGCCAAGGCCGAGGTGAACGTCAAGGCGCTGGAGCTGCTGGCGCGGGTCGGCCTGGCCGACAAGGCGGACGAGTATCCGAGCCGGTTGTCGGGTGGGCAGCAGCAGCGCGTGGCCATTGCGCGGGCGCTGGCCCTGCGGCCGGAGGTGGTGCTGTTCGACGAGCCCACCTCCGCGCTGGATCCCGAGCTGGTCGGTGAAGTCCTCGATGTCATCAAGGATCTGGCGCGCGGCGGTTCGACCCTGGTGATCGTCACCCACGAGATCGGTTTCGCCCGCGAGGTCGCCGACACCGTGGTGCTGATGGACGCCGGCCGCATCGTCGAGCATGGTCCGCCCGCGCGCGTGCTGGACAACCCTTCGCACCCACGCACCAAAGCCTTTCTCGCGCATGTCCTCTGACGTGTTCTCACCAGGTAAGGAAAAGCCCATGTCTCTGGCGAGCCGTCGCAGACGGATCAGCGCCTTGATCGCCGTCACCCTGCTGAGTCTGTTGGTGGGCGGCTGTGCCAAGGGTGATGGCGGCACCACCGACACGCGCAGCGTGAACGGCCTGACGTACGACCTGTCACCGGAGCAGAAGGGGCGCATTCACGCCGAAAAGGTGGATTCGATTGCCGCGCAGGTCCCGCGGGCCATTCGCGACCGCGGCACCCTGGTGGTGACCGGCACCATCGGCGCGACCCCGCCGCTGGGCTTCTACGCCACCGACGATCGCACCGTCATCGGTTCCGAAGTGGATGTCGCGGAGCTGATCGCCGACATTCTCGGTCTGAAGGTGGACCACCGGAACGGGGACTGGGCGCAGAACTTCGTGAAGATCGACTCCGGCGAGGCCGACCTGTTCGTCAGCAATACCACGGTCACCGAGGAGCGCAAGGAGAAGTACGACTTCGCCACCTATCGCAAGGACAATATCGCCCTGGAGGTGCCCAAGGATTCGACCTGGACCTATCAGGATCGGAAATCGCTGGCGGGCAAGAAGATCGGCGTCGCCTCCGGCACCAATCAGGAGCAGCTGCTGGTCGCCTGGAACGACCGGAACGTGGCCGAGGGCCTGCCCAGGCTGGAACTCGCCTACTACCAGCAGCCCGCCGACTACTACCTGGCGCTGTCCTCCGGCCGCATCGACGGTTACGTGGGGCCCAACCCGTCGGCGCAGTACCACTCGTCGACGACCGGCAACAAGGTCCTGACCACCTGGTCCGGCGCGGGCGACGCGTTGCAGGCCGAGATCGCGGCGCTAACGCGCAAGGACAACGGGCTGATCGGGCCCGTGCAGCAGGCCATCCAGTACGCCATCGACCACGGCACCTACAAGCAGGTATTGGACCGGTGGGGCCTGGGCGGCGAAGCCGTGTCGCAGTCGCGGATCAATCCGCCCGGACTACCCAAGAAGAAGGGATGAGCGTGTCGCGCACCGTATTCCACATCGCACAGCACGATCCGCTGGCCGCGCCGCTGCTGGCGGAGCTGGCCATCGAATACAGCAGCCGCTACGGCCGTACCCCGGGTGAGGTGCACGCGGATCTGACCGGCTATTCGGCCAGTCATTTCGCGCCGCCGCACGGCGATCTGCTGGTCGTGGTGGAGGACGGCGAACCGGTGGCCGGCGGCGCTTTCCAGCGCTTCGACGCGGAAACCGCGGAGCTGAAACGGATCTGGACGTCGAGCGCGCACCGCCGCCGGGGGCTGGGCCGGTTCGTGCTCGAGCAGCTGGAGGCCGAGATCGCCCGGCGCGGCTACCGGCGCATCTACCTGACCACCGGACCGCGTCAGCCGGAGGCCGTGGCGCTGTACACGGCCGCGGGCTACACCGCGCTGCCGCGCGACATCGTGAAGGAGGTCGGACACGTGCACCCGTTCGAGAAGTTCGTCCCCGCCGGCGAGCGCTCCGGCGACACCGAGGCGGTCCCGGCATGAAATTCCTGCTCCTGACCCTGATTACGCACACCCCGGACCCGGTGACCGGCACAGCCGAGACGCCCCGGCAGCGGTTGCGCCGCGTGATCGACAGTGCCCGGCTGGCCGAGGACCTCGGCTACGACGGTTTCGCGGTGGGGGAGCGGCACGAGGATCCGTTCATTTCCGCCGCCCCGCCGGTGGTGCTGAGCCATATCGCCGCGGTCACCTCGCGCGTGGCCCTGTTCACCGGTGTCACCACGCTGAGCCTGCTGGATCCGGTGCGCGCGTTCGAGGACTACTCCACCCTGGACAATCTCTCCGACGGGCGCCTGGAACTGATCATCGGCAAGGGTAATGGCGCGGCGCAGGCCAAGCTGTTCCATGTCACCACCGATGACCAGTGGGATCGCAATCGCGAGGGCTACGAGCTGTTCCGCAAGCTCTGGGACAGCGACAACGTCACCTGGTCCGGCCGTTTCCGGCCGGCGCTGAACGAGGCCAAGGCGCTGCCCCGGCCACTGCAGCCGCGCCTGCGCATCTGGCACGGCAGCGCGACCAGCCGGGAATCTGCGGATTATGCGGCGCTCCACGGGGATCCGCTGTTCTCGGCGAATGTCACCTATCCGATCGAGCCGTACGCCGAACTGGTGGACCACTACCGGGAACGCTGGGCGGCCTACGGGCACGATCCGGCCGAGGCGCTGGTGGGCGCGGGTACGGCGGGCTTTCTGGTGACCCGGACCTCGCAGCAGGCCGTGGACCTGTATCGCCCGGTCTTCGAGGCTCGTCAGGCCGTGGCCCGGAAGTTTGGCGTACCCATCGTCTTCGAGACGTTGGAGGATTTCGTCGAACGCTCCTCGGCGCTCATCGGCAGCCCGGAGCAGGTACTGGACAAGGTGAGCCGCTACCACGAGCGGTTCGGGCACGAGGTGATCCACCTGAGCGCCGACGCCGACGGCCGCACCGAGGCCCGGCATCGCGAGAGCCTCGAGCTGTTCCAGGCCGAGGTCGTATCCGAACTGCGCCAACGCATTCCGAGCCGCCCGCTGGGCGGCGATCGCTACCCGTCCGGAGACCCCGCATGAATCACCCCTGCACCGCCCGGGCGGTCCGTCCCCTGGCGCTCGCGGGCGCGCTGGCCGCCACTTTCGCGCTGACCGCGTGCGGTGGTAGCGGAACCACCGGCGGCAACGGCGAGCCGACGGGCCCGCCGCGGCCGGGCGGCATCCTGCGCTACGGTCTGTCGCTGGCTCCGACCTGCTCGGATCCCGCACAGTCCGCGACGAATCAGACCATCTACGTGACCCGCCAGATCGTGGACTCGCTGGTCGATCAGGACCCGGAATCCGGTGCACTGAAGCCGTGGCTGGCGGACACCTGGACTGTCTCATCGGACGCCAGGTCGTTCACCTTCCACCTGAAGGACGGCATCACCTTCAGCGACGGCACCCCGCTCACCGCGGACTCGGTGCGCAAGAACTTCGATTCGATCGTCGCGCTCGGCGGGGCCAAGGCGCCCCTGGCCGCGAGCTACCTGGCCGGATACACCGGCAGCACGGTGGTGGATTCACGCACGGTGCGGGTGGACTTCGCGGCGCCGAATGCCCAGTTCCTGCAGGCGACGTCGACGCCGCAGCTGGGGATCCAGTCCGACGCCACGGTCGCCAAGCCTGCCGACGACCGTTGCCTGGGCGCGAATATCGGCAGCGGCCCGTTCACCTACGCGGCATGGAAGCAGAACGCCTCGGCCACGCTGACCAAGCGCGCCGGATATGCCTGGGGTTCGGCGGTTTTCGCCACCGAGGGTGAGGCGTACCTGGACAAGATCGTGTTCACCGTGGTCCCGGAGTCAGGGGTCCGCACCGGCAGTCTCGCCTCCGGTCAGCTCGATGCTATCAGTGACGCGCTGCCGCAGGATGTTTCGCAGATCGAGGCGGGTGGCGGGCGGGTGCAATTCACCGCGAATCCGGGCGTGCCGTTCGGCCTCCAGGTGAATGTGACCCGCGGACCGCTGCGGGACCCGGCGGTGCGGGCGGCGCTGTTGCCCGCCCTCGACCGCAAGGAATTGGTGGACACCGTGCTGGGCCCGCAGTTCAAGCCGGCCACCAGCGTTCTCGCCGCGAAAACCCCGGGCTATGTGGATCTTTCAGCACGCGTGAAGTATGACCCGGACGCGGCGAAGAAGCTCCTCGACCAGGCGGGCTGGGTGCCCGGCGCGGACGGGATCCGGGTCAAGGACGGGCAGCGGCTGGCCGCGGGTGTCATCTTCGCCCCGGTCTTCGCGGGTAACCAGGCCATCCTCGAACTGACCCAGCAGCAATTGAAGGCGGTCGGATTCGATCTCCGCCTGGAGCCGCTGTCGGTGGCGGAATCGAATGTGCGCCAGAACAACAAGGACTTCGACTTCGACTATTACAACTCGACCCGTGCCGACGGCGACATCCTGCGCACCACCTTCGCGGTGGACCAGCGCAACCTGAACGCCCGCGGCCCGGCCGAGCCGCTGGACTCCTTGCTCTCGCAGCAGTTGTCGGCCACCGACCCGGCCGCGCGGGCCCGCATCATCGGCGACGCCCAGTCGGCGGTGCTGGATCAGGGCCTGTGGATTCCGACCATCGAACTGTCCCAGGCCATCGGCGTGGGTAAGGGCGTGGCCGGGGTGAAGTTCGAGGCGTCGGCCCGGTTGCAGTTCCACGACACCTGGCTGCAGCGGTAATCATGGGCCGCTATGTGATCGGACGGGTTCTCCAGGCAACAGGCGTGCTGTGGGCGGCGTTCACGCTGTCGTTCGTTGTGCTCTATCTGCTGCCGGGAGATCCGGTGGACATGGCCGCCAACGCCGCCACCGGCACCCCCGTGGACGCGGCGGCCGTCGCCGAGATGCGGGCCAGATACGGCCTGGACCAGCCGCTCTGGACGCAGTACTGGACGGCGCTCACCCACGCGGCGCACGGCGATCTGGGGCATTCGATCTTCAGCGGCCAGACCGTCACCGGCGCGCTGGCCGACGCGCTGCCCCCGACGCTGGCCCTGGCCGGACTCGGCCTGCTGCTGGCGTTGCTCGGCGGCACCGGGCTCGCCCTGGCCGCCGCCTATACCGAGCGGCCGTGGCTGCGCGGCCTGCTCACCGCACTGCCGCCGATCGGGGCGTCCATGCCCGGCTTCTGGGTGGGATTGCTGCTGCTGCAGCTGTTCTCGTTCCGGCTGCGGCTGGTGCCCGCGATCGGCGGGACCGGCTTCAGCGGCACCATTCTGCCCGCGGTCACCCTCGCCATTCCGGTGGGCGCGGTGATCGCCCAGGTGCTCTACGGCAGTCTGATCGCCACCTGGCGGCAGCCGTTCGTGGCCGTCGCCTTCGCCAAGGGCGCCTCCCGCTGGTGGGTGCAGCTCCGCCACGTGCTGCGCCCCGCCGCGACCCCCGCGTTCACGGTGGCCGGTCTGTGGGTCGGCCAGGTGCTGGCGGGCTCGGTCGTCACCGAGACCGTGTTCTCCCGGCCGGGACTGGGCCGCCTCACCCAGGAATCGGTGCTGAACCAGGACATTCCGGTGGTGCAGGGCATCGTCGTGTTCGCCGCGCTGGTCTTCGTCACGGTCAACCTCCTCATCGATCTCGCCTATCCACTGTTGGATCCCCGTGTGGCGCACCGGGATACCCGCAAGGAGCGCGCCCATGCCTGACCTCCTGCCCGCTCACCTGATCCGGAACCTGCGCGAACACCTGCGCGTCCCCTCCGGCCCGCGCTCCCGGCTGCGAGTCATCACCCTGACCCACCCGCTCCTGGACCCGGGCATCGCGTACTGGGAAGAGGAGGCGTCCGATGCGTGAGGACCTGGTGCCGCGGCCGGCACCCGCGGCGTGGGTGCGAGGGAATCTCGGGCTCTTGGCGGCGAGTGCCGTGGTAATCCTGGTGCTGGCGTGGGCGGTCGCGCCGGCGGTATTCGCCGGAAGCGATCCCCTGCGCGGCGTGCCGGTGCAGAAGCTGCGCGGGCCCAGCGCGGAGCACTGGTTCGGGACCGACAATCTCGGACGGGACCTGTACGCACGCGTGGTGCACGGAACCGGACTCTCGGTGAGCGCAACCGTGTTCGCGGTGCTGCTCGGGCTGGTCGCGGGCTCGCTGCTGGGGTTGGTGGCCGGCGCGGCGGGCGGCGCGGTGGACACCGCGATCATGCGGGTGGTCGACGTGTTGCTGTCCATTCCGGATCTGCTGGTCGCGCTCGCCATGATCACCGTGCTGGGGCTGGGCACCCGCAATGTGGCCATCGCCGTGGGTATTTCGCTCATCGCCCGGTTCGCGCGGGTGATGCGGGGCGAGGTGCTGCGGGTGCGGCGCGCCCCGTATGTGGAGGCGGCCTTCGCCTCCGGGGTGCGGTGGCACACGGTGCTGTTCCGTCACGTGCTGCGCAATGCCTACGGTCCGGTGGCGGCGCTGGCGGCGGTCGACTTCGGGGTCGCGGTGCTGTTCGTGGCCTCGCTGAGCTTCCTCGGCTACGGCGCGGTGCCGCCGACGCCGGAATGGGGATCGCTGGTCTCCGACGGCCGCGGCTTCCTGGCCACCGCGTGGTGGCTGACGACCATGCCCGGGCTGGTGATCGTCGTGCTGGTGCTGTCCACCCAGCGCATTGCCCGCGCACTGCAGAAGGACGGTGCCCGATGACCGATCTGCTGTTGAGCATTGAGGGGCTGCAGGTCGAATACCGGGGCAGTACCGGGACGACGGCTGCCGTACGCGGTGTCTCGCTGGAGGTACGGCGCGGTGAGACGGTCGCGCTGGTAGGCGAATCCGGGTCGGGCAAGTCGACTCTCGCGCACGCGGTGATCGGGCTGTTGAACGGCGGCCGGATCACGGCGGGTGCGATCGGCTTCGCCGGGGAGCGCCTCGAACACGCCTCGCAGCGGGCGCTGCAACGGATCCGGGGTGCGCGCATCGGCCTGGTCCCGCAGGACCCGGGCACCTCGCTGAATCCGGTGCGGCGCATCGGCGATCAGGTGGGGGAGGTGCTGCGCATTCACGGCCGGGCGGATCGTCGCACCGCCCGGATCGAGGCGGTGCGAATTCTGGCGCAGGCCGGGCTGGATCGGCCCGACGTGCGGGCCGGGCAGTATCCCCAGGACCTGTCCGGTGGCCAGCGCCAACGGGTGCTGATCGGCATCGCGCTGGCCTGCGGCCCGGACCTGGTGATCGCCGATGAGCCGACCAGCGCCCTCGACGTCACCGTGCAACGCCGCATCCTCGACCACCTCGCGCAGCGTACTGCGGAATCCGGTACGGCGGTCCTGCTCATCACCCATGACCTCGCGGTGGCCGCCGAGCGCGCGGACCGCATCGTGGTCATGCAGAACGGACTGATCGTCGAAACGGGCACGGCGGCAGGGGTACTGGGCAATCCTCAGCACGAATACACCAAGCGGTTGATCGCCGCCGCCCCGACCCTCGACCGGGATCAGCATCCGCGCCCCGCCCGCGAGCACGGGACGCCGTTGGTGTCGGCGACCGGGCTGCGCAAATCCTTTCGTGTCACCGGGGATTTCACGGTCACCGCGGTCGACGACGTCGCCCTGGAGATCAATCGCGGCGAAACCCTGGCCGTGGTCGGCGAATCCGGTTCGGGCAAGTCCACCACCGCCCGCATCATCGCCCGGCTGGCCGAACCGGACGCGGGCACCGTCACCTTCGACGGGCAGGACATCAGCGTGTTGAAGGGGGCCGGGCTGCGTGCGCTCCGCCGCCGCGTCCAGGTCGTCTATCAGAACCCATACGTGTCGTTGAACCCCAAGCTGAGCATCGGCACCATCGTGTCGGAACCCTTGCAGGCGTTCGGAATCGGCGATCGCCGGTCCCGCCGCGCAACGGCCGCCGAACTCCTGGACCAGGTCGCGCTGCCTGGCGCCTACCTGGATCGCCGACCTGCCGAACTCTCCGGCGGCCAGCGGCAGCGCGTCGCCATCGCCCGCGCGCTGGCCCTGCGCCCGGACCTGCTCGTCCTCGACGAACCGGTATCGGCCCTGGACGTCTCGGTGCAGGCCCAGATCCTGGATCTGCTCGAACGGCTGCAAACCGACCTGGACCTGGCCTATCTGTTCATCTCCCATGATCTGGCCGTGGTCCGCCGCCTGGCCGACCGGGTGGCCGTCATGCGCCAGGGCTGTGTGGTCGAAACCGCCACCACGGCCGAGCTTTTCGGTAATCCGCAGCAGGACTACACCCGCGAGCTGCTCGCGGCCGTCCCCCGGGCGACCCCGCCCGATGTCCCCCTTCCGCTCGAAAGGACAGCCTGATGCCGCACCTCACTCCGCTGCTGCTGGGCAGGCGCGGCGGCTATCTGGAGCACGCCAAGCGCTACACCCGCGCGCACGAGGTGGTCGACGCCACCCGCGCGCTGTGGGACAGCTGGCCCGCTGACGCCCTCGTGATCGACCGGGAGCGCGGGGTCTTCGCCCGGCCGGTGCCGGAGGTCCACTTCAGCAGCGATCAGTTCGAGATCGACGGCCGGTTGGTGCTGCCGCGCAGTCCGCAGGGTCGTCCGGTGCAGATCCAGGCCGGCGACTCCGACGAGGGCCGCGAATTCGCCGCCGCGAAGGCCGATGTCATCTTCAGCGCGCACGGCGAGCTCGAGGACGGGCAGCGCTTCTACCGGGATGTGAAGGACCGGCTCGCCAAGTACGGCCGCGGTCGCGACGATCTGAAGATCCTGCCCGCGGCCGGGTTCGTGCTCGGCGACACCGCGGCCGAGGCGGCCGAACGCGCCAACCATATCCGCCGGCAGCAGGTGACGCCGCAGACCGCCATCTCCTTCCTCGAACAGGTCTGGGGCCGTGACCTTTCCGCCTACGATCCGGACGGACCGCTGCCGGACATCGATCCGGCCGAGGATGTGAACATCACCCGCGGCAGGGTCCGGCACGCCCGCGATCCGCGCGCCATCGCCGAGGCGTGGCGGGCCAGGGCCGAGGCCGAGAAGCTCTCCATACGCGAGCTCATCATCGCCACCACCGCCCGCCAGCAGTTCGTGGGCACGCCCCGGCAGGTGGCGGCCGAGATCGACCACTACGTCCAGTCCGATGCCGCCGACGGCTTCGTGCTGGTCCCGCATCTCACACCGACCGGTCTCGACGAGTTCGTCGAGAAGGTCGTCCCGGAACTGCAGTCCCTGGGCAGCTTCCGCACCGAGTACACCGGCGCGACCTTGCGTGACCACCTGGGCCTGCGCCACCCCCACCACGGCACCCAAGGAGTCCGCGCCTCATGACCGCCACCGCCACCGAATTCGACCAGCAGTGGGCCACGTTCCGCGGCGAACGCGCCGCCTGGGCCCGCCAACCGCTGGGCTGGCTCAGCCTGACCGGCCTGCACTGGCTCGGGGGACACTACGAGACCGTCGACGGCCTGCCCGGCCGCTGGCGCGCAGACGGCGAGAACGTCCATGTGACAGTCGAATCCGAGGAGGCCGGGCAGTTGCTGCTGAACGGCGCGGCACTCGCCGGTTCGGCGGTGCTCACCCCGGGCGAGGGCGCACCTGGCCTCGAGGTCCACACCGGTGACCGTGTCATCGAGGTGATCCGGCGGACCGGACAGTTCGCGCTGCGCGTCCACGATCCCGCGTCGCCGACCCTGGCGGCCTTCAGCGAGATCCCGGTCTACCGGCCGGATCCGGCCTGGGTCGTGGCCGGCCGGTTCGAACCCTTCGAGGTGGCCCGCGTGGTCACCACGGGCGCGGTGGTCGAGGGCCTCGAACACCACCACACCGCCACCGGAACCGTGACCGTCGAATTGGACGGCCAGCAGCGGCCGCTCATCGTCTTCGGCAACCAGACGGTCGGCCTGCATGTGCTCTTCACCGACGCCACCAGCGGCGTCACCACCTACGGCGGCGCCCGGCGGCTGGACCTGTCCCGGCCCGCCGCCGACGGCACCGTGCTCCTCGACTTCAATCGCGCGGTCAATCTGCCCTGCGCGTTCACCGACTACGCCACCTGCCCGGTCGCCCCGGCCGGGAACCGGCTGCCGCTGGCCGTCGAAGCAGGCGAACAGGATCCGCGGAAGGAGCACACCGCATGACCATTCCGCTATCCGTCCTGGATCTGGCGCCGATCAGCGCGGGCTCCACACCGCAGCAGGCGGTGCGCAACAGCATCGACCTGGCCCGGCAGGCCGAACGGCTCGGCTACCACCGGTTCTGGGTCGCCGAGCATCACTTCGTGAAGGTGGCCGGCGCCGCGCCGACCACCCTCATCGGATTGATCGCCGCCGCAACCGAATCCATTCGCGTCGGATCGGCGGCCGTGCAGCTCGGGCACCACACCTCGATCTCGGTGGTCGAGGCCTTCGGCACCATCGACGCCCTCTACCCGGGCCGCCTGGATCTGGGGCTGGGACGCTCCGGTCACCGTGGGGACCAGGTGCGGTCGGCGGGTGTGCCTCCGGTGCCCGCGCCAGATCGCCCCACCGAGGTCCGCGACGGCGTGGTCATCCCGCCCCCGTTCTACCCCGGCCAGCTGCTCGACTTCTCCAGGGTGCGAGCGGGTTTGGGCGCGCTGCACCTGCCGGGCGCGCAACCGCTGCCCTACCCCGAACAGATCCCGGAGATTCTCGCGCTGCTCGATGGCACCTATGTCACGCCCGACGGCATCGACCTGCACGCCGTCCCCGGTGAGGGCGCCGACGTGCAGCCCTGGCTGTTCGGCAGCAGCGGCGGTGAAAGTGCCCAGCTGGCAGGGCGATTGGGCCTGCCGTTCGCGGCGAACTATCACGTCTCGCCGGGCACCGTCGTGGAGACGGTCGAGGCCTACCGCGCGGCCTTCCGCCCGTCCGCCCGCTTCCCACGTCCCTACCTGGTGGTCTCCGCCGATGTGGTGGTCGCCGCGGACGATGCCACCGCTCAGCACCTGGCCGCCACCTACGGGCACTGGGTCTACAGCATCCGCAGCGGTGCGGGCGCGGCGGAATACCTCGATCCCGACACCGCTCCGCCACTGTCCGACCAGCAGCGACGCCTCGTCGACGACCGGGTCACCACCCAGTTCGTCGGCTCCCCGGCCATCGTCGCCGAACGTCTGCGCGCCTTGCAGCGGCTCACGGGGGCCGACGAAATCCTCATCACCAGTGTCACTTTCGACTACGAGGACCGGGTGAACTCTCACCGCCTGCTGGCTCGCGAGTGGGGGCTGTCCCCACAGGTGCGCGCCGCCTGAGACCACCGCCGCCCGCCCGGAAGGGGACTCCGGGGCGGGCGGCGGGGAAACCCGCAGCGCGCGCAAGGGCCTCGCGTGCGTGCGGGACCGGGGGTCGGGCCGGACCGTGGACCGTCCGGCCCGATCCCCTTCGGCCACGAAGAAATCCCCGCCGGACGCACCGGCGGGGATTTCGTCGTATCGGGCTAGCGGGCCCGGGTGGCCCGGCGCATGGCCGACAGCGGATCGGCATAGAACACGCTCACCGAGGTCACCGCCGCCGCGAATTCCTGCACCCGCCCGCCGAATCGGCTGATCCGCAGATCCGCCGCCGGCAGGGTGGTCGACTCCGCGAAGGCCTTGGCGACCCGCTCCATGCCCGGCCGCCAGCCGGTGAAGGCCTGACCGCCCAGCACCACCCGGTCCGGATTGAACATGTCGCGAACCAGAGCCGCGGTGCGGCCCAGGATTTCGGCCCGCTCGATGAGCAGGTCGCGGGCGGCGGCATTGCCCGAGTCCGCGGCCCGGTACAGATCGGTGATCGCCGGGCGGCGCGGGGCCTCCGGCTTGGGCAGCACGCCCTTGCGCACCGCGCGCTCCAGCAGAGCGCGCTCACCGATGGCGGCCTCCAGGCAGCCGCGCCGGCCGCAGGTGCAATCCACCTCCGACCCGGTCGGCAGGTGCGCGATCGAGCCGGGGCCGTTGGCGGGCGTGTGCACCCGATCGTGCAATGTCACTGCCACACCGGCGGTTTCGCGGGCGTAGACGAACAGGCTGCTGCCCGGTCGCGCCTCGTCGCCCGGCTCGCGCGGGGTGAGCAACAGCTCCGCCGCGGCCATCGCCTCGACGTGCGCGGACACCGAGACCGGCAGATCCAGTACGCTGCTGAAGACCGCCGCCACCGGCGCGGCCTGCCAGCCCAGGCGGGGATGGTCCACCACGCCCGCGGCAGGATCCACCCGCCCGGCCAGCGCCACGCCGGTCCACAGCGGCCGCCGCCGCGGCAGCCGGTCCAGGAACGCCTTGGCGCTGCGGGCCACTATGGTCAGCGCCGCGTCCTGACCCGTTTGGGGCGTGGCGATTTCGAGTCCGCCCAGAATGCGGCCGGACAGGTCCGCGGCCACGATGCGGGTGACGGTGAAGCCGATGTGCACACCCAGCGTCACGTACGTGTCGGTATCGACCTCGAACGGCACCCGTGGGCGGCCCACCGCGCCGGAGGCGGTCAGATCGGCGCGCTCTCGCAGCAGTCCGGCCGAAAGCAGCGCGGACACTTGGCGATTCACGGTGGCGATGCTCAGACCTGTGGACTGCGCGGCGATATCGCGAAAGATGGGTCCGCGGGTGGCGGCACGCAGCACGGCGGCCGCCGGATTGTCGGTGATGCGCAGCTCCGGTGGCACCGCCGGGCGGGCCGGAGCCAGTCGTGCGGTCGCAGTGGAGACGGCT
Organism: Nocardia sp. NPDC046763; assembly: GCF_040645495.1. Lineage (NCBI taxonomy): Bacteria > Bacillati > Actinomycetota > Actinomycetes > Mycobacteriales > Nocardiaceae > Nocardia > Nocardia sp. NPDC046763. The sequence continues at coordinate 121,069 of NZ_JBEYYI010000010.1, read as the reverse complement.
GTATGGGGACGTTCGAGCGTGGGGCTGGACATTTTTCGCAATCCTTGCTGCGGTCCCGCCTGCCGACAGGGGGACGAATGCCTACATGGAGGAATCAGCGGTGCAGCGAGGAACCCGGATCCGGGTGAGTGATGCTTGAATGATCCAGGTCAGAACTCGGCTGCGCAACGGCAGGGACAACACAGTTCCCGTTGCCGCGGCAGCCGAACGCCCAGCGCGATGGTCACGTAGGTGACCCGCGGCGCGGAGAGAGGGCGACTGGCAGACATAGGATCAAAGTATCATTGAGATCACGGCGAACGGAAGGCGCGCGCGTCCGCCCCGGCAGCCTCGGGCCTGTCGGCGCGCTGCGGCTGCAAACCCTCCGAACAACTTCCCGTGTGGCCGAATCTTTTGTACTGGTTGATATTTCACGCCACCGAACGCACCGTGCACAGCCGATGGAAAATGTGGTGCACGCCACGTTGCCGTCCCGCATCTCGAGAAAACGGGCCTGTCCCGACCCACTCCGGACCCAGGTTCGGTGCACGCATTCCGCTCAGCGTGATTCCAAGTCCCCCACCCTGGGCCGAGGTGGCGCAATAGCTGGAATCGCCGGCATTTCGGCAGGCCGCGCGCGCGGCCGGGCGGCGTAGAAACGCACCGCCCGCACGACCCTCCCGTGCGTGCCCCGGTGCCCTCCCGCATCGCCTTTACAGTTCTGAAACCACAGGTCAAAGGCGTTGAGAGGAGTCGAGGTGTCGCCGGAACCGGTACCGCTGCGCGCACCCCTGCGCCGGGCCGATCGTGCCCGTCAGGTGGCCGATGTGCTGCGTCAGCAGATCCACGCGGGCGCGTTCGAGGGCGCGCTGTCTCCGGAACACGAGCTGGCCGCCGAATTCGCGGTGTCGCGGAACACGATCCGCGACGCCCTCGCCCTGCTCAAGGACGAGGGCCTGATCGAACGCGCCCCGAAGGTCGGCACCCATGTCGCCCAGCGCAAGTACGACCACGGACTCGACGCCCTGCTCGGTCTGAAGGAGACGCTGCGCGGGCACGGCGAGGTCCGCAATGAGGTGCGCGCGGCCCGGCGGCTCCTGCCGCCGCCCGCGGTCGCCCGCAAGCTGCGGCTCGAACCCGGCGAACAGGCCGTCTATATCGAGCGCCTGCGGTACCTCGGCGACCTGCCGCTGAGCCTGGACCTCACCTATCTGGCCCCCGACATCGGCGACGCGGTCGTCACCCGCGATCTCGAGACCAATGACGTCTTCGCCCTCATCGAGCAGATCAGTGGCGGCCCACTCGGTTCCGCCGATCTCGCGCTCGAGGCCATCACCGCCGACGCCCACTCGGCCATGACCCTGCAGATGCCGGAGGGCGGCGCGCTGCTGCTGCTCGAGCGGCTCACCAAGCTCGAGGACGGCCGCCCGGTCGACCTGGAATACATCCGCATGCGCGGGGATCGGATCACCATGCGCGGCAGCCTGATCCGGCCACCGGAGCGCTCACCGGGTGCCGAAGCCGGCACCGACTGGAGGTTGATCTAGATGGCTGTGGTCGAGCACCGGGCCGACGTGCCCGTGACCATCGACGAATCGCAGTGCATCCAGGGCTGCACGCTGTGCGTCGAGATCTGCCCGTTGGACTCGCTGGCGATCAACCCGGACAACGGCAAGGCGTACATGCACGTCGACGAGTGCTGGTACTGCGGCCCCTGCGCGGCCCGCTGTCCCACCGGCGCCGTCACCGTCAACATGCCCTACCTGCTGCGTTGAGGAAACCCATGCTGTCGACCCTTCGTGAGAACCGCCCCACCCGCCTTGCCACGGCCGCCCTGGCCGCCGCCCTCGCCCTGACCGCGTCCGGCTGCTCGCTCGAGAGCACCAGTGGCGGTGACACCGTCAAGGTCGTCATCGGCTACCAATCGAAGACCATCAATACCGTCACCGCCGGAACCTTGTTGAAGGCCAGGGGCTTTCTGGAACAGCGCTTGAACGCCCTGAGCGGCCACAAGTATCAGGTCGAGTGGCAGGACTACGACACCGGCGCGCCCATCACCGCGCAGATGGTCGCGGAGAAGATCGACATCGGCTCCATGGGCGACTATCCGCTGCTGATCAACGGCTCCCGCACCCAGGCCAATGAGCGGTCGAGGACCGAGCTGGTCTCCATCACCGGCTACCACCCCAAGGGCGCGTTGAACATGGTGGTGGTCGGGCCCGACTCCAAGGCGCAGTCCATCAAGGACCTGGCCGGGCAGAAGGTTTCGGCCAGTGTCGGCTCGGCCGGCCACGGCACGCTGGTGCAGGCGCTGACCCGCGCGGGCATCGACCCCAAGAACGGGGTGGAGGTCCTCAACCAGCAGCCCCAGATCGGTTCCTCGGCACTGGAATCCGGTCAGGTCGCGGCGGTGTCGCAGTTCGTGGCCTGGCCCGGCCTGCTGGTCTTCCAGAACAAGGCCAAACTCCTCTACGACGGCGCGGAGCTGAACGTGCCCACCTTCCACGGCGTGGTGGCCCGCCGCGACTACGCCGCGCAGCACCCGGAGGTACTCGATGCCTTCCTACAGGCCCAGCTGGACGCGACCGATTTCATCCACCAGCACCCCTTGGAAGCGGCGAAGATCGTCGCCGATGACACCGGGCTGCCCCAGGAAGTCGTATACTTCTACAACGGGCCGGGCGGAACCTCCTTCGACACCACGGTGAAACCCGCGCTGGTCAGCGCCTTCAAAGGCGATGTGCCGTACCTGAAGTCGATCGGCGACTTCGCCGACTTCGACATCGACAAGTTCGTCGATCCGACCGCCCTGAAGCAGGTCTACCAGGAACGCGGCCTGAACTACGAGGCCGCACTGGCCAATACCGCCAACCCGGCGCCCATCACCGGTACCGACCCGGTCGCCGACCGTCCCGCCGCGAATCCCGCACTCGCGAGCGAGATCTGGTTGGCCGGCCAGGACACCACCCAGCCCGCCGCCGACCCCACCAGCCTGCTGCGCGCGGTGAAACAGGCTCGTGCACAGGGCAAGACGGTGCGCGCCGCGTACGTACCCGACGCCGAGCTCGGCACCCGCTGGTTCGCGGACAAGGCGCTGTGGGTGCACGACGGTGACAGCTACCTGCCGTTCTCCACGCCTGGGGCCGTGCAGCGCTACCTGGCGCAGCACCCGAGCGGCAAGACCGTCGGCTACGACGAAGCGGTGAATGAGGTGCGGCAGTGAGCGCGTCGGGCACGGCAGGGGCGGTGCTGTCATGAGTGCCACCGCCGTCGTTCCCCGCCAAGCGTCACTCACCGTCCCCGAACCCGCGGCCGCGCCGGCCCGAGCGCGGGCCGGGCGGGCGGTGTGGTTCTCACGGCTGATCCGCATCCTGTCGGTCGTGGTCGCGATCGGGGTCTGGCAGTTCCTGACTTCGCAGCACATCCGGCTCTGGGTGCGGTTCGACACCCTGCCCACCGCCACCCAGATCGTGCTCGCGTTCCGGCACCAGTTGGCTACCGACACCTACTATCTCGACCTCGGCCAGTCACTCGTCCGTATCCTCACCGGCTTCGGCCTGGCCGCCGTGCTCGGCGTGAGCAGCGGTGTGGCACTGGGCCGTTCGCGCTGGTTCGCCGATATCCTCGGTCCGCTCACCGAACTCGCGCGGCCCATCCCGGCCATCGCCATCGTGCCCGTCGCCATCCTGCTGTTCCCGGACGACGAGGCCGGCATCGTGTTCATCACCTTCCTGGCCGCCTACTTCCCGGTCATGGTCGCCACCCGGCACGCGGTGCGCGCCCTGCCGACCATCTGGGAGGAATCGGTGCGCACCCAGGGCGGCACCCGCTGGGACGTGCTCTGGCGAGTGGTGCTGCCCGGCAGCCTGCCGGGCGTGTTCAGCGGCCTGTCGGTCGGCATCGGCGTGGCCTGGATCTGCGTGGTCTCGGCCGAGATGATCTCGGGCCGGCTGGGTGTCGGTTACCGGACCTGGCAGGCGTACACCATCGTCGACTACCCGGGCGTCTTCGTCGGCATCATCACCATCGGCGTACTCGGCTACACCACCTCCGCCGCCGTGGAACTGCTCGGGCGGCGCGTCACCCACTGGCTGCCGCGCGGACAGGAGACGGCGAAATGAGCACCGCTGGAATCGGTTTGACCCTGGACCGGCTGTGCCTGTCCTACACCGGCGCCCCGGTCATCACCGACCTGTCGCTGCAGGTGCTCCCCGGCGAGATCCTGATCCTCACCGGCCCCTCCGGCTGCGGCAAGTCCACGGTGCTGCGCGCCCTGGCCGGGCTGCTGCGCCCCGACGCCGGCCGGGTGCTGGCCGACGACGTCGAGGTGACCGGCACCGACCGCGACCGCGCCGTCGTCTTCCAGGACAACGCCCTACTGCCGTGGAAGAGCGTGCGCGCCAATATCGAACTGGCGCTGAAACTCCGGGGCGAACCCCGCGCGGGCCGTCGCGCCCTGGCCGACCGCTGGATCGAGGAGATCGGCCTCAGCGACTTCGCCGGATTCCTGCCCAAGTCGCTGTCCGGCGGCATGCGCCAGCGCGTGCAACTCGCCCGCGGCCTGGCCGGCGCACCCCGCGCGGTCATGATGGACGAACCGTTCGGCGCCCTCGACACCCAGACGCGAAACACCATGCAGCGCCTGCTGATCGACACCTGGCGCACACACCCCACCACCATCGTCTTCGTCACCCACGACGTGGACGAGGCGCTGTCGCTCGGCGACCGGATCGCCGTCCTGGGCCGCGCCGGGGAACCGCTGCGCGCCGTCCTCGACGTCCCCCGCCCACGCGAACTCGGTGTGGACCGCACCGGCCTGCGTGCCGAAATCATCACCGCCCTGGACTATTCGGGCGATCTCACGGAGGTACCCGCCTGATGGACATCCCCGATCTCGCCGACACCACCCGCCTCGACTGCGACGTGCTGGTGATCGGCGGCGGCACCGCCGGCACCATGGCCGCGCTCACCGCCGCCGAAGCGGGCGCGAACATACTGCTGCTGGAGAAGGCGCACGTCCGCCACTCCGGCGCGCTGGCCATGGGCATGGACGGCGTCAACAATGCCGTCATTCCCGGCAAGGCCGAACCCGAGGACTACGTCGCCGAGATCACCCGCGCCAATGACGGCATCGTCAACCAGCGCACCATCTATCAGACCGCCACCCGCGGCTTCGCCATGGTGCAGCGGCTCGAACGCTATGGCGTGAAATTCGAGAAGGACGCCTACGGCGAATACGCCGTGCGCCGGGTGCACCGGTCCGGGTCGTACGTGCTGCCCATGCCGGAGGGCAAGGACGTGAAGAAGGCGCTGTACCGAGTGCTGCGGCAGCGGAAGATGCGCGAGCGCATCGGAATCGAGAACCGGCTGATGCCGGTGCGGGTGCTCACCGAGAACGGGCGTGCCGTCGGCGCGGCCGCCTTGAACACGCGCACCGGTGAATTCGTCGCGGTCGGCGCGAAGGCCGTCATTCTGGCCACCGGACCGTGCGGCCGCCTCGGGCTGCCCGCCTCCGGGTACCTCTACGGCACCTACGAGAACCCCACCAATGCCGGCGACGGCTACGCCATGGCCTACCACGCGGGCGCGGAGCTCTCGGGCATCGAATGCTTCCAGATCAACCCGCTCATCAAGGATTACAACGGCCCGGCCTGCGCGTATGTGGCCAATCCGTTCGGCGGGTACCAGGTCAATGCCCTCGGCGAGCGCTTCGTGGACTCGGACTATTGGTCCGGTCAGATGATGTCCGAGGTGAAGCGGGAGATCGAATCCGCGCGCGGCCCCATCTATCTCAAGGTCTCACACCTGCCCGAGGAGACCCTCGACGCCCTCGAGGGCATCCTGCACACCACCGAACGCCCCACCCGCGGCACCTTCCACGCCAATCGCGGCCATGACTACCGCACCCACGACATCGAGATGCATATCTCCGAAATCGGTTTGTGCAGCGGGCATTCCGCCTCCGGCGTCTGGGTCGACGAACACGCCCGCACCACCGTGCCCGGCCTCTACGCCGCCGGTGATCTGGCCTGCGTCCCGCACAACTACATGATCGGCGCGTTCGTCTACGGCGACCTGGCCGGTACGCACGCCGCATCCACCCTGAGCGAGGTCACCGCTCCCGCCGAGCTGCCCGCCGACCAGCTCGCCGCCGCCCACGAACTCGTCTACCGTCCGCTGCGCAATCCCGACGGGCCGCCACAGCAGCAGGTCGAATACAAACTGCGGCGGTTCGTGAACGACTATGTGGCCCCGCCCAAGACGGCCGCCAAACTCTCCCTGGCCATCGAGACCTTCGACCGCATGCTCGATGATCTCACCGCCATGGGCGCACGCACTCCGCACGAGCTCATGCGTTGCGCCGAGGTCACCTTCATTCGCGACTGCGCCGACATGGCCGCCCGTTCCTCGCTCACCCGCACCGAATCCCGCTGGGGTCTCTACCATGAGCGCGCCGACCTGCCGGAACGCGACGACGTCGAATGGCGGTACCACCTCAACCTGCGCAAGACCGCCGATGGCCGGATGGAATTCCTGAAGCGTCCGGTCGCACCATATTTCGTTCCGGTGCCCGGGTTGGACGACCTGCCCGGCACCGACGACGCCGTCATCCCGGTGGATCAGCCCGCCCTCATCGGCACCCCGCCCAACCTCGGGGCGCAGCTGCGCTCCCACACCGCGGCCGCGGGCATCGTGACGAAAGACGTTGTGGCACCCCGGATCGCGTTACTGCTGAGCCTCGACGCACCCGGTATCCCGGGGTTGCTGCCGTTCCTCTCCGACGCGGATCCCCGGGTCCGCGCCACCGCCCTGGCGGTCCTCACCGAGCACACGCCGGACGGATTCGCCGACCAATTGATCGCGGCGCTCGCGGACGAGGACGCCGAAGTGCGCTCGGCCGCCGTGTCCGGCCTGCGGGAACTAGCCGAAATCCTGCCCGCCGCAACCGGTCTCGTGCCGCACGCCGATTCCCCGGACCCGATCGTGCGCGCCGCGGTGGTGGATCTGCTGCGCGCCCTGCGGTCCGGCTCGGCGGCGCTCTTCGCCGAGGCCGCCGTCGACGCCGACCACCGCGTCCGCATCCAGGCCGTGCACGCCCTGGTCTCCCTGGACGACTGGACCGCTCTGACCACGGCCGCCCACGACGACAATCGCGAGGTCAGGATTGCCGCCGCGCGCGGCCTGGCCACCATCGGACGCGGCGGCGGCGACACCGTCCGCGCCCTCACCGCGGACCGCGACCCGCTGGTCCGGGCGGCCGCCTTCACCGCGCTGTCGCGACTGGGCGCCGACTCCGACGCCACGGCGCTGACCGCCGCACTGGGTGATTCGGCGTGGCAGATCCGGGAAGGCGCAGCCCGCGGCCTGGCCGCGGTCGGACCGGATCGAGCGGTCGAACCGCTGAGCCGGGCCCTCGCCGATATCCATCCCGACATCCGCAAGGCCGCGGTGCTGACCCTCAGCACCTGGCCGGAATCCGCCGCCGCCCTGGCCGCCCTCGAATCCGCCCGCGCGGACAGCGATGCAGATGTGCGCGCCTACGCCCGACGCGCGCTGCAGGCCCGCCACCAGCGCATCGGTCGTTCCGAGCGGGTCAGCGCTGGCCGGCGGTCCGGAACAACCCTTCGACGGCCGTGATGAAGTACGGGAAGTGCGCGCCGAAACGCTGCAGCGCGCGGTCGCCCTCGAAACCGCCGAACCAGTACAGGCCCGGGCTCCCGTCCGCCGTCGGATCCAGCTCGCGGAAGGTGCGCACCCACTGGTCCCCGCGGCGCGCGGCCACCAGGAACGGCAGCGCACGGGAGAACACCAGCTCCTGATCGGCGGCCGGAATGCGGTGCGGCGCAACCGCGTCCAGTCCGCGCTGCATGGCCTGGACCCGACCGGTCAGCTCCCGGCCCAGCGCCGTGCGGGCGGGCAGATAACGCGGCAGCAGCAGCGCCGCCACCCCGCCGAGCGCGATGGCCGCCCCGACCAGGGCGTGCCGCTGCGGGCCGAAGGCCAGCGCCACGGTCGCGATGACCCCCAGCAGGATCAGCGCGACGCCGAGCCAGAACTCGAAACCCCGGCGGGTCCGGTCGATGAACACCCCGGCGGCCACCGCATCCCCGATCAGCGCCGCCCGCACCGCGCTCGCATCCACCCGGCCCTTGCGCTCGGACAGCAGCACCGACTCGACGCCCTCCGGAATCACCGCCGCGTACACCGCGCGCTCGTAGCCGGTCAGCTGCTCGTCGGGCGGATTCACCCGGGAGAAACGCCAATCCGAATCGCCGACAGCGCTCACCCACAGATAGTTGCGGACCGCCAGATCCACCACGGTCGACGCCATATCGGGCACATCGGCGTGGCCATCGAGCAGCAGCCCGGCCGTGCTCGGCAGCATCCCGTCGGGCGAGGTGAACTGGACATGGGCGCCCGCGCGCACCAGCGGATCGAGCACCTCGGTGCCCGCCGGCGCGGACCGCCGCGACCACACCACGTACCCGGCCGCCGCCGCCAGCGCCGCCAGCAGCACGCCGAACGCGGCGAACACCGGACCGGTCGGCGAGAAAGCGCCGGGCGCATTGTCGTCGCGCACATCGGCATTCGCCTTGACCGTGCTCGGCGGCAGCTGCAAGGTCACATCCAGGATGTCGCCCTTGTGCAGGTCGGTCTTCTCCAGATGCGCGAACCCGTCCGGCTCCACGCGAATATCCGCGCAGTCCTGGGGATTTCCGGGCGGGCCCACCGTGCACCTGGTGATGCCCATGCGGAAACTGGGGCTCGACACCGTCGCATTGATCGACGCCACATCGGTATTCAGCACCCCGGTCCACTGGAACACCTGCGCGCCCGAAGCGTCACTGACGGTGTTGTGCACCGTGTACTTGAAGGTCGCCGAACCCGGCCGGGCCTCGATGGTGAACTGGTCGTCGGCGACCTTGGCATCGCCGTCTCCGTCGGCGGACACGTCGGTCACCTGAAAATTGCGCTGCACGGCCGAGCCCACCTGCACCCGCAGCGGCAGCACCTGCCGAAACTCGCCGCCCTCGGGCACTTTCACGGTTTCGGTGATCCGCAGCAGACCGTCGTCGCCCAGATTCACCTCGGCGGTGATATCCACACCGGCCGGCTGCGCCACCGCGGCCGGCGCCGCCACACCCGCCACTGCGAGCAGCAGCGCGACCAGGGCGGCCCCCCGAAAAATCTGCATGACTGGCTACTCTAGCCAGCTTGCTATCCTTCCTCAGCGGCAAGTCACAGGTCTATGGAGCCGGCAGGTTATCTCTGAGGAACGAGGGGGTGCGGGGGAGATGACTCGCCCACCGTCCGAGCACGGACCGACACCCCCGGGCCAGCGTCCCGTGCCACCGCGCGGAACCCCGCCGCCGCAGGGCAATCCACCGCAGCCCGCCGTGCCGCAGGGCTTCCCCGCCGTCCCGCGGCAGCATCCGGCCGGTGGCCCGCCGCCGGGCGGCACACCCCCGCCGGCCGGGTCGCAGCAGCCGCCCGGATACCAACGGCCGCCGGGATATTCGCCGCAGCCGGGTCGGCCCACTCCGCCGCCCGGGTATCCCTCCCAGCGCCCGGGATACCCGCCCCCGCCCGCTGCGGGTGCGCCCCGGCCGGGATATCCACCGCACCAAGGCTTTCCGCCGCTCGGCCACGGCCAGCCGTCCGGTTACCCGGCCCGGCCCGCCTACCGCGCACCCATGCCGCCGCCCACCGCCGCCCCGCCGACCGGCGCGATCACGATGACCCGGCCCGCGCCGCCGCGCCGCGGCCGGATCGGTGTGCTGGTGGTGATCCTGGTTCTGCTGGTGACCGGCGTGCTGCTGCGCACCGCCATCACCACCGGCCTGAATTCCATCAACGCCGGCTCGACCGTCAAGACCACCTACTCGGGGGATGCGGGCGAGAACCGCGGCGTCCCGGCCACGGCCGACAACCCGCTGCTCACCAATGCCGATTACACGCTGCTCCCCGCCAAGTGCGCCTATACGCCGTGGGGCACTCAGGTCGAGGTGGCCCGCAAGTTCTTCGAAACCGCGGCGGACTGCCTGCACTCGACGTGGAAACCGTTGTTCGACAAGATCAATCTGCCGTTCGAGGCGCCCAAGCTGAACGTGTCCGCCGACACCAGCGGAATCACCACCCTGTGTACCGGGAACAGCACCAATTTCGCGGCCTTCTACTGCTCGGCGGACATGACCATCTACATGCCGATCAGCCAGTTGCAAACCGATCTCTTCGGCAACAACTGGGTCGTCTACCTGTCCGTGTTCGCCCATGAATACGGCCATCACGTCCAGGCCCAGGCGGGCATTCTCGGCAAGGTGCACCAGCAGCGGCGCGACGCCGGCTCCCGCAGCGACACCGGCCTGGAACTGTCCCGCCGGACCGAATTGCAGGCCCAGTGCTTCGACGGCATGTACCTGTCGTCCTCCAGCAATGGCGGCTCACTGACCAGCGCCCAGATCGGCGTGGCCCGCAACGACGCCTACCACCGCGGCGACGGGCCCGGCGACATGCGCGACCACGGCACCGCCCAGAACATGGGCGGCTGGTTCGAGATCGGGTACGACAAGGACCGCACTCTCCAGTGCAATACCTTCAGCATCCCCGCTAGCAAGGTGAACTGAACCGGACCGCAAAGCATTCGAGCCCCGCTGCGAGACGCAGCGGGGCTCGAAAGGTCTGACAGCTCAGTGCCCTATATATCGCACAGCTCGGTGCTCTATATATCGCACAGCTCAGTGCCCGAAATATCGCACAGCTCAGTGCCCGTGCGGCTTGCCGATCCGGCTCGGCGCGTGCCCGTGCACACCCTCGGCGTAGGCGGTTTCCGCGTGCAGCGCGAAGTCGATGCCGCCGATCTCGTCCTCCTTGGTGATCCGGAAGCCGATCAGCTTGTCCAGCACCTTGCCCAGCAGGAAGGTCACCCCGAAGGCGAAGGCCGCCACGGTCAGCACGCCCACCGCCTGCTTGCCCAGCTGACCCAGTCCGCCGCCGTAGAACAGGCCCTTCGGCCCACCGGTCATGACCGCCGAGGCCAGGAAGCCGATGAGCAGCGTGCCCACGATGCCGCCCACGAAGTGCACGCCCACCACGTCCAGCGAATCGTCGTAGTTGCCCTTGAACTTCCAGCTCACCGCGAACGAACACACCACGCCCGCAACCAGACCCACGATCACCGCGCCGATGGTGTTCACCTCGCCGCAGGACGGCGTGATCGCGACCAGACCGGCCACCGCACCCGAGGCCGCGCCGAACGTGGTCGGCTTGCCGTCGCGCCGAGCCTCGACCACCAGCCAGCCCAGCATGCCCAGACAGCCCGCCACCAGCGTGTTCAGGAACACCGCGGAGGCAATGCCATTGGCCGCCAGGGCCGAACCCGCATTGAAACCGAACCAGCCGAACCACAACAGGCCCGCGCCCAGCAGGACGAACGGCAGATTGTGCGGACGCATGGCATCGGTCTTGAAGCCCACCCGCGGTCCCAGCACCAGCGCCATGGCCAGTGCCGAAGCGCCCGAGGCGATCTCGACCACCAGACCCCCTGCGTAATCCAGCGCGCCCAGCTTGGCCAGCCAGCCGTCCGGCGTCCACACCCAGTGCGCGATCGGCGCGTACACGATCAGCGCCCAGGCCGGCACGAAGATCATCCACGCCGAGAACTTCGCGCGGTCGGCGATCGCGCCGCTGATCAGCGCCACGGTCAGGATCGCGAAGGTCAGCTGGAAGGTGACGAACAACAGCTCCGGCACCGCCGCCCCGCTCTTGTCCACCACGTGCAGCGTGTTCGGATCGATTCCGGCCAGCCCGAAATGCCTGAGATTGCCGATGATCCCGTCGCCCGCGTCATCCCCGAAGGCCAGGCTGTACCCGAACAGCAGCCACGCCACCGCGACCAGCGGAATCGAGATGAAGCTCATCATCAGCATGTTGAGCACACCGCTGGATCGCACCATGCCGCCGTAGAAGATCGCCAGTCCGGGTGTCATCAGCAGCACCAGCGCGGTGGCGGCCAGCAGCCAGGCCGTCGCCGCCGGGTCGAGGTGAGGTGGTGTCATGCGGTAACTCCTTCCACGCGGTGATCGCGTTTCGTGGAAGTTACCGAATCCTCACGTTAAGGCGCTGTTACAAAAATGAGGCTTTGGATACCTGCCGTTAACAGCCCTAGCTGCGATGATCCTTGACCTTTTTGGCCAGCGCGCGCAATCCGCGCGGGCCGGGGACCGGATTGCCGTCGTCGAGCGCCATCCAGTCGGCGGTCACGAGCCACTGCTGCTGGGTCCGGGCGTCGGCTGTGTCGTTGAACACGCGCCGCCCCCGGTCGTCGCGCAATTCATAGGCCAGTACCGACCAGCGTGGCGGGCGGCCGTGCTCGGCCAGCTGGTCCCGCAGATAGGCCGCCACCAGCGGGCCGATGGTGTTCACCGGTCGCAGCGACACCCGATTACCGTACCGGGCGGCATGGAAACGCCTTCCGGCACACAGGGATCGGGGCGTGGCGTTGTAGGCGATCCAGCCCGCGCGCTGGGCGCGCTCGATCAGCCACAGATGCTTGATGGCGGTCGGTGGGATATCGCCCACCCGCTCGCGGATCAGGGCGATCGCCGGTTCGGAGAGCAGAATGTCGCGTCGGGTCGGACCGGTGCCGTGCAAGATCCAATAGTCATCGGTGAGTTTCGCCAGCACCCGCCCGAAATCGTCGATGCTGCGCTGCGCCCGCCGGCCCAGCCGCTCGATGCGGTCGGCCTCGGCCCGCATGTCGTTCTGCACGATGAGGGTGTGTATCGCCGCCAGGGTCGGCACCTGGCCGCGCTGCAGCAGTTCCAGAATCGCGCCCGCGGTGGCCGGATCGGCGGCGGCGGACACGGGTAGGGAGTCGCGCTTGATGTCGTAATCGTGCGGACTGATGGCCCGGCTGAGCAGTCCGACCGCGGCGGAATCGCCGGCGAATTCGGTACTCGAGAGCCAGGCTGCGGCGATGACGTCATGCGACGGCACGAGGCATGTCCTCCGGGAGATTTGGTTGTGCCCCGGTCGGGATGAGGGACCGGCCGGGGCGACCAACCTGATGAAGGTTTGGCTACCGAAGTTGCCGTTGCCTACGGTAGCCAAGCGATTGCGATCTTGCCGCATCGTTTGACTGGATCGTTATGTCCGCTCTGCGGAGCTGAAACAGAACGTAAGTCTGTATCTGGTGAAGTAGCTGGTAGATGGTTTCGGACAATCGATTGTAAGAATGCGCTGAGAATTAGCTATTGGACTTGTCGGGATATCCGTCCGGGTCGGTCGGTTCTGACCTGACCCCGGGATTGCATGTGATTTGCGCCACAATTCGAGTGGTTCACTGGACGGAACCGACGTACCGGACGACCGGCCCGGCGGTGCATGTCCAGCTGTCGGTCTGCCCCGGTAACCTCTCCACGTGGCTCTGTACCGGAAGTACCGACCGGCAACGTTCGCTGAAGTGGTGGGTCAGGAGCACGTCACCGATCCCCTGAGTATCGCGCTCGACACCGGGCGGATCAGTCATGCCTATCTCTTCTCCGGACCGCGCGGTTGCGGCAAGACCTCCTCCGCGCGCATCCTCGCGCGCTCGCTGAACTGCGTACAGGGCCCGACCTCCAAGCCGTGCGGCGTCTGCTCGTCCTGTGTGGCGCTCGGCCCGGGCGGATCCGGCAATCTCGATGTCATCGAGCTCGACGCCGCCAGTCACGGCGGTGTGGACGACACCCGCGAACTGCGCGACCGTGCCTTCTATGCCCCGGCCGAATCCCGGTACCGCGTCTTCATCGTCGACGAGGCGCACATGGTCACCACCGCGGGCTTCAACGCGCTGCTCAAGATCGTGGAGGAGCCGCCCGCCCACCTGATCTTCGTCTTCGCCACCACCGAGCCGGACAAGGTGCTGCCCACCATCCGCTCGCGCACCCACCACTACCCCTTCCGGCTGCTCCCGCCCGCCACCATGCGCGGACTGCTCGGCAAGATCTGCGACCAGGAGGGGGCGCAGGTCGAAGAGTCGGTGTACCCCTTGGTGATTCGCGCCGGCGGCGGCTCACCGCGCGACAGCCTCAGCGTGCTGGACCAGCTGCTGGCAGGCGCGGGCCCCGACGGCGTCACCTATCAGCGCGCGGTCTCGCTGCTCGGCGTCACCGATGTCGCCCTGATCGACGACGCCATCGAGGCGCTGGCCGCCTCCGACGGCGCGGCCCTGTTCGGCACCATCGACCGCGTGGTGGAGGCGGGTCACGACCCCCGTCGCTTCGCCACCGACCTGCTCGAGCGGCTGCGCGACCTGATCCTGCTCCGCGCCGTCCCCGACGCCACCGACCGCAACCTGGTCACCGGCCCCGGCGACGTCATCGACCGCATGCGCTCCCAGGCCGAGCGCCTCGGCGCCGCCACCCTGGCCCGCCACGCGGAACTCCTGCACGAGGGCCTCGGCGACATGCGCGGCGCCACCAACCCCCGCCTGCTGCTCGAAGTCATCAGCGCCCGCATGCTCCTTCCGGCCGCCTCCGACGCCGAAACCGCCACCCTCCAGCGCCTCGAGCTGCTGGAGCGCCGAATGGCGAGCGGCGCAATCCCCGCTGCCCCGCAGCAGGCGCAGGCCGCCCCGGCTGCCCAGGCCGCAGCCTCGTCCGCCGCTCCCGCGGTGCCCCCGGCCGGCGGCGACAACCGCCGGCGCGGAGCCGCGGCCCTGGCCGCGCTGCGCGCCGAAAAGTCCGGCACCACGGCAGCTGCCGTCGCCGAGACGGCGTCCGCGCCGGTCGCTCCCGCACCGGCGCAGGCGGCTCCTGCCCCGGCCGCCGATCTCACACCGCAGGCCGTCACCGGCGGCATCGCGGTCCGGCCGCCCGAACTGAGCCCGGTGGGCAGCGCCGCACCACAGGTTGCGGCGACCCTGGGATCGGAAAGCCCTGTGCCGCAGCCGGTTCCGGCCGCCGCTGAACCCGTGCCCGCGCCGGTGGCACCTGAGCCGGAGCCGGTGGCGGTCGAATCCGTTGCGCCGGTTGCCGATCCGATCGCGGTCGCGCCGGTGGCGCCGGTCGCGGAGCCGGTGGCCGAGGCCGAGCCGGTCGTTACTCCCGAGCCGGAGCCTGTCCCCGCGCCCGAGCCGATCGCGGCACCGGCCGAGGTCGCTGCTCCGGCGGCCACCGCGCCCGCGGGCGACGCCGTGCTGCAGGAGATCGAGGCGGCCTGGGCGGATATCCGGGCCAAGGTGCGGGATTTCGGCGCGGCGGTGCAGGCCCTGCTGACCGGGGCCAGCGTGGCTCGGGTCGAAGGGGAGACGATCGTTTTCGCGCATCTGCACGCGCCGCTGGCGCAGCGGTTGTCGCAGCCGCAGAACCTGGACGCGGTGCGGTCGGCGGTGCGGGCCGTGCTGGGGCGCGACCACGATGTGCGGTGGGAGGTCGGGGGACCGGCCGGTGGCGGATCGGCGGCCAAGGCGGCGGCGGGGCGGGCCCCGGCGGGCGGGCAGCCCGCGCCCAAGAAGGCCGCGCCGAAGTTCTCGCGGCCGAGTCAGGCCAAAGCGGCCGCGGCCGCGTCGGTCGCCGAGCCCGCGGCGGCCGGTGGATGGGGGAGCACCGCCGCACCCGCGGCGCCGGCCGCTCCGGCACCGGCGGATCCGGGTCCGGGGGGCGGGGATCCGTTCGATGCGAACAGTGCCCGGTTCGCGCCGCCGGAGGACGATATTCCGCTGCCTGACGGGCCGGATCTTCCGGATGATCCGGGGCCGGGGGACTACTCGCCGGTAGGTTATGACGGCGTCCCACCTGCTACTACGCCGGAGGAGGAGCGGGAGATGCTGGAGGAGTCGGCGAAGCCGGTGCCTCCGGAGGAGCGCCGCGACCCGGATGAGGTGGCACTAGCGCTGCTGCGGTCGGAGTTGGGGGCCACACCTCTCGAGGGTTGACAGTTCCCCTGCGGGGCAACTTAAGTTAACCGGAGTTCGCATAGTTCGGTACTATGATCGGGTGGCCGTGAGTATCGGTTTCGCGAGGTTCTAGAGTGTGCCCAGGCGTACGGGCCTACCGGAGCGTCAACAAGCCTGCTCGTGACGTGGTTTGTACAGCGTCAGGCGGCTGGTCGTAAGGCCGGTCGGCGAGGTTACCCGCGGCCGCTCCGCACAACGCGGTGACGGCGCACCCAAGAGAGGAAAACTCCGATATGACCACAGAGGCCTACATTTACGAGGCCATCCGCACCCCGCGCGGCAAGAACCGCGGAGGGGCGCTGCACTCGGTCAAGCCGATCGACCTGACCACCGGTCTGGTCCAGGAGCTGCGGAACCGCTTCCCGAACCTGGACGAGGACCGCATCTCGGACATCATCCTGGGTTGCGTCTCGCCCGTCGGTGACCAGGGCGCGGACATCGCCCGCACCACCGTGCTGACCGCGGGCCTGCCCGACACCGTCGGCGGCGTGCAGCTGAACCGCTTCTGCTCCTCCGGCCTCGAGGCCGTGAACCTCGCGGGCGCGCGCATCCGCGCGGGCTTCGACGACCTGGTGATCGCCGGTGGCGTCGAGTCCATGTCCCGCGTGCCGATGGGCTCCGACGGCGGCGCCATGTTCATGGACCCGAAGACCAGCTACGACGCTTACATTGTGCCGCAGGGCATCTCGGCCGACCTCATCGCCACCATCGAGGGCTTCACCCGTGACGACGTGGACGCCTACGCGGTCCGCTCGCAGGAGCTGTCGGCCAAGTCCTGGGACAACGGCTACTTCTCCCGCTCGGTCGTCCCGGTCAAGGACATCAACGGCCTGACCGTCCTCGACAACGACGAGCACATGCGCCGCGGCACCACCACCGCCGACCTGGGCAAGCTGAAGCCCGCCTTCGAGGGCATCGGCGAGATGGGTGGCTTCGACGCCGTCGCCATGCAGCGCTACACCTATGTCGAGAAGATCAACCACATCCACACCGGCGGTAACTCCTCCGGCATCGTCGACGGCGCCGCCATGGTGCTGATCGGCAACGAGGCCGCCGGGCAGGCGTCGGGTCTGAAGCCGCGCGCCCGCATCGTCGCCGCCGCCACCTCCGGCGCGGACGCCACCATCATGCTGACCGGTCCGACCCCGGCCTCGCTCAAGGCCCTGGCGCAGGCCGGCCTGAAGCCGGAGGACATCGATCTCTACGAGATCAACGAGGCCTTCGCCTCGGTCGTCCTGAAGTTCCAGAAGGACCTGCAGATCCCGGACGAGAAGCTGAACGTCAACGGTGGCGCCATCGCCATGGGCCACCCGCTGGGCGCCACCGGCGCCATGATCCTCGGCACCATGGTCGACGAGCTGGAGCGCCGCAACGGCCGCTACGCCCTGCTGACCCTGTGCATCGGCGGCGGCATGGGTGTCGCCACCATCATCGAGCGCGTCTGACGCCCACCCGACGCGAGCGTCAGGGCCCGGAGGCGGCAGCCTGCGTAACCACGTAGGGCCCCGCTCGCGTCGAAATCAGATACAGACTTTTCTCAAGGGAGACACGAAAAACTATGACCGAGAACATGATCGGCTGGGAAAAGGACGCCGACGGCATCGTCGTGCTGACCATGGACGACCCGAACCAGGGCGCCAACACCATGAACCAGCTGTACAAGGACTCCATGCGGGCCACGGTGGACCGCCTGGTCTCCGAGAAGGACGACATCACCGGCGTCGTCATCACCTCCGCGAAGAAGACCTTCTTCGCCGGCGGTGACCTCAAGAACATGATGCAGACCACCCCGGCGGACGCCGCGGCCATCATGGAGGAACTGACCTTCATCAAGGACGACCTGCGTCGTCTGGAAACCCTTGGCAAGCCGGTGGTTTCGGCCATCAACGGCGCTGCCCTGGGCGGCGGCCTGGAGATCACCCTGGCCACCCACCACCGCATCGCGGCCGACATCAAGGCCGTGCAGCTGGGCCTGCCCGAGGTCTCCCTGGGCCTGCTCCCGGCCGGTGGCGGCGTCACCCGTATCACCCGCATGCTCGGCATCGCGAACGGCCTGATGGGCGTGCTGCTGCAGGGCCAGAAGTTCAACGCGCAGAAGGCCAAGGCCACCGGCCTCATTCACGAGACCGTCGCCTCCGTCGAGGAGCTGGTCCCGGCCGCCAAGGCGTGGATCAAGGCCAACCCCGAGGGCGGCGTGCAGCCGTGGGACGTCAAGGGCTACAAGATTCCGGGCGGCACCCCGTCCAGCCCGGCGCTGGCCGCCAACCTCCCGGCCTTCCCGGCCAACCTGCGCAAGCAGCTCAAGGGCCAGAACATGCCGGCCCCGCAGGCCATCATGGCCGCCGCGGTCGAGGGCGCCCAGGTCGACTTCGACAACGCCTCGCTGATCGAGTCGCGCTACTTCGTGTCCCTGCTGACCGGTCCGGTCGCCAAGAACATGATCCAGGCGTTCTTCTTCGACCTGCAGCACATCAACAACGGCGGTTCGCGTCCGAAGGACGTGCCGAAGCGTGAGATCAAGAAGGTCGGCGTGGTCGGCGCGGGCATGATGGGCGCGGGCATCGCGTACGTCACCGCCAAGGCCGGCATCGACGTGGTCCTCAAGGACGTCACCATCGAGGCCGCCAACAAGGGCAAGGACTACTCGGTCAAGCTCGAGGAGAAGGCGCTCTCGCGTGGCAAGACCACCGAGGAGAAGTCCAAGACCCTGCTCGACCGCATCAAGCCGACCGCCGACGCGGCCGACTTCGCGGGCGTTGACTTCGTCATCGAGGCCGTGTTCGAGAACCCCGATCTGAAGGCCAAGGTCTTCCAGGAGATCGAGGACGTCGTGGACGCCGACGCGCTGCTCGGCTCCAACACCTCGACCCTGCCGATCACCCTGCTGGCCAATGGCGTGAAGCGGGCCGAGGACTTCATCGGCATCCACTTCTTCTCGCCGGTCGACAAGATGCCGCTGGTCGAGATCATCAAGGGCGAGAAGACCTCCGACGAGGCGCTGGCCCGGGTGTACGACTACACCCTCGCCATCCGGAAGACCCCGATCGTGGTGAACGACTCGCGTGGCTTCTACACCTCGCGCGTGATCGGCAAGTTCATCAACGAGGCCATCATGATGCTCGGTGAGGGCGTCGACCCGCAGACCATCGAGCAGGCCGGTCTGCAGGCGGGCTACCCGGCGGCGCCGCTGAAGCTGTCGGACGAGCTGAACTTCACCACCATGCAGAAGATCTACAAGGAGACCGCCGAGGCGATCATCGCCGCCGGCGGCGAGATCGACGCCGCCTCCGGCGCGACCGCGCAGATCCTCGACAAGCTGGTGGGCGAGTTCGACCGCAAGGGCAAGGCCGGCGGCGCGGGCTTCTACGACTACGTCGACGGCAAGGCCACCGGTCTGTGGTCGGAGCTGCGCTCCACCTTCAAGACCTCCACCGCGCTCCCCGAGGGTGTCACCCTGCAGGACCTCGAGGACCGCATGCTGTTCGCCGAGGCCATCGAGACCCAGAAGTGCTTCGACGAGAACGTGCTGACCTCGACCGCCGACGCCAACATCGGCTCCATCTTCGGCATCGGTTTCCCAGCCTGGACCGGCGGCACCCACCAGTTCATCGTGGGCTACCCGGGTGGACAGGAAGCCTTCGTGGCCCGCGCCGACGAGCTGGCCGCCAAGTTCGGCAGCCGCTTCGAGGTTCCGGCTTCGCTGCGCAAGTAATACGCAAGTAATAACGGCGCTCCTGCGCTGAAATACCCGGCCCGGGTCGCGAATACGCGGCCCGGGCCGGGTGTTTTACGGGTGTGTGAAGAGGACCGGACGGGCCACCCGGAGCTGAGTGAAAGGTCCACACGCCCGTGCGGTCCGCGCTACGTTGGAATATGCGCGGGAGAACACCGGAGGCAGGTCCAGATGAATCCACAGGCGCGCCCGGGCGGCTCGCGGAGTGAGCAGGCCCCTCCCGAGAACTCCACGCAGTCCTACCTTCCCATGACCCTCGACGACGAGCTCGAGGCCATGGGCCTGTTCGACGCGGAGGAGATCGGCCGGGGCGGTTTCGGGGTGGTATACCGCTGTGCCCAGCGGGCCCTGGACCGGGTGGTGGCGGTCAAGGTGCTGTCCACCGAGATCGACGACGAGAGCCGGGAGCGGTTCCTGCGCGAGGAACACGCCATGGGCCGGCTGTCGGGGCATCCGAATATTGTCGACATTCTGCAGGTGGACGTGACGCCCAGCGGGCGGCCCTTCATCGTGATGCCCTATGCCACCCGCGGTTCCCTGGAACAGGTGGTGCGGGACAGCGGGCCGCTGTCCTGGACGGATTCGGTCCGGGTCGGGGTGAAGCTGGCGGGGGCCATCGAGAGCGCGCACCGGGCCGAAGTGCTGCACCGGGATGTGAAGCCGGCGAATGTGCTGCTGAGCCGGTACGGGGAACCGCAGCTCACCGACTTCGGAATCGCCCGCATCCCAGGGGGTTTCCGCACCTCGACGAGTCTGATCACCGGTTCGCCCGCGTTCACCGCGCCCGAGGTGCTCAAGGGCGACGAGCCGACCGTGCGCTCGGATGTGTACGGGCTGGGATCCACCCTCTTCGCGCTGCTGACCGGTCACGCCGCCTTCGAACGGCAGGCCGGGGAGAAGATCGTGGCGCAGTTCCTGCGCATCACCAGTCAGCCGGTGCCGGATCTGCGGGAGCTCGAGATTCCGCCCGACGTGGCGGCGGCCATCGAGGCGGCCATGTCGCCGGATCCGCGTGATCGGCCCGGCAGCGCCGTGGAATTCGGGGAGCTGCTGCGGACCGTGCAGGGTGAGCACGGGCAGGTCCCGGATGAGATGGCGCTGCTCGAGGGTGAACAGCCCGGGGCGGACGGCGCGGATTCCGCTGCCACCCGGACATATTCGCGCCGACGGACGCACACCGTGGTCACCGCCCCGCGCACCCGCTCGCTGACGCTGCGCCCGCAGGGCAATCCCAGCGCCGTGTTCGGGGCCGCCGGCACTACCGAGTTCGGGGCCGTCGGCAATACGCTGCCGCCCACGGCCACAACGAAATTCCTGCCCCCGATGCCGGCGCGCGAGCCGATACCGCGCCCGCGTCTGCTGGAACCGCTGCGCGCGGGCGGTCGCCGCCGGCTGGCGGTGATCCACGCCCCGGCCGGATTCGGTAAGAGCACCGTCGCCGCGCAGTGGTGTGCCGAGCTCACCGATCGCGGGGTGGCGGTGGCCTGGATCGGCATCGACCGTGACGACGACAACGAGGTGTGGCTGCTGGCCCACATCATCGCCGCCATCCGCAAGGTGCGGCCGGAGATCGGCGCGGGGCTCGAGCAGTTGCTGGAGGAGCGGCCCGCCGAGGCGGTGCCGTACGCGGTGTCGGCGCTGATCGACGAGGTGCAGGCGAGCGGGAGCCCGGTGGTCGTGGTGGTGGACGACTGGCATCGGATCACCGACGCGGGGGCGCAGCGGGTGATGGAGTCGCTGCTCGACAACTGTTCGCACGAAATGCGTTTCGTCATCACCAGCCGGGAGCGGACCGGGCTGCCGCTGAGTCGCCTGCAGGTGGCCGACGAACTGGTGGAGATCGGCTCCCGTCAGCTGCGGCTGACCGAGGCGGAGACCCGGCAGATCCTGGTCGGGCGCATGGGGCTGGAGCTGAGCGAGCGGCAGGTGGAACAGATCCACACCGCCACCGACGGCTGGCCCGCCGCGATCCAGCTGGCGGGGCTGTCGCTGCGGTCGGCCGATCACGACGTGGACCGGCTGATCACCGGACTCTCCGGCGACAACAAGGCGATTCGCGAGTACCTCGCGGAGAACGTGCTCGACACCATCGAGCCGCGCATGCTCGAATTCCTCAGTGCCATAGCGGTTCCCGAACGCGTGAACGCCTCGCTGGCCGAGGCGCTGTCCGGCGCGAAGGACGCCGCCGATCTGCTGGATCAGGCCGAGCGGCGGGAACTGTTCGTGCACCGGCTCGCCGACGATCCGAGCTGGTACCGGATGCAGCCGGTGGTGGCCGAGCACCTGCGCACCCGCCTGGACCGCGCCCAGCCCGGGCAGCTGAAGAAGTTGCACGGCAAGGCCTCTCGCTGGTTCGCCGAACACAATTTGATCAAGCAGTCGGTGGATCACGCGCTGGCCGCCACCGATCTGAAGTACGCGCTGGACCTGGTCGAGAAGGGCGGTATGGATCTGATCGACAGCTCCCGGCTGGCGACCCTGTTCGCCACGGTGTCGAAACTGCCGGTGCAGCAGGTGACTTCGCGTTCCAAGCTACTGATGGCGCTGGCCCGGGCCAATGTGAACCTGCAGCAGTCCGGTGCGGCCCGCACCGCGCTGGGGCGGTTGTCGAACATGCTGGCGCGCAGTGGCACCGACGACGCCGAGGCGGTGACCCAGCGCTGTCAGGCGGCGGTGCTGGCCGCCGCCGATCAGGTGGCCCGCGACCGCACCGAGGGCGTGCTCGACAAGATCACCGAATGCCTGAAGCTGGCCGACAACCTCCCGGCGTGGACGGTGTCGACGGCCGCGAATCTGGCCTCCTTCGTGCGCCTGTGCGACTTCGACTTCGAGGGCGCCCGGGACATGCAGGAGTGGGCCGCGCCCTATCACGTGCGGTCGGCCGATCCGCTGGGCGAGGTGTTCGGCCGCTGCGCGCAGGGCGACGCCGCGTACGAGCAGCTCGATATCGACACCGCCACCAGGTGTTTCGAGCAGGCATGGCAGATCGCCCGCGACCGCGCGGGGTCGCGCTCGAACTCGGCGCGGGTGGCGGCCGCGCTGCTGGGCGAGGTGGCCTACCGGCGTGGTGACCTCGACAGCGCCGAGCGGCTGCTGGATCAGAGCCACGAACTGACCGCCCGGGTCGGCCCGGTGGACTTCCTGGTCACCATCTTCGTGAGCGGGGCCCGGGTGAAGGCCGTCCGCGGTGACCTGGAGACCGCCGCGGCGCGCCTGGACGAAGGCGCGCGCATCGCGGCCGACCGCCGGCTCACCCGTCTGGCCGCCCAGGTCCGGGCCGAGCGCCTGCGGCTGGGCCTGCCCGCCGATTCCCTGACCGCGGGCCTGATCACCGACCCGGCGGTCCGCCCGCTGCGGCACGCCACCGGTGCGGCGGCGCTGGCCGCCGAGGCGGAGGAGATCGCCACCATCCGCGCCCTGCTGGCCCGGCACTACCGGGGCGAGGACCGCGCCACCGACGACCTGGCCCCGCTCGGCACCGACGACACCGCGGTCAAGCGCGCCCGTGCCCTGTATTCGCGTATCCGCGAACAACACCGGCCGCGCGCCGAACTCGACGTGGCGCTGCTGCTGGCCGAATGCCTGTCGGTCTCCGGCTGGCTCGGGGAGTCCATCGCTGTGCTCACCCCGGTGGTGGTCCGCTGTGCCGGGCTGGGCTGGTCCCGGCCGCTGCTCGATGCCGGGCCGGGCGTGGTGAACATCCTGCGCACCATGCGCCACGAGATGCCGCTGGACGTCGATACCGATGCGCCGGAGCTGCCGCGGCGATTTCTCGATTCGCTGCTCTGAGCGGCGGATTCGGCGGTACGGTCGGCGAATTCGGGCGAGCGCGCCCAGCATCCAGGCTTCGTGCAGCCTATTCACAGGGTTTCTCGAGGAACGGTATCGAGAATCGCCGACGTGCCTGTGACGACGATGCTGCAGTCCCCGCCCGCTGTGCCGCCGGCACCGCAGTTGCCCGCACAGACCCAGACCGGGTTCGGGGGCGGGTTCCACCACGGGGTTTCACTGCTGCACGGCTGGCTCCCCCAAGTGATCACCTTCGTCGCGGTCTTCCTGCTGGTGGTGGCGTTCGCGCGGTTCACGCGCCGCTGGTGGCTGCTCTGGGTGCCGGTCTGTGCGGTGTTCGCGCTCGGGGTGGTGTGGGCCTCCTGGATGTACACCGACAACGAGGGGCTGGCGTCGGATCCGGCGCCGGCGCTGCTGTGGGTCGCGGTCGGCCTGGCGGGGGCGGCGCTCGCCGCCGCGGTGGTCGGCATCCGGACCGGTGGCTGGTGGCAGCGGATCGTGGCCGTGCTGGCGGTGCCGGCGGCGCTGCTGAACGTGGGCGTCGTGCTGAATCAGTGGGTGGGGTACTACCCCACCGCGAATGCGGCGTGGGCTGCCGTGACGGCGGAACCGCTGCCGCATCAGACCAACCTGGATTCGCTGGCGTCGCTGCGGAACACGAATGTGGGAACCGGGCGGATCGTGCCGGTGGACATTCCGGAATCGGGTAGCCACTTCAATCACCGCACCGAATACGTGTACCTGCCGCCGGCCTGGTTCCAGGGCGACCAGCCGCCCACCCTGCCGGTGGTCATGATGATCGGCGGCGAGTTCAACACGCCCGCGGACTGGGTGCGCAGCGGTCAGATCATGCCCAGCGTGGACGATTTCGCGAAGTCCAACAGCGGCCAGACGCCGATCCTGGTGTTCGTCGATTCCGGCGGCAGTTTCAACAACGACACCGAATGCGTGAACGGCCCGCGCGGCGACGCGGCCGACCACCTCACCAATGATGTGCCCGCATATGTGGAATCGACCTTCGGCACGTCCGCGGATCCCGCGAGGTGGGGGATCGTCGGATGGTCCATGGGCGGAACCTGCGCGGTGGATCTGGCGACCATGCATCCGGAACTGTTCGGCACGTTCGTGGATATCGCGGGTGATCTCGGTCCGGCCGCGGGCAACAAGGAGCAGACCGTCAAGCGGCTCTTCGGCGGCAGCGAGCAGGCCTGGGCGGCCTTCGATCCCACGACGGTGATGCAGAAGCACGGTCCGTATGCCGATATGGTCGGCCTGTTCGACGATCTGACGCCGCCCGCGTGGCAGAAGAAGATGGCCTCCGACCCCAAGGTGAAGGCCTACATGCAGCAGCAGTCGATCGACGAGAGCAAGGTCGGCATGGGCGGCAAGGACGGCGTCTACGACACCGGCGAGGTCGGTGCGGCCGAGGCGCTCTGCGCCCAGGGACAGCAGGTCAATATCAACTGCACCGTGCACACCACTGAGGGCGGGCACACCTGGCAGTTCGCTGCGGCGGCCTTCACCTCGTCATTCCCGTGGATGACCGCGCGACTGGGAATTCCGGTGGCGGGTCTGTCCTCGTAGAGGCGAAAGCAGGCGTGCGGTGAAAGCCGCACGCCTGCTTCGTCTTACGAGGGTTCTTACGCCTTCCACCAGGGGCGTAGCGGCACTGTCCATTCCTGGTCCGCGCCGAGCTTGACGCCCAGGATCTGGTGCAGCTGCACCACATTGCGTTCGAAGCCGAGCTGACAGCCGGCCATGTAGAGCCCCCACACCTTGGCGGTGCCCTCGCCGACCTCCTCGACGGCGGCATCCCAGTTCTTCACCAGGTTGTCGCACCATTCGGCGAGGGTGAGGGCGTAGTGCCGGCGTAGGTTCTCCTCGTGCAGCACCTCGAGGCCCACGTTCTGGACCTCGGAGATGATGCGGCCGGAGCCGGCCAGTTCGCCGTCGGGGAAGACGTAGCGGTCGATGAAGTCGCCCGCCTTGGTGATGCGGGTGTTGTCCGGCCGGGTGATGGAGTGGTTCAGGAACAGGCCGCCGACCTTCAGCTTCGACTTGATGAATTCGAAGTAGGCAGGGTAGTTGTGCACGCCGATGTGCTCGGTGAGCCCGATGGAGGAGACCGCGTCGAACTCACCCTCGCGCACGTCGCGGTAGTCGCTGTGGCGCACCTCGGCGAGGTCGGACAGGCCCTCCTCGGCGATCTTGGCCTGCGCCCACTCGGCCTGCTCGGCCGACAGGGTGGCGCCGATGACCCGCACGCCGTGCTTGGCGGCGTAGCGCACCATGCCGCCCCAGCCGCAGCCGATGTCGAGCAGCCGGTCGCCGGGCTTCAGGTTCAGCTTTTCGAAGACCAGGCGGTACTTGTTCTCCTGGGCCTGCTCCAACGTCCAGGCCGGGTCCTCGTAGGCGGCGCAGGTGTAGGTCATGGACGGGCCCAGCACGTACTCGTAGAACATGTTGGAGACGTCGTAGTGGTGGTGGATGGCCTCGGCGTCACGAGTCTTGCTGTGCCGCAGGCCTTCCAGTGCGATGCGCCGCCAGCGCGGCATGGCCTCCTGTGGCGGCGGGGGCACCGGCTTGAGCAGTTCCCAGCCCAGCGAACGGGCGATGACCACCAGCTGCAGGGCGGTGGGGCGGCGGAACTTCATGCCCGCCATGGCCTTCAGCAGGGCGTAGGGGTCGCCGGGTTCGACGCCGTGGGCGATCAGGTCACCGGAGATGTAAGCACGGGCCATGCCCAGGTCGCCGGGTGCGGTGGCGATGAAGTTGACGCCGCGCGGGGTGGTGATCTCCAGGCCGAACTCCGAGTCCTCCGGTCCGGCGCTGCTGCCGTCGTAACAGGTCAGGCGGATCGGTACGGGTCCGTCGAGGAGGGTCTCGAAGATCTCGGCAATGCTGAGTTTGGTTCCGAGCTCGGCGAATACCTCGGAACGATCCTTGTATGTGGTCACTTGCGTTGCACCGCCTTCGAATACAGATCCAGTAGACGAGAATCCGGGTCGTAGCGTTTCTTGAGGGTGGAGTAGGTATCGCCGCCGTAGTAGAGGGAGGCGAATTCATCCTGGCCGTAGAAGGAGTCCGAATACAGGGATTTATGACCGTCCAGTTCGGACACCTTGCGCTCGATGGCACGGTTGGCCGCGCCGTCGGCCTGTCCTGGCACGGTCGGCACGGCCGACCAGAAACCGACATTGACGTAGCTGCGGCCGGGCTCCAGCGGATAGAGCGGCCAGGGGCGTTCGGCCGCGTCCCGCACCTCCGCGCGGCTGTCGCGCAATCGCAAGGGGCACAACCAGATCGGCTCGATGGGGATCTCGCGGAGGAACCACTCCACGAAATCCGCGGTGTGCTCGATGGGCACCTCGATGTCCTGCACCACTCGTTCGCGCGGCGGATTTCCGTGCCGCGCCTCGATCTTGTCGCCGATCGCGTACCTGTGATCCAGCGCGATGAGCTTCCAGTAGAAGCTGGAGCGCCGATACTGCTGGGGCCAGAAGCGCCGGATCCGCGGGTTCTGCGCTCCGAATGCCCGTGAGCACCAGAACCAGTCGGTGTCCCAGCGCCACAGGTAGTCGTGGATGGTCAGCCGATCACGCTTGGGCCGTGCCGAATCGTGCTGGATGGATCGGTAGTAGATGTCCATGCCGGTGTAGTCGCTGACCGGGCCGGGCTCGTCGGTCTGGCGGCCCAGGACGAGATAGCTCTCGTCGGCGGTGAAGACCACGCCGTCGAGATAGTCGACCGGTTCGCCGTCGTGGGAGCGGTCCGCGATGATCTGTGTCATCATCGCCTCCAGCTCCCGCAGATCGTGGAACCGTATGTGCCGCAATGCCACGTAGGGCAGTACCGGTTCGAGTTCTATCTTCAGCCGGGTCGAGTACCCGAGCGTGCCGTAGGAATTCGGGAATCCGCGGAACAGATCCGCGTGTTCGCCGTCCGGGGTGGCGGTGACGATCTCACCGGCGCCGGTCAGCACGTCGATCTCGAGCACGGATTCGTGCGGGAGACCGTTGCGGAACGAGGTGGACTCGATGCCCAGTCCGGTGACGGCGCCGCCCAGGGTGATGGTCTTCAGCTGCGGGACCACGAACGGGGCCAGCCCGTAGCGCAGGGTGGTGGCGACCAGGTCCTCGTAGGTGGTCATGCCGGCCACGTCGGCCGTGCGGGCCTCCGGGTCCACCGCGATGACCTGCGTCAATCCGGACACATCGAGGCCGGGTGCGGTGCTGCGCGCCCGGGCCCGGAAGAGGTTGGACGTCTTCTTGGCCAGCCGTACGTTCGCATCCGGCGGTATGGCGCGGTACGAGGCCAGGAGGTGATCGACTCCGGCCCGATGCGCGGCGAAACCTGATTCCTGTGCGGCCGGTGCGCGGCCGGCCTTCCCCAACAGACTCACTGCCACCTTCGGAAACCTAGCGTGCACCGACCGGTACGGCCAGCAGGGGAGCACCGGCGGGGCGGGTTTTCACGCACAGTTTGCATGCGTGTCGGCGGGTGCGACCTGCCGCGTAGCGAGGGTATTCCCGTCCTCGCCGTGATGATTGTTACTTCAGCTAACAATTGGGTTACGGTGCGGCCAGGCGCTTTACGGCGGGTCGTCGAGCTCCTGATCGAACCGTCGTCGCCGGCGCCGGCCAGCAGCCGACCCGACGCGGCGCAGCGAACCGGCGCACCCCGATGCGGCGTAGCATGACCGGCGGTAGCAGGGCAGAGTGCCGGTCGGCCCGCGCAATCACTAAGGAGCACATGGTGGGACAGGTCAGCGCCTCCAGTTCGATCGTCGTCGCGGCGGATCCGAAGCGCACCCTCGACGCGATCGCCGATTACGAGACAGTGCGGCCCAAGATCCTCTCCGCGCACTACCGCGACTACAAGGTGGTCGAGGGCGGCCAGGGCGCCGGCACCGTCGCGGAGTGGACCCTGCAGGCCACCGAGAAGCGCTCCCGCAATGTGCGCGCGGCCATCTCGGTCTCCGATTCCATGGTGACGGAACGGGATTCGAACTCCTCCATGGTCACCGCCTGGACCGTGACCCCCTCGGGCACCGGCTCGCTGGTCACCGTGCGCACCACCTGGAAGGGTGCGGGCGGCATCGGCGGCATCTTCGAGGGCATCTTCGCGCCGCTCGGCCTGAAGAAGATCCAGGCCGAGGTGCTCGAGAACCTGAAGCGCGAGCTCGCCTAGCGAGCGGGGGTCAGCCCTCGCCGCCGATATCGAAGAGGTTGCCCTCCGGGTCCGCAAGCGTCGCCCACTTCACGCCGTATTCGTCGAAGTCCGCGAGATGTTTGGCCCCGAGGGCAACCGCGCGCTCCACCTCGGCGGTCAGTGCGCTGCCTGCACTCAGATCGACGTGCACGACGTTCTTGCCCGGGTTCTTGTCCGGCACCTGGACGAACATGAACGTCGGGGTGGCGGCGGCGTTGTCGATGGTCGCGAAATGCTCGTTCGCGCCCTCGTCGACCGGGCGGTCCAGCAGTTGCGCGTAGAAGCCCGCCAGCGCGGCGGCGTCGTGGCAGTCGAAGACGACATTGCCTAGAGACAGTGCCATGGATTCCCTCCTTCTTCAGAGCCGGCCGATGGGCCAGCAGACTTCGGTGCGGTAGTCGGCGGGCCGGGCGTCACCGGGCCCGACCAGGTAGATCTCGCGCACGGGTTCGGCGAGCGCGGTGTCGTGTTCGGCCACATGGCTGCCCAGCGCGCCATAGGTGCGGTCGAATTCGGTGAACGGTCCCGCGTGGACGGCGATGGCGAACCGGCGGGCGGGCAGGTCGAGGACGGTCCCGGCGTCGATGCGGTCCCGGTGCCGCTCGTCGATGGGCACGAAGGTGACGACTTCGCCCCGGTCGTATTCGAAGAACTCCGGCGCGTAGGTGGCGCCACCCGGTCCGGAGGGTGCGAGGTTCGCGGCGGTCAGTTGCGCATACATGGTTCCGTAGCTGTGCTCACACCACGCATCGCACTCCTCGCGCGCCACTTCCGATCTCATGGCCAGCGCCGGATAGCTTGCGACGGAACGGTATTCGACGTTGATCCCGGTCGACGGCAGCAGGAGCGCCCGGAGCGAGGCCACCACGTCGCGGGTGCGCACCAGCTCGGCCTCCATGCGCTCGAGATGCGCTCGGATGGCCGCGTCCCGAGCCGCCTGATCCGGGGCGGCCATCACCGCCTTGATCTCCGGCAACGGCATGTTCAGCTCGCGCAGCCGCTTGATCAAGTGTGCCTGGTCCACCTGCTCGGTCGAATAGAACCGGTAGCCGGAGCCCGGGTCGATCGCGACGGGGGCCAGCAGGTCGATCTCGTGGTAGTACCGCAGCGTCTTGATGGTCAGGTAGGTGAGCCGGGAGAACTCGCCGATCGGAACCGTTGCCGTCATGCCCTAAGCGAACACCCTCCAGCGAGGGGAGAGTCAAGCAGCGCGGAGCGCGTCGCCGACTAGGCTGGGGGCGATCACCATCCCCCAGGAAGGACGCGCCGTGCAGCCCGGTGAAGGTTTCGATTTCCAGCAGTTGATGGCCCAGGCCCAGCAGATGCAGCAGGCCGTCATGGCCGCGCAGCAGGAGATCGCGGAGTCGGAGGTCGAGGGCGAGGCGGGCGGTGGCCTGGTGCGCGCCCGGATCCGCGCCACCGGCGAGGTGCTGGCGCTGACCATCGACCCGAAGGTGGTCGATCCCGAGGATGTGGACACGCTGCAGGATCTGATCATCGGCGCGCTCAACGACGCCATGGAGACCGCGCAGAACCTGGCCGCCGAGCGGCTGGGCCCGCTGGCCGGCGGTCTCGGCGGCGGCGCGCTGCCCGGACTCTGATCGGGGCTGGGTAGGTGTACGAGGGTCCGGTTCAGGATCTCATCGACGAGTTGGGCAAGCTGCCCGGCGTCGGCCCGAAGAGCGCGCAGCGCATCGCATTTCATCTCCTCTCGGTGGAGCCGCCGGAGATCGACCGGCTGCAGGCGGCCCTGCAGAAGGTGCGGGACGGCGTGCGGTTCTGCGCCGTCTGCGGCACCGTCTCCGACGGAGAACTGTGCCGCATCTGCGCCGATCCGCGGCGCGATCGCACCATGATCTGCGTGGTCGAGGAGCCCAAGGATGTGCAGGCCATCGAGCGCACCCGTGAATTCCGCGGGCGCTATCACGTGCTCGGCGGTGCGCTCGACCCGCTGTCGGGTATCGGCCCGGACCAGTTGCGCATCCGGGAATTGCTGACCCGCATCGGAAATCAGGACGATGGCGTGGATGTCACCGAGGTGATCATCGCCACCGACCCGAATACCGAGGGTGAGGCGACGGCCACCTACCTGGTCCGCATGCTGCGCGATTTCCCGGGACTGAGTGTGACGCGCTTGGCCTCGGGCCTGCCCATGGGCGGCGATCTGGAATTCGCCGACGAATTGACCCTGGGCCGCGCCCTTTCCGGGCGTCGCGCCCTGTAAGTGGTTTACCGGGATTGGGTTATGTCCAGGTCGGCGGCGCGGGGAGCGCCGCCGGCTGCGGGCAGGGGATGTGCTGAACGTTCCTGGGGATATCGGCCCCGGCCCCGCTGGCGTGCAATGCCACGGCGATAGCGAAGGTAGCCGCCAAACCGGCCACGACTGCCAAACCCTTACGCAAGGTCCCGGTCTTCAAGGACGGGCGTAGCTTCGACGGGCGTAGCTTCATTTTTCGCTCCTCGCCTCGGTGAGTAATTCGTACAAGCTCGGAAACACCGCGTGCAATTAGCGAAATGCTAGCTTTCCTGCGCGAGCGCAGCCTTCATTCCGGGGGGTTGGAAGTGGAAATTGAAATCTGTCTGTTATTCGACGGTCAGAACGTGAGACGTTGCCAATCCAGCGCGGCGAATCTCGAACGATCTCCCGTGGCCCAGCCCCAGATCAGATCGGCCACAATTCGCGGGTCGTTCGCGGTGGCGGCGAAATGCTTGTCGGCGGACCCTTCCCGGTATTCCAGGTCGTAATGCCCGTCCGGATGCCGATAGGTCTGGATGTAGATCTGATCTCCGGTTTCCACGATCAGATACGGACCGGGCTGTCCCAGCTCCGGAATCCACAGCTCCACCAGTTGCCGTGTCAGATACGGGAATTCACCCGCCCCGCCGTGCGTGACGGCGGCCGTGACCGATTCGGCCGGATCCACCAGCCAGGCCAGCTGCGGGTCCCACAGCGCATAGTCGTGCGGGGTGCCCAGCTCGAACAGCAGCCCGCGCACATGCCCGATGGCGTCGTAGGGGGTGGACACGAACAGGGCGTCGCCCAGCACGCCGTCGACGGCGGGCGAGCCCAGGAAGCTGTCCGCCTCGGGCAGTTCGCCATTGCGCTCGTCCAGCTCGGCCGCGATCTCGGCGACGGCGTCACCGGCCGGTCTGCCGTCCTGCGCGGTCAGGTACGTGTCCACCTCGGCGGGGGACACGGCGGCTCCGGAGGGCAGCAGAACGAGGTCGTAGCTCACCCGGCCAGGCTAATGGCTAGCCGGCGCGGGTCTGCCGCCCGGTGTCCGCCGCGGCGGCGGCACAGCCGCAGCCGCCCGCCATATCGGAGCAGTCGGCCACGAACAGATGCCGTGACCGATCGGTCTCGAAGCAGTCGGATTCGGTGCATTCCACCGATCCGGTGGCGTGCACGATCAGTGTCCCGTGGCAGTGATCGAGTGCCGATTCGCACGGTGAGCAATCCGCAGGATGCACCGCAACCTCCTTCACGCGTCGTTACGGTGATATCACCCGCGTGCGACATCTGCGGGAGCTCACCGCGTGTCGCCCGAACTGTCGGAAAAACTCCAGCGTGTCCCGGCCTTCGCGTGGTGAACTGGACAGATGGGGATCAAGGTTTCCCTCGAACACCGCACCACCTATTCCTTCGACCATCCCGTGCGCGTCCATCCGCATGTGGTCCGCCTGCGACCCGCCCCGCATACGCGCACCGCCATCGAGGCGTACTCGATGCGGGTGACCCCGGGGAACCACTGGGTGAACTGGCAGCAGGACGCGTTCGGGAATTTCCTGGCGCGCTTGATCTTCCACGAGCCCACGCCGGAACTGTCCATCGTGGTCGGGCTGATCGCCGATATGGACGCCATCAATCCCTTCGATTTCTTCGTAGAGGAGCACGCCGAGCATTTCCCGTTCGGCTACTCGCCGCAGTTGTCCACGGACCTCGAGCCCTATCTGCGGCCGGTGGACGAGGGCGAATCCGGTTCCGGCCCGGGCGCTTCGGTGCGGGACTGGGTGCGCCGCCACACGCCGTCGGACCGGCCGCGCACCATCGACTTCCTGATCGCGGTGAATCAGGCGCTGCGCCACGATGTCGCCTACACCATCCGGATGGAGCCGGGCGTGCAGTCGCCGGATCACACGCTGCGCGCCGCCCTCGGCTCGTGCCGGGATTCGGCCTGGCTGCTGGTGTCCATCCTGCGGGAATTCGGGCTGGCCGCCCGCTTCGTCTCCGGGTACCTCATCCAATTGGCCCAGGACGTACCGTCTCTGGACGGACCCTCCGGGCCGCCCGCCGATTTCACCGACCTGCACGCCTGGACCGAGGTGTACCTGCCCGGCGCGGGCTGGGTGGGCCTGGACCCCACCTCGGGCCTGTTCGCGGGGGAGGGCCACATTCCGCTGGCCGCCACCCCGCATCCGGTCTCGTCGGCGCCGATCACCGGATCCACCGACCCGGTCGCCGCCAGCCTCGACTTCTCCAACACCGTGCGCCGGATCCACGAGGATCCGCGAGTCACCCTGCCCTACACCGATTCCCAGTGGGAGCGCATCCGCGCCACGGGCGCGGAGGTGGACGCCCGCACCGAGGCCGCCGGGGTCGGCCTGACCATCGGCGGTGAACCCACCTTCGTCGCCCTCGACGATCGGACCGGTCCGGAATGGACCACCGAGGCCGACGGCCCGCGCAAGCGCGAACGCGCCGCCGACCTGGCCGAACGCCTGCGCCGCATCTACGCGCCGACCGGCCTGGTGCAGTACCGCCAGGGCAAGTGGTATCCGGGAGAACCCCTGCCGCGCTGGGAAATCGCCATGCTGTGGCGTGACGACGACGAACCGCTCTGGCGGCACCCCGACCTGCTCGCCCACCCCTGGCTCCCGCTGGCCGGCCATGTGGGTGAGGCCGCCGCGGGGACATCCGGTGCGCCCGAACAGCGGCGGGCCGCGCCGGGCGGCGCACGTCGATCACGTGGCTCGGACCCGGTGACCGAAATGCTTGGCACAGCGGATGTTTCGAGTTCGAACGGTATCGCCGAGCGTCGGGTGGTCGCGTCGAATCCGGATAGTCCCTCGCCGGAGCCGGCCGTGACCGGGACGGAACCGTCGTGTCCCCCGGACGCACGGGTCGCGCGGGCGGTGATCGCCCACATCGCACGGGGCCTGGGGCTGCCGGACAGTCAGGTGCGCCCCGCCTACGAGGATTCGCTGCTCCGGATGGCCGCCAAGGCCGCTGTGCCACAGGGCGATCCGGTCCGTGCCGACGAGGATCTGGACAGCGGCGGGGATTCGCCGTCGGCGCGCAGCGCGCTGCTGGCTCGGCTGGATGCCGCCGTCGGCGAGCCTGCCGCCTACGTGCTGTCGCTGTATCGCCGGGACGACGAGGCCGGGTGGGCGAGCGCCGACTGGAAGCTGCGGCGCGGTCGAATCGTCCTGACGGAGGGCGATTCCCCGGCCGGACTGCGGTTGCCACTGCGGTCCGTCACCTGGAACGCGCCGCCGCCGCGACCCGAGGCGGACCCGTTCGCGCCGCGCCCGCCGCTGGCCGCGGATGAGCCGCCCGCGGTGGTGGAGTCCGCCGAGCGCGCGCCGATCACCGCGCTGGTCGCCGAGGTCCGCGACGGCCGGCTGTTCGTATTCCTGCCTCCCGTCGAGGAATTCGGCGCGTTCTGCGATCTGGTGCGCCGGGTCGAGGAAGCCGTCGTCGCGGTCGGGCAGCCGGTCGTGCTGGAGGGTTATCCGGCACCGGTGGACGGCCGGCTGCATACCCTGTCCCTGGCTCCCGACCCGGGCGTGATCGAGGTGAACGTCCAGCCCACCACCGGTTTCACCGAGCAGTCGCGGCTGCTGGAGACGCTCTACGAACAGGCCCGGCTGGCCCGGCTGAGCACCGAATCCTTCGATGTGGACGGCACCGACCGCGGCACCGGCGGCGGCAACCACATCACGCTCGGCGGCCGCACCCCGGCGCGCTCACCCCTGCTGCGCCGCCCGGACCTGCTGGTGTCCCTGCTCACCTACTGGCAGCGGCATCCGGCGCTGTCCTATCTGTTCTCGGGCCGGTTCATCGGACCGACCTCGCAGGCGCCCCGCGTCGACGAGGGCCGCGAGGACGCACTCTACGAACTGGAGATCGCCTTCGCCGAGATCGCCCGCCTGAGCCGGGCCGCCGCGGCCGCCGATCCCGACGAGCCGGCCGCGCCGCCCTGGGCGGTCGATCGCGCGCTACGCCACCTGCTCACCGACCTCACCGGCAATACCCACCGCGCCGAATTCTGCATCGACAAGCTCTACAGCCCGGATTCGGCGCGCGGCCGCCTCGGACTGGTGGAGTTGCGCGGCTTCGAGATGCCGCCGCACTTCCGCATGGCCATGGTGCAGTCGCTGCTGGTGCGGGCGCTGGTGCTGCGGTTCTGGGAGCACCCCTACACCGCGCCGTTGCTCCGGCACGGCGCCAACCTGCACGGGCGCTACCTGCTGCCGCATTTCCTGCAGGCCGATATCGCCGAGGTGGCGGCCGATCTGCGCGCGCACGGCATCGAATTCGACACCAGCTGGCTGGATCCGTTCTCGGAGTTCCGTTTTCCCCGGTTCGGCACGGTGGTACTCGGGGATATGGAAGTGGAACTGCGCGCGGCGATCGAGCCGTGGAACACCCTCGGGGAACAGACCACCGCGTCTGGGACCGCGCGATACGTGGACTCCTCGGTCGAGCGCCTGCAGGTCCGGGTGACCGGGGCGGACCGGGACCGGTATGCGGTGACCTGCAACGGTTTCCCGCTGCCCCTCATCCCAGCCGGGCGGGCGGACGTGCAGGTGGCGGGCGTGCGGTATCGGGCGTGGCAGCCGCCGGAGTCGCTGCATCCGACGATCACGGTGGACGCACCGCTGGTCTTCGACGTGGTCGAACTGCAGACCGGCCTGTCCCGCGGCGGCTGCACGTATCACGTGAGCCATCCAGGCGGTATGTTCTATGCCGGGCCGCCGGTGAATTCGGTGGTGGCGCAATCCCGGCGCAATCGGCGATTCGAATCCTCCGGGCACACCCCGGGCCCGGTCGATATCGCGGATTTGCGTGCCAAAATGGCCATACAGGCAACAGATGTCGGCGCGCCCGGAATACTCGATCTGCGCCGGGCGCGGACCGTGTGGGGCGTCGTCGGCGATCGATAGGCATACCCGGGGAAGTGGTAGCGGTGACAGTGCTCGACGCAGTGCCACCCAGCGAGGAGTTCGCGAATTACCGTGCCGCCGCGGCCGATACCGGCACCCGCGACGCCTGTGGCCTGGCCACCGGCGGCTTCTACGACGAACTGGTCGATCACGACGGCCGCCTGCGCAGCCTGTGGGCCGACCTGTCCGCCGACTTTCTGGACCAGGGCCGGGCCGGACTGCACCGCATCGACGGCCGGGTCCGGCGGCTGATCGAGGACGACGGCATCACCTACACCGAACTGACCAGCTCCGAGGAGCCCACCACGCCCTCGCCGTGGCGGCTGGACCCGATTCCGCTGCTGCTCTCCGACACCGAGTGGGCGGCGCTGGAATCCGGTGTGGTGCAACGCTCCCGGCTGCTCGACGCGGTGCTCGCCGACGTGTACGGCCCGCGCCGCACCCTTACCGAGGGCCTGCTGCCGCCGCAGGTGGTCTTCGCGCATCGCGGCTATGTCCGTGCCGCACACGGTATTTCACTGCCTGGCCGGCATCAGTTGTTCCTGCACGCCTGCGATGTCAGCCGCTGGAGCGACGGCGGCTTCCGGGTGCTCGCCGATTGGGCGCAGGCTCCTTCCGGCGCAGGCTATGCGCTGGCCGACCGCCGCGTGGTGTCCGCCGCCATTCCCGAGGCGTTCGAGCTGGCCAGCCCGCGTCCGCTCACCCCGTTCGTGCGGGCCATGCGGCTCATGCTCATCGAGGCCGCGCCGCGCGGCGCCGACGAGGACCCGGTGGTCGTGGTGCTGAGCCCGGGTGTGCACTCCGAAACCGCCTTCGATCAGGCGTATCTGGCCTCCGTGCTGGGCTTCCCGCTGGTGGAGAGCGCCGACCTGGTGGTACGCGACGGCCGGCTGTGGATGCGCTCGCTGGGCACGCTCGAACGGGTCGACGTGGTGCTGCGCCGCGTGGACGCCGAGTTCTCCGATCCCCTGGACCTGCGGCCGGATTCGCGACTGGGCGTGGTGGGTCTGGTGGAGGTGCTGCGTCGCGGCGCGGTCACGGTGGTCAACACCCTGGGCAGCGGGCTGCTGGAGAATCCGGCGCTGGCCGCGTTCCTGCCGCGCCTGTCACGGCGGCTGCTGGACGAGGAGCTCACCCTGCCCGGCATCGAATCATATTGGGGTGG
Organism: Nocardia sp. NPDC046763; assembly: GCF_040645495.1. Lineage (NCBI taxonomy): Bacteria > Bacillati > Actinomycetota > Actinomycetes > Mycobacteriales > Nocardiaceae > Nocardia > Nocardia sp. NPDC046763. The sequence continues at coordinate 84,088 of NZ_JBEYYI010000010.1, read as the reverse complement.
AGACGATTCCGAACGCTCTCACCTGGCGGCCAACCTGCACCGCCTGATCCTGCGCTCCACCGTGGACGGCACCACGGTCTTCGGTCCCATCCTCACCGCCGTGCAGCGTGCGCAGTGGCGGGCCCGCATCGAGACCGAGGGCTGGAAGTGGATCGGCCAGGAACCGGCCCGCTTCTCGGTCGCCCCCGCGGTCGACGGCTCCGGCGGACTCGCCGCCGCCCCCGTCGCCGTCCGCCTGTTCTCCCTGGCCGGACGTGTCGGATACCGCATCATGCAGGGCGGATTGGGGCAGCTGCATCAGCGCGGCGGACCCGAGGGCACGGTGGGGGAGGCCGCCGCCAAGGACGTCTGGGTGCGCGCCGCGCCCGCCGCCGTCAAGGCCGTGCCCGCGGCGACCGCCGAGGTGCCCGAGGAGCGTGAGCGCCGGGTGGTCGCGGTCGCCTCGATGGAGGTGGTCAGCTCGCCGCGTGTGCTCAACGACCTGTTCTGGCTGGGCCGCTACGGCGAGCGCGCCGAGGTCACCGTGCGCCTGCTCAGCGCCATCCACGAACGCCACCAGGACTACCGCTACCGGCCGTGGCTGGAGGGCGCGGAGGCCATGCCCATCCTGATGGCCGCCCTCGCCCGCATGACCGGCACGACCCCGGCCGAACCGAAGCTGCCTGGCGTGCCGAAACCGACGGCCGTGCAATCGGATTCATCGGAGCGTCGGCGCAGGCGCCGCCAGTCCGAGGCGCAGACCGCTGCACAGACCCGGTCAGGATCCCAGCCGCCGCGGCGGCGCGAATACTCCGACGAGCCGACCGTCCCGATCGCGCTGCCCGGCGCGTCCCGCCGCGACCACGACTACCTGGTCTCCCTCACCGTCGACCGCGGGGTTCCCGGCTCGCTCGCGTTCTCCGTGGAGCGCTACGCGAAAGCCGCACGCGCCGTGCGTGATCAGCTCTCTCCCGACACCTGGATGGTGCTCGGTTCCATCGATCGCGCCCTGTCGGAGTATCGCGCTGTCCGCGGCGATCGCGGCGCGGCGCTGTCGGCCGTGCACTCCCGCGCCCTGTCCGCACTGTTGTCGCTGACCGGCATCGACGCGGAATCGACCGTGCGGGATACGGGGTGGCATGTCATGGACATCGGCCGCCGCATCGAGCGCGCGCTGGCGCTGTCGGCCCTGCTGACCTCCGCCCTCACCGGCGCCTACCGGCCGGAGGTCGGCCGGGTGGTGACCGACGCGGTCCTACAGGCCACCGTGTCCGCGGTGAGTTACCGCCGCCGGCACGGTGATTCGGTCCGCATCGCCGCCGTCGCCGGACTGCTGCTGTTCGACGGGCACAATCCGCGCTCGCTGGCCTACCAGCTGGAACGCCTCGAGGACGACTTCCCGGCGCTGCCGGGGGCCTCCGGATCCTCACGCCCGCAACGACTCCTGGCCGATGCCCAGCGCATGCTGCGCCGCGTCGACCCGGCCGAGCTGGAGACCGTCGCGGACGGCCGCCGCACCGAACTGGCCGAGCTGCTCGACGGCGTCCACCTGCGGCTGCGCAAACTCTCCGAATCCTTCGAGGCGAGCCGGCTGTCGGTGCCGCGCGAGATCCAGCCGCTGTGGGGCTCCGCCCGGGTGGTGGGCTGATGCGCCGCTATCGGGTGCTGCACCGCACCGTCTACCTGTACTCGGACGTGGTCAGCAGCTCCTACGGCCGCGCCTACCTGACGCCGCGCGAGTTTCCGGGACAGCGGTTGCTGTCCCACGACATTCGCGTCGATCCCCTCCCGTCGGATCGATCGGTGGGCACTGACGTGTACGACAACACCACCCTCTACTTCCACGTCACCGCCGAACATCGCCGCCTGGAGGTGACCGGCGAATCCCTCGTCGAAGTCGGCGCGCCCGCCGCGCCCGCCGCGCAGCCGGCCTGGGAGCAGGCCCGCCCGACCGCCGAGAACGGCCCGCTCGCCGTGGAATTCACCCTCGACCTGACCCCGCCCGAGATCATCCCCGAGGTCGCCGCCTACGCCGCCGAATCCTTCCCGCCCGGGCGTCCGCTGCTGGACGCGGTGCGGGAACTGACCGCGCGCATCCACACCGACTTCGCCTACGAATCCGGCTCCACCACCGTCAGCACCAGCGTCGCCGACGTCTTCGCCGCCCGTCACGGCGTCTGCCAGGACTTCGCCCGTCTCGGCATCGCCTGCCTGCGCTCCCAGGGGCTGGCCGCCCGGTATGTCTCCGGCTACCTGTCCACCGACCCGCCCCCGGGCAAGGAACGCATGGTCGGCGCGGACGCCACCCACGCCTGGGCCGCCGTCTGGCTCCCGGGCGGCGCCGGGCACTGGATCGGCTTCGACCCCACCAACGGCCAGTTCGCCGACGACCGCTACGTCACCGTCGCCTGGGGTCGCGACTACGCCGACGTGCCGCCTCTGCGCGGCATCATCTATACCGACGCCAAGGAATCGATCATCAGCGTGTCGGTCGATGTGGCACCGATCGCCGCCGATGAGTGACACACTCGCACTGTGGCCCCCGCCTCCCCGACTTCCGGGCGTCTGTTGCGCCCCTGTAAGCTCGCGATCATCATGCAGCGGGCACTTCTCCTCGGCCGCCGCGACGGGGTCTGATTCGGACCGGCTCCCGTCGCGGGGATCTGCCGTGCCGGTCTACCCCATACCTGGGATCCAGCCACACCCTCGGAGATAAATCGCCATGTCAGCCGCTGACGCTTTCGTATCCGGTACGCGGTCCATCACCGCGCCGTCCAAGCCTGCGCCCGCCGACCAGCCCGCCTGGAACACGCAGAAGAACTCCTCCATGCCGGTCTTCCGGTACCGGCCCTTCGCCGAGGAGGTCGAGCCGGTCACCGTGCCCGACCGCACCTGGCCGGACAAGATCATCGACCGCGCGCCCGGCTGGTGTGCCGTGGACCTGCGCGACGGCAACCAGGCGCTGATCGACCCGATGAGCCCCGCCCGCAAGCGCCGCATGTTCGACCTGCTGGTGCGCATGGGCTACAAGGAAATCGAGGTCGGCTTCCCGGCCGCCTCGCAGACCGACTTCGACTTCGTCCGCGAGATCGTCGAGGACGGCGCGATTCCGGCCGACGTCACCATCCAGGTGCTGACCCAGTCCCGGCCCGAGCTGATCGAGCGCACCTTCGAGGCCTGCGCCGGCGCGGCCAACGTGATCGTGCACTTCTACAACTCGACCTCGATCCTGCAGCGCCGCGTCGTCTTCCGCGCCGACCGCGACGCCGTCAAGAAGATCGCCACCGACGCCGCCGAGCTGTGCCTGGAGGTCGAGAAGCGCTACCCGGACACCAACTGGCGCTACGAGTACAGCCCGGAGTCCTACACCGGCACCGAGCTGGACTACGCCCGCGAGGTGTGCGACGCGGTCTCCGAGATCATCGCGCCGACCCCGCAGAAGCCGCTGATCATCAACCTGCCGGCGACCGTGGAGATGGCGACGCCCAACGTCTACGCCGACTCCATCGAGTGGATGCACCGCAACCTGGCCCGCCGCGACTCCATCGTGCTGTCGCTGCACCCGCACAACGACCGCGGCACCGCCGTGGCCGCGGCCGAACTGGGCTACCAGGCCGGCGCCGACCGCATCGAGGGCTGCCTGTTCGGCAATGGCGAGCGCACCGGCAATGTCTGCCTGGTGACGCTGGGCATGAACATGTTCTCGCGCGGCATCGACCCGCAGATCGACTTCTCCAACATCGACGAGATCCGCCGCACGGTCGAGTACTGCAACCAGCTTCCCGTCGCCGAGCGCCACCCCTACGGCGGCGACCTGGTCTACACGGCCTTCTCCGGCTCGCACCAGGACGCCATCAACAAGGGCCTGGACGCCATGAAGGCCGCCGCCGACGCGCAGGGCGCCGACGTGGACGACATCGTGTGGGAGGTCCCGTACCTGCCCATCGACCCGAAGGACGTCGGCCGCACCTACGAGGCCGTGATCCGGGTGAACTCGCAGTCCGGCAAGGGCGGCGTGGCCTACATCATGAAGACCGATCACGGGCTGGTGCTGCCGCGCCGGCTGCAGATCGAGTTCTCGCAGGCCGTGCAGAAGATCACCGACGGCGAGGGCGGCGAGGTCACCCCGAAGGAGATGTGGGACGTCTTCTCCGAGGAGTACCTGACCCCGATCCTGCCGCTGGAACGCATGCGCCAGAAGGTCACCGCCTCCGAGACCGACGGCGGCGTCGATCACATCGAGGCCGTGGTCAAGGTGGACGGCGTCGAGCACGCCATCTCCGGCGAGGGCAACGGCCCACTGGCCGCCTTCGTCGACGCGCTCGCCACCATCGACTACGACGTGCGCGTGCTGGACTACAGCGAGCACGCCATGTCCTCCGGCGACGACGCCCAGGCCGCCGCCTATGTCGAATGCGCCATCGGCGATCAGGTCACCTGGGGTGTCGGCATCGCCACCTCCATCACCACCGCCTCGCTGCGCGCGGTCGTCTCCGCAGTCAACCGCGCTGCCCGCAAGGCCTGAGCGAAATCGCAGGTAGGAGAGCCCGTCTCGACGTTGTCGAGGCGGGCTCGCCGCGTCCGGACGGGTCAACAATGCTAGCGTTGGGGCGCATTAGCGCCGAGCTCTCTGTTCGAGCCGTCGAGCAGATGGGGGACACGTGACCACGAAAGATCAGAATTCGACCTCTAAGCCTGTGCAGGGCAAGGGGGATACCGACGACGCCGTCAAGTTGGCCGATGTCGAGGCCGAGCAGGTCGAGGTGCAGGCCGACGGACAGGCCGAGAACAACGGCGCGGCGAGCGATTCCGAGGAGCAGGTGGCCGGATTCTTCCCGCCGGTACCGGATTCGATCGACCGGGCCGTGCCGCACAACGGTCCCTTCCCGGGGCCCTACGGGCCGGGCGGGCCGGACGGCCACAACCCATTCGCGAGCGATGGCCACAATCCGTTCGCGCCGGGCGGTCCCGGGCCGTACGGCCAGCCGGGCTTCCCGCCCGCCGGCGCGTTCCCGCCGCCGGATGCCGGGCAGTTCGCGCCGCCGCCGAATCCCGGTGCGCCGGGCGGTTTTCCGCCGCCGGGTGCGCCGCTGGGTGAGGTGCGCGAGCAGACGCCCTACGGCGAGATCCGGCAGGAGATCGGCAGCGACGGCATGGTGCGCCGGGTGTTCCCCGAGCCGCCGGGCGTGCCGGGTGACGGTGAGAAGCCCGGGGAGCCGGGACATTTCGGTGGTCCGGGACAGCCGGGGCAGTTCGCGCCGTCCAATGATCAACCGGGCGGGCCGATCTACAGCTGGTCGCCGCCCCCGGCCGCGCCGCCGCTGCAGACCCAGCTATCCCAGCCGCAGCCCCAGGTCGGTTTCCAGCCGGGCTGGAATCCGCAGCCGCAGCAGGGTTTTCCGCAGCAGCAGGGCGGTTTCGGGCAGCAGTTCGGGCAGCAGCCGCTGCCTCCGGGGCATTCGGTCAATGATCTGAATCTGTTGAAGCGGGCCAAGCGGGCGCCGCGCAGCGGGTGGCGGCGGGCCGTGCACAAGGCGTCCGGCGGTGCCATCAACCCGGGCGAGTCGGCCGCGGACGTGGTGTACCGGCAGCTGGTGGACCGGGTGAACCAGCCCGTCCGCGGGGACTACCGGATCGCGATCCTGTCGCTCAAGGGCGGCGTCGGAAAGACCACCACCACGGTCGGTCTGGGCTCCACCTTCGCCTCGCTGCGCGGTGACCGGGTGATCGCCATCGATGCCAACCCGGACCTCGGGACGCTGGCGCACCGTGTGCCCCGGCAGACCCGCTCCACGGTGCGAAACCTGTTGGAGGACGGGCACATCTCGCGGTATTCGGATGTGCGGGCCCACACCTCGCAGGCGCCGAGCCGACTGGAAGTGCTTGCCAGTGAACAGGATCCGGCCGTGTCGGAGGCGTTCTCCGAGGCGGATTACCGCAAGGCCATCGGCATCCTGCAGCAGTTCTACAACATCATCCTCACCGACTGCGGCACCGGCCTGATGCACTCGGCCATGTCCGGCGTGCTGGATATGGCCAGCTCGCTGGTGCTGGTGACGTCCCCGGCCATCGACGGCGCGCGCAGTGCCTCGGCCACCCTGGACTGGCTCGACCACCACGGCTATCACAAGCTGGTGGAGCGAACCGTGGTGGTGGTCAACGCCTCTCGCAAGGGTTCCTCCACGGTGGACCTGGACCAGCTGCGCAAGCTGTTCCTGGACCGGACCCGCGCGGTGCAGGTCGTCCCGTTCGACGACCATCTGGCCGAGGGCGCGGAGATCGACCTCGAACTGGTCGGCAAGCCCACGCGGCGGGCCCTGCTGGAACTGGCCGCCATGGTGGCCGACGATTTCGGCTATCAGGCTGTGCAGCAAGGGTTCCCGCCGCAGGGCGGCTTCCAGCCGCAGCCCCCGCAGGGCGGCTTCCAGCCGCAGCCCCCGCAGGGCGGATTCGCGCCGCAGCAGGGCGGCGGTTACCCGCCACAAGGTGACGGCGGCTATCCGCCGCACGGCGACGGCTTCCGGCCGCAGGGCTGATCCGGTATCGAACACGAAATGCCCCGCGGTTCAACTGAACTGCGGGGCATTCCTATGAGTCGGCCTCGGGAAGGGGAGCGGGTCAGCCCTGGACCAGGGGAGCCAGGGCGCGCCCGGCGAGTTCGACCGCGCCGGCCTCATGGCCGTTGGTGACCATGTTCACGATGATGCCGTCGATGCCGTGGTCGAGCACCCGGGACTGGATCTGCTCGGCGACCTGGTCCGGGGTGCCGACGAACTGGCGGTCCGCCGGGGTGTTGCGCAGGGCCTCGTTGGGCAGCGCGCCCAGATCGGTGATGCCGATGCGGGCCAGCATCTCGGCCTGGGTCTTGCGGGCGCGGTCGCCGTCCTCGTCCACGATGACGAACGCCAGGAAGCTGGTCTCCAGGGTCTTCGGGTCGCGGCCTGCCTCGTCCAGGCGCGCGTGCAGGGCCTCGAGCTTGCGGGGGATCTCCGAGGCATTGCAGATGATGTTGAGGTGGTCGGCGAAGCGGGCGGCCAGGCCGAAGGTCTTCTTCTCGCCACCGCCGCCGAGCAGGATGGGCAGGTCGTCGCGCACGCGCGGCTCGTTCATGGCGTTGTTCGTGCGGTACCACTTGCCGTCGAACGTGGAGTGCTGCCCGCGCAGCATCGGGGTGATGATCTCGAGGGCCTCCTCCAGCTTCTCGAACCGCTCGGTGAAGGTGCCGAAGTCGAAGCCGTAGGCCTGGTGCTCGAGCTCGAACCAGCCCGCGCCGATGCCCAGCACGGCCCGGCCGCGGCTCACCACGTCCAGGGTGGTGACGGTCTTGGCGGTGAGCGCCGGATTGCGATAGGTGTTGCCGGTCACCAAGGCGGACAACTGGATTCGCTCGGTCGAGGCGGCCAGGCCGGACAACGCGCTGTACGCCTCCAGCATGGGCTCCCCGGGCGCGCCGAGCAGCGGCAACTGGTAGAAGTGGTCCATGACGAAGGCCGCGTCGAAACCGGCCGCCTCGGCCTCCCGCGCCTGCGCCACCACCGCCGGGAACAGGTCCCGCGGCGCGACCCCGTAGCTGAAGTTCGGCATCTGATACCCGAGTCGAATGCTCATGCCGCAAAGGTAGAACTTGGAGTGCGCTCCAAGTCAACCGCTGATTCCCGGTCGCGCGGCGCGGCCGGGCTATTCGGTCCCGGTGGCGCGGCGGGCGGCGGCCTTGAACGCGGCGATGACCATGGCGACGGCCGGACGCTTGTCGGCATGCGGGCGGGTGGCCAGATCGTAGACGCGGGCGGCGCGGACACCGGCCAGCCGGAGCATGACCAGGTCGGGGTGACGGACCGCATGGCGGGGCATGAGGGCGACGCCGTAGCCGGTGGCCACCAGCGCCTCGATGACGCTGAACTCGTTGAGCCGCTGCGCGATTCGCGGCTGCACGCCGGTCACGGTCGCGATCGAGCGCAGCACGTCGTCGACCGGGAAGCCGGTGCGGACGCTGATCCAGGTCTCGTCGGCCAGCTCCGCCGGAACCACCGCGCCCTGCCTGGCCAGCCGGTGATCGGGCGCGACCACCACGTCGATCGGCTCGCGCATGAGCACCCGCGAGGACACCCGCGGCCCGCTGAGCGAGGGCGCCCGCTCGTCGCGATGGGTCAGCACCACGTCGTAATCGGCCAGCAAGCGCGGCACCTCACTGGGCGGCACATCCTCGTCGCGCGCCACCATCTCCACCCCGCTGTCCGCCAGCTCGGCCAGCACATGCGGCAGCAGCAGCGCTGCCCCCGACGGGAACAACGCCACCCGCACCCGCCCGCGCGGTGACCCGCGATACTCCGCCATCTCGCTGACCGCCCGTTCCATGGCGGCGAGCACCTCGTCGGCTCGCACCACCAGCGCCCGCCCCGCATCGGTCAGCCGCACCCGCCGCCCATCCGGCTCCAGCAGCGCCACCCCCGCCTCCCGTGCCAGCACCTTCAGCTGCTGCGACACCGCCGACGGCGTCATCGACAACGCCTCCGCTACCGCGGCAACCGTCCCGCGATCGGCCAATTCTCTTAGTACCCGCAGCCTTTCGAGCGACATGAGCGGCCCATCGGCCCGCGCCGCACCGGACCCCTCGAGCTGCGCACGGCCGGCCTCCGCCGCTCCGCCCGCGCCTCGGCCGCCCGCTCGGACCGGGGCTGTGCCGGGAGGGCCCGGCTTGACACGCCGCGCCCGAATCGGGGCGGGGCCGGGGTGGTCTGTGGTTGCCGGTGCTTCCCGTGCGGCGGCTGGGGTGTCTCGGGGTACGCGGCGTGGGGGTGGGACGGAGCGGGGTGGGTCGGGCTGGGGCATGGTTAAGTAGTACTACATTGTTGTTGCAGAATTATTCGATTGTTCTTATCTATTAGCGTTAGCAAGATTTTCGGCATGACCAATCGCGATCGACTGCTCGGGCTCACCGTCGTGGTGCTGTGGGGGTTGAACTTCCTGGCCATTCACGTGGGGCTGGAGCATTTCCCGCCGTTCTTCTTCGCGGGGCTGCGGTTCGCCGTGATCGCGATTCCGGTGTTGCTGTTCGTGCCGCGGCCGAGGGTGCCGTGGAAGTGGCTGCTGCTGTACGGGATCGGGTTCGGGATTCTGCAGTTCGCATTTCTGTTCACAGCCATGCGGGCGGGGATGCCGACGGGGCTGTCCTCGCTGGTGCTGCAGTCGTCCGCGCCGTTCACGGTGCTGCTGGGCGCGGTGTTCCTGCGGGAGCGGCTGCGTGGCGTTCAGCTGGCCGGAATTGCGGTGGCAATGGCGGGTATGACGGTGATCGGATGGGACCGCTCGCACCACGCGGCGCTGCTGCCGTTGGTGCTGACCCTGCTGGGCGGATTGAGCTGGGCCTTCGGCAATATCGGGTCCCGGCTGGCCGCGGCCTCGTCCGAGCAGGTGAACCCGCTGCACCTGACGCTGTGGATGGCCGTGGTGCCGCCGATCCCCATGTTCGTGCTGTCCGCGCTCACCGAGGGCCCGGCCACCGGCTGGAACGACCTGATCGACTCCTTCTCGGCGACCGGTTGGCCCGCTTTCGCGGCCCTGGCCTACATCGTCGCGCTGGGGACCATCGCGGGGTCGGGGTTGTGGACCTATCTGATGAGCCGCTATCCGGCGGGCACGGTGGCGCCGCTGTCGCTGGCCGTGCCGGTGGTGGGCATCGCCGCCTCGTGGGCGTTCCTGCACGAGACTCCATCCACGTTGTCCCTGCTCGGGGCCATCGTCGTGATCGCCGGCGCCTTCACGGCCACCTCGGCGGGCCGCCGGGCCCGGGTGCCGGAGGCGGCGCTCGACATGCCCGGCCCCATCCGACCCGCCGAGCCGACACGCCGGTCAGAACTGGACCCGAATCTTGTCGAGGCCTAGCTGAGCAGTCCGATTTGCTGTGTTTCGCTCATCTTCCGGGCCTTCGGGATGAAATTTTCTACCCCAACCGACCATCTGTCTGCGACAGCTCCATAGGATGCGGGCCAGGCGTGGGAGGTAACGGGTATGGCAGGACAGCGTTTGTCCGTCACGCGGCGATCAGTGCTGCGTGGAGCGGTCGCAGCCGGGGCAATGGCGGGAACGGTGGCGGCGGGGGCCGCCCGCCCCACCGCCGCCCGGGCCGAGACCGGACGGCGGGTCGCGGTGCTGGGCGGTGGGGTCGCGGGTCTGACCGCGGCACACGAACTGGCCGAACGCGGCTTCGAGGTGACCGTCTACGAGCGGCGGGCCCTGGGCGGCAAGGCGCGCAGCATCGCGGTCCCGGGCAGTGGCAAGGACGGGCGGCCGGATCTGTGGGGTGAGCACGGATTCCGGTTCTTTCCCGGCTTCTACCGCCACATTCCCGACACCATGCGGCGAATTCCGTTCGCGGGCAACGCCAATAGTGTGTGGGACAACCTGATCGCCGCCCCCGAGGCGCGGTTCTCGCGCAAGGACGCGGACGACACCATCATTCCGATGGGCAAGTTCGGCAAGCTCTGGTCGAGTCCGGACGACTTCCGCGAGACCGTCGGGTCGGCCATTTCGACCTCCACGAAAATGGGCACCAGCGATGCCCTCTATTTCGCGAGTCGCCTGCTGGTCTTCAACACCAGCTGCGACGCCCGCCGCTACGGGCAGTGGGACAACATGGCCTGGCGAGATTTCGTGGGCGCGGGCAGGCGCTCCAACGAATTCCGCATGCTGCTCTCGCGCACGCTCACCACGCTGCTGGTGGCCGCGCGGGAAGACAAGGCCAGCACCCTCACCATCGGCACCATGGGCGAGCAGTTCCTGGGCAATCCGCTCGAGGTCGGCAATGACGGCGCGCTCGACCGACTATTGAACGGGGCCACCAACGAGGCATGGATCGATCCCTGGGTCAACCGGCTCCGGGATCTCGGCGTCACCTTCGTCAACGCCGAGGTCCGGGGTCTGGATCTGGAGGGCGCGCGCATTTCCGGTGCGCGCGTGGTGGATTCCTCCGGAGCGGCCCAGACGGTCATCGCCGACCATTTCGTGAGCGCGCTGCCGGTGGAGGTGGCCCGCACCCTGTGGACACCCGAAATCCTGTCGCTGCGACCGGAATTGGCGGGCATGAGCCAGCTGACGGTGGACTGGATGACCGGCATCCAGTTCTTCCTCCGCCGCCCCACCGATATTGCGCGCGGTCACACCGCCTACGTCGACTCCCCCTGGTCGCTGACCTCCATTGCGCAGGGCCAGTTCTGGAACCGCACCCCGGTCACCGGCATGGGCGACGGCACCGTGCAGGACTGCCTGTCGGTCGACATCTCCGACTGGAACACGCCCGGCATGCTCTACGGCAAAACGGCCAAGGAGTGCACCCATGACGAGATAGCGCGCGAGGTGTGGGCGCAACTGAAGGCGCACCTCGACGATCGCGCCGACCTGCTGCGCGACGAGGATCTGCACTCCTGGTTCCTCGACACCGGCATCGCGTGGGACGCCGCGCAGCAGCGCAACGCCAATGCCGATCCGCTGCTGATCAATACGGCGGGCTCGTGGGCGCTGCGCCCGGAATCGCATTCCGACTCGCTCCAGAACCTGTACCTGGCAGGCGATTACGTGCGCACCAATGTGGACCTGGCCACCATGGAGGGCGCGTGCGAGGCGGCCCGCGGCGCGGTGAACAAACTGCTGGAGGTGGCGGGTTCGGATGCCCCGCGCTGCAAGCTGTTCACGCTCTACCGCGCGGAGGTGCTGGAGCCGTTCCGGCAGCTGGACATCCAGCGGTACGCGGCGGGACAGCCGAACATGTTCGACACCTAGGGTGCTTCCTCACACCGGTGAAAAAGGCTGGTGTGAGACCCGCGCCCCGCGTTGAATCGGGAGTATGAGCGAGATCACGGACCCGGTCGAACTGCGTGAACTGCTGGGGGAGGTCGCGCCGCGGCCGCGGAACAAGGACCGGTACTCCCTGCATCACTGGGATCGGGAATGGATCGCCCGCTCACCGTTCGTGGTGCTGGCCACCAGCGACGCCGACGGCAACTGCGACGCCTCGCCGAAGGGTGATCCGGCGGGGTTCGTGCAGGTACTGGACGACAAGACCATCGCCATTCCCGAGCGGCCCGGCAATCGCCGCGCGGACGGCTACCTCAATATCCTGAGCAATCCGCATGTCGGCGTGCTGTTCCTGATTCCGGGCCGCGGCGACACCCTGCGCATCAACGGCCGCGCCCGATTGGTCCGTGACGCACCGTATTTCGACGATATGGTGGTCAAGGGTCATCGCCCGATCCTGGCCATCGAGGTCGCCATCGAGCAGATCTTCTTCCACTGCTCCAAGGCGTTCATGCGCAGCGCGCTGTGGAAGCCGGAAGAGTGGCCCGAGGACACCATGCCCAGCGTCGCGCGCCTGGTGAAGGATGTGCAGCCGGCCACCCCCGATACCTTCGAGCAGCTCGAGGCGTACTACACGGGCGAGGCCTATCGAAAGATGCTCTACAACGGCTGATTGCGGCGCGTATCACGCCGTGGGCCCCGATGCCGCCTGCACGTCCCGCCCGCCATCCCCATAAACTCGCGTCGTGGCAGACATCTCGATGCGCGGACAGCTGGCGCTGCGGGCGGCGACGGCGGCGTCGTGGGCCTCACGGCGGGCCGGGCGCGGCAACGGCTCGATGATCGGCGGGCTGATCGCGCTGAAGATCGATCCCTCCCTCATGACGCAGCTGGGTCGCGGCAAGCGCACCGTGCTGGTGACCGGCACCAATGGCAAGTCCACCACCACCCGCATGACCGCCGCGGCGCTGCAGACCCTCGGCGGTGCGGATCGCCGAGGACTCGGCAGTGTCGCCACCCAGGCCGACGGCGCGAACATGGACGCCGGGATCGTGGCCGCGCTCACCGCGCACCGCAGCGCGCCGCTGGCCGCCATCGAGGTGGACGAACTGCATCTGCCACATGTCGCCGACGCGCTGAACCCGTCGGTGGTGGTGCTGCTGAACCTCTCCCGGGACCAGCTGGACCGGGTCGGAGAGATCAATATGATCGAGCGCCGCCTGCGCGAGGGCATGGCGCGGCATCCCGCGGCCGTGCTCATCGCCAACTGCGACGACGTGCTGGTCACCTCCATCGCCTACGACCACCCGAATGTGGTGTGGGTGTCGGCCGGCAGCGGCTGGTCGGTGGACGCCACCAGCTGCCCGCGCAGCGGTGAACCCATCGTGTGGGAGGGCGAGCACTGGTACAGCACCGGCGCCGACTTCCAGCGGCCCGTGCCGCAGTGGCGGGTCGGCGAGCACACGCTTTCCGGGCCGGACGGCCTGGAAATCCCGCTCGCCCTTGCCCTTCCGGGGCGCGCCAATCGCGGCAACGCCGCGCAGGCGGTGGCCGCCGCCGTGGCGCTGGGCGCGGATCCGGCCGCGGCCGCGGCCGCCGCGGGCACCGTGCGCGAGATCGCGGGCCGCTATCGCACCGTCGAGGTGGACGGCCGCCGCACCCGCATGCTGCTGGCCAAGAATCCGGCCGGCTGGCAGGAGGCGCTGTCCATGATCGATCCGGCCGCAACGGGTCTGGTGATCGCGGTCAATGGTCAGGTGCCCGACGGCGAGGACCTGTCCTGGCTGTGGGATGTCCGCTTCGAGCATTTCGAGGGCACACAGGTGGTGGCCGCCGGCGAGCGCGCCACCGATCTCGCGGTCCGGCTCACCTATGCCGGCGTCGAGCACATCACTGTCGCGGACCCCCTGGACGCCATCGCCTCCTGCCCGCCGGGACGGGTCGAGGTGCTGGCCAACTACACCGCGTTCCGCGACCTGAACCGCGACCTGGAGACGGGGACCGGCGCGTGAGTGGGCAGGCCCGGAGGCGTCGCTCCACCTCCCAGCGGTTGCGCAGCGTAACCACGAAGGGCCGCACTCACGCGCGAAAGGAAACAGCATGAGTGAATCGACCGTCCGTATCGGCCTGGTCCTGCCCGACGTCATGGGCACCTACGGCGACGGCGGCAATGCCGTGGTGCTGCGCCAGCGCCTGCGCATGCGCGGCTACGACGCCGAGATCATCGAAATCCCGCTCACCGAGCCGGTTCCCAACTCGCTGGACGTCTACACCCTCGGCGGCGCGGAGGACTCGGCCCAGCGCCTGGCCACCCGCCACCTGCAGCGCCACCCGGGCCTGCAGGAGGCCGCCGAACGCGGCGCTCCGGTGCTGGCCATCTGCGCCGCCATCCAGGTGCTCGGCCACTGGTACGAGACCTCCTCCGGGGAACGTGTGGACGGCGTCGGCCTTTTCGACGTCACCACCTCCCCGCAGGAGAAGCGCGCCATCGGCGAGGTGGCGACCCAGCCCCTCGTTCCGGGCCTCTCACAGCCCCTCACGGGCTTCGAGAACCACCGCGGCGGAACCAAACTCGGTGGCGACGCCAAACCGCTGGGGCGCGTCACCAAGGGCGTCGGCAACGGGGTGGGCGACGGCCTCGAGGGCGTCATCCAGGGTTCGGTGCTCGGCACCTATATGCACGGCCCGGCCCTCGCCCGTAACCCGGAGCTCGCCGACTATCTGCTGATCCGCGCCCTGGGCGTGGATTCGCTTCCGTCCCTGGATCTCCCGGAGGTCGACCAGCTCCGCCGCGAACGCCTCCGGGCCTGACAGCGCCTGCCTCCGCCCGGTCCCGCGATACCGGTGAAGTGTGGAAACACCCAGCGGGCCAGCATATCTCGGTAGCGATCTCACGGCAACCGGTTGAGGCGTCGCCGACCGGCCGGTAATCTCGCGCGCGGCCATGCGTGATCGAGGGAGGTGGCCGCTTGCGTAGGCGCGCCGTGTTGAAGGCTGCCGCTTTTGCGGCTCTGCTGGCAGGCGTCGGGACGGGTACCGCCGGTCGCGGTGCTGGCCCGGCTTCGGCCAATCCGTTGTGGAACGCGCTGTTCCAGGCGTGGGTACCGGAAATCTTTGCGCCGCTACCGGATCCGCCGGAGCACAGCGAGGCCATCGTCATCGGCTCCGGCTTCGGGGCTGCGGTGACCGCGCTGCGGCTGGCCGAGGCGGGCGTGCAGAACACCGTGCTCGAGCGCGGCTCGCGCTGGCCCAACGACCCCTGGCGAGAGATCTTCACCGGCGACGACCTGCCCGACGGGCGCGGCTTCTGGCATCGCACCAGCTTCACCGGCATCACCAAGGTGCCCATGCCGTGCTCGGATTTCGGTGGCGTGCTGGACGTCACGGAGTACCCGGGCATCGACGTGTGGCGCGCCGCCGCGGTGGGCGGCGGGTCCATCGTGTTCAGCGGCGCCATGGTCGCGCCGCCGCGGAACCTGTTCGACCAGGTCTTCGGGGGCGTGGTGAACTACGACGAACTCGATTCGGTCTACTACCCGCGGGTCCGCCAGATGCTGCGACTGTCCACCATGCCGCCGGACGTGTACGCCTCCACGCCCTTCACCCATTCGCGGGTATGGGATCAGCAGGTGCGGGCCGTGGGTTACGAACCGGAGGCCAATGATTCGATCTTCAACTGGGATGTCATCCGCGCCGAGCTGGCGGGCACCAGCCGGGCCTCGGCCACCGCGTCGCGCAGCAATCTCGGCAATTCCAATGGCGCCAAGTTCGATCTGAACCAGAACTACCTGCGCTACGCCGAGGGCACCGGCCGCTCGGCCATCTACCCGGGCCATCGGGTGGACACCATCGGCCAGGACGGCAGCGGCAGGTACGTGGTCACGGTGACCAAGCTGGCCCCGACCGGTCAGATGCTCGGCACCCGCACCCTCACCTGCGACCGCCTGTTCCTCGGCGCGGGGTCGGTGGGCACCTCCGAACTGTTGGTGCGCGCCCAGGCCACCGGCGCCCTGCCCAACCTCAACGAGCATGTGGGCGACGGCTGGGGCACCAATGGCGATGTGGTGCTGGCCCGCAGCATCAGCTCGCTGTCCATGACCGGCGGTGGCGTGCCCAGTGCCAGCCGCATCTTCGACGACTCGGGCATGCCGCTGCACCTCGAAAGCTGGTACGTGCCGGGCATTCCGGTGGACACCGGCGCCATCGCCTCGCTCGGCATCACCCTGGATCCGACCCGGGCCCGGTTCGGCTACGACGCCGGCCGCAACGCGGTGGGGCTGAGCTGGCCCAGAGCGGCCCAGGATCAGGTGGTCGCAGCCTGCCGAGCGGTCGATCAACGGGTGGCGCAGGCCGACCACTCGCTGGTGAACTACACGCCGATCGGCTATGACGCGCAGGGCTTTTTCACCGCGCACCCGTTGGGCGGGGCGGTGCTGGGGCAGGCCACCGACGCCTACGGCCGCGTCATCGGGCATCCGGGCCTGTACGTCATGGACGGCGCCGGCATTCCGGGCAGCACCGCGACGGTGAACCCCTCGCTCACCATCACCGCTGTGGCGGAACGCAATATCGAGGCGATCATCCGGGCCGGGAGGTAGCCCGGCCGCGGTATGCACCGGGCCCGGCCGCCCGGCCCCCCGAAGCCCGCCTCGCGGTCGTTTGCGCCGACTACGCTGGCGGGACCGTTCGATGAGGAAGGGGACGTCGTGATCGAGCTCGGCGCTGCGGATGAGGATGAATTCCCCCACAAGCCTCCGACCCTGTGGACCGATTTCGTCATGCTCGGGCTCGCGGTGGTCTCGGTGGCGCTCGTCACCTGGGTGACCTTTTTCCCGGTCTCCGATCACACCTACCGGACGATCCGCATCACGGACTACAGCATTTGCGCGGTGTTCCTCGCCGAATTCCTGTGGCGCTGGCGGCGTGAGGGCTGGAGCTGGACCTTCCCCTTCATCTACTGGTACGAGGTCCTCGGCATGATCCCGGTGACCAGTCCGTTCTTCCGCGGTTTCCGGCTGCTGCGCATCGTGGTGATCGCGGTGCGGGTGGGCCGGGTGGCCGACCGCGCGTTCGGCGACCGGATCACCGCGGCCCTGGTGAACCGGTCGATCGGCGCCATCGTCGAGGCCATCGAGCGCCCGATCACGGTGGCCGTGCTGGACGAGGTCGCCGAGGTGTTGCGGTGCGGCAAATACACCCGCAATATCGCGAATGCGCTGGAGGAGAACCGCTCCGAGATCGACGAGATGATCCTCGAGGTGATCCGCAATGATCCTCAGCTGGGGAGGGTGCGCTACGTCCCGTTCCACGAGGAGATGATTCGCGGCATCGCCGACGCCAGTTTCCGCGTCGTGCTGCAGGTGCTCGCCGATCCGCGCACCGACGAGCTGGTGGCGGATGCCCTGCGCGAGAACATCAATCAGATCCGTGAGGCCGTGCACTCGGGGGAGCGGGTGCCAGAGGCCATCGACAACCGGCTCGCCCCGCGTCCCTGAGCTGTCGCCGGCCGCGTGTCCGAGGGCCTCAGTCCAGCCCGTGCCGGATCAGATCGCGCGGCTGGGCGTAGCGCACCACCTCGAACACGATGAGCGCCAGCAGCATCGCACAGAGCATGCCCAGCGCGGCCAGCGCGGGCACCGTCGACGCCAGCGGGATCAGGGCCAGCAGCACCACCGCCGTCACCAGCCGCGGCACCAGCACCTTGCCGGTCGCGTAGTGCCGGAACCCGACCAGGGCGATCAGATACGTGATCACACCGCCGTACAGCGCGAACAGCGGGATCCCGTGCAGCTCGTCGCTGAGCGAATGTCCTTGCGCCCCACCCACGTAGTTGAGCACCTTCTTCAAACCCAGTGCCATGGCCACGATTCCGGCGATCATCGGGAAGTGCCAGAAGGTGTAGCAGTTGCGCGCGATCTGGATGCGGCGCTCGCCGCCGGCGCGATGCATCGCGTGCTCTACGACCAACGCGGCCACATCGAAGTACGCCCACCACAGCAGGCCCGCCACCCCCAGGCCCAGCATCGAGCCCACGGTGATGGACCAGGAGATCGGCAGCCCTGCGACGCCGACGCCGATGGACACGATGGATTCGCCCAGTGCGATGATGACGATCAGCCCGTATCGTTCGGCGAAGTGCGATGGTGAGTAGACCCGCCACTCGTTGCCCGCGAAGAACGTCCAGCCCATGTCCCAGACCAGCGCCGCCAGCCACAGCACCAGCTGCGCGGTCCCGGTGGTGAGCGCGCCGGCCACCAGCAGCACGCTGGCCACGCTGAGTGAGCCTGCGGCCCAGCGGATCACCTGGCGGCGTAGCTGGGCGTCGTGGGCGCTGGCCATCCAGAACACGGTCAGGTGCACCAGCCGGACGGCCAGGTACGCGATGACGAACACCAGCGGCCCGTACCAGCCGCCCGGCAGATCGTGGAAGGACTCGGGAATGGTGAGCGCGATAATGAACACCGCGCCCATGGCCACGAACATGGCCACCCGGGCGACGCCCTCATCGGCCTTGACCACATTGCCGAGCCAGGAGTAGCCGATCCAGCCCCACCACAGCATGGCCAGAATGAGCAGCGCGCGCAGCAGGTTGACCGCGGTGGTCTCGTGCGCGGCGAAGTCGGTGACCATGGTGAAGGCGAACACGATCACCAGGTCGAAGAACAGTTCCAGCTGCGTCACCGAGGCATCCTCGGCGACGGGCATCATGCGGGTGCGAACGGGACCGGGCATGAGGGACATCCTGCCCAATGCGCGACCCGAAAGGCAGTGCCGATCAGGAATGTTCGCTGTTCGCGATCAGCTGCGAGTGTTCGCGGCCGGCCTAGGCGGTGCCGAAGCCGGGCTCGAAATTGCGGCCGTAGTCCAGGCGCTGCGCGTAGCCCGGCTGGGCGTACCCGGGCTGGGCCTGACCGGGCTGCTCGAAGGCGGCCGATTCGGAGTAGGGCGCTTCCTCCATGTCGCCGAGTCCTTGGACGCCGGTGACGGATTCGACGAATGCGATGAAGTTGCTGATCATCGTGTCGCCCTCACGGCGGGCGGTGCGCTTGAGCAGCATGCCGGGCGCGGGAATCGGAAGGTAGACCTCGGAGTGGTACCAGACCTCGGTGGCGCCGTCCTCGGTTTCGCCGAGGTCGAACCAGCCCTTGCCGCCGGCGCCGGCGCTGGATTCGGAAACCCGCCATTCGACGCGGTTCTCGGTGCAGGTGTACTCGACGACCTGCCGGTCGGGGCGGCCCATGAGGTTGGCCGACACGTAGACGCGCTTGGGGCGGCCGCGCTTGTCGCGGGTGGCGACCCGGACGTCCTGATGGGAGGGGGACCAGTCGGGCATCTGCTCGACCATGAGCAACGCATCCATCACCTGTCCGGGATCGATGTCGATGACGAACCGGTGATCAGTCTTCGTTCTCATATCTACCCTTCCATCCGGGCACCGATTGTGACCAGGGTCGCTCGGAGAGTCAACTGTGCTACCCCTCGCTTCTGACCGACTGGTCGGTCTGGTAAGTCCCGATTTCCCTGCTCGGCAGGGCTATCCGATCGCGTCGGGGCGCGATTGGAAAATCTTGGGCTAATGCGGCCGAAACGGGTTGTGACCGGGTGTCGTCAACCCGGCTGCACCACCGAGTCCGGACCCGGGAACACCAGGCTCGTATGGCCGTCGGCAAACCGCACCACGTAGGGCGGCTCACCTTCGGTGCCGCGTACTTCGACGATCTCCGCGGTGTGATCGGGGAGTCCGACATTGCGCCCATGGATGACCAGATGATCACCGACACTTGCTCGCATACTTGGGATTATTCGCCTGTGGTGATGCTCGTCACAAGGCCGGAATGGCACGTTCCACCGCCATGCGCACCAGCCGCGCCGCCTCCTCGCCGGTAAAGATGTCCGGCAGTGTGAGTCTTTCGACGATCAGCCAGTTCAGGGCCAGGTAGAGCAGCGTCACCGAGTCGGCGTCGCCGGGCAGGCCGGAGTCCAGATGGTTGCGGACATTGAAATCGAGGTCCGCGCGCACTCGCTCGGCGAGGATCGCCTGCAGCTCCGGGCGGCGGGTGGCCTCCAGCCGTAGTTCCAGCAGGGCGAGGTAGCCGGTGCGGAACCCGGTGATGCGGGTGATGGTTTCCGCCATCAGCTCCGCGATGGTCTCGCGGGTACGCGGGCCGGTGAAGAGATGGTCCATCGTCTCCTTGCTGGGTTGTAGCCGCTCGTAGAAGCGGTGTCCGGCCTGGACCAGGAGTTCGTCGCGATTGGAGAAGTAGTTCGAGGCCGTGCCCGCGGGCACCCGGGCCTCCTTGTCGACCGCACGGAAGGTGAGTCCGCGTGCGCCGTCGCGGGCCAGGATCTCGATGGCCGCGTCGATCAGGGCATTGCGTCGTTCCGGATTCGTCCTAACCATTGACACCACTCCGTCTGTAGTACTACATTAGTAATCACTACGGACATAGTACTACGAACAAGGCGGTAATTGATGCGAAAGCTCGTCTACTACGTGGCGGTCTCCCTCGACGGCTACATCGCCGGTCCGCAGGGGGAGTACGACTTCTATCCGATCGGCGACGACATGATGGCCTGGTTCAACGAGGCCATGCCGGAGACGGTCCCGACCCACATTCGCGAACTGGTCGGCCTGCCGGTCGATACGCCGAACCGGCAGATCGACACGGTCCTCATGGGACGCGGCAGTTATGAACCCGGCCTGGCTGCCGGAACCGACAGCCCGTACAACCACCTGAAGCAGTACGTCTTCTCGACCACCCTCGCGCCGGTCGGCAATCCGCAGGTGGAGATCGTCTCGGGCGATCCGGTCGAACTGGTCCGGCGAATGAAAAAGGAAGAGGGCCTGGACATCTGGCTCTGCGGCGGCGCGAATCTGGCGGGGCAGCTGATCGATGAGATCGACCGGTTGATCCTCAAGAGCTACCCGGTCATCGCAGGCGCGGGCCTCCCCATGATCGTCGGCAACTTCAGCCCGGCCCGGTTCGAGGTCACCCAGCGCCGGGAATTCGGCAACGGCACGCAGGTCACCTGGCTCGACCGGGCCTGAGTCCCGGTCCTGCTCAACCGCTTTCGCGGATCCGCGTGGTGACGTCCATCGAGGTCTCGTGCAGCCGGTTGAAGATCTCGAGCAGTAGCTCCAACTGCTCGTCCGAATAATCGAGGGCGATCTTGGCGAATTCCGTCGCCAGGAGCTCGTAGTGCGGTGCGATCTCGTCGATGCGGTCGTCCAGGGCGGTGATGATCACCCGCCGCCGATCTTTCGAATCATGTTCGCGCCGAACGAATCCACCCTTCAGCAACCGGTCGATCATCCGGGTGATGGCCCCGGTGGTGAGGCCGGTGCGCTGGGCCAGTTCGCCGGCGGTGGCGGGTCCGCCGATGCGCAGCATATTGAGACAGCGCAGGTCGGTGACGTGCAGGCCGAGCTTGTCGGCCATGGCCCCGTGCAGCATCACGGCGTCGGTGGCGCTGCGCTGGGCGGCGAAGGTGAGGGCGGCGCCCAGCTCGTCGTGTTTCTCGCTCATCCCTTGACAGCTTAGTCTCACTCGGACAATATCTGAATGAGTCAACTACTTCTCAAATCAGTTGATGACTCGTTCAGATATCTTCGGGAGGGATGTCATGACTGTTCAGCAGATCACCGACGAAGCCGCCGTTCGCGCGCTGTTCGACCGCTCGAATCGGGCGTGGGCGGACGGGGATGCCGCCGCCTACGCCGAGGTATTCACACCGGACGCCGACTACGTCACCTGGTTCGGCGCCCGGCTGCGCGGGCGCGAGGCAATCCGGGCCTCGCACGAACCGCTGTTCGCGAAGTACATGAAGGGCACCCGCCTCGACGGTGAGATCACTGACCTGCGGTTCGTCACCCCCGATGTCGCGGTCGTGCACGGCCGCGGCGCAGTGGTGAAGGGCAAGCGCCGCCGGAACCGCTTCAACACCAAGGTGAACGTGTACGTCGGGGTGCGGCGTGACGGCGAGTGGGGCTTCGCCGCCTTCCACAACACCAAGTACCGCTGGCTGTTCAACACCCTTGTCGCCAAGCATGATCCGGGCATGCGGATGTCGGCGCCGGAATAGCTGCCGGGTGACTGGAATACGCGGACGGGAGGTGGGACGAAAAGTCGTGGACCTGGGCCGGTAGTCTTGTGGGTCGGTAGCAGCAGTTTGTCGATCTTGGAGGATTTCCGCCGTGGCTCTAGTCGTCCAGAAGTACGGAGGATCCTCGGTCGCCACCGCCGAGCGCATCCGTCGGGTCGCTGAGCGGATCATCGAGACCAAGAAGCTGGGCCACGATGTGGTCGTCGTGTGTTCCGCCATGGGCGACACCACCGACGAGCTCCTCGATCTGGCCCAGCAGGTCGCGCCCGCCGCCCCGCCCCGCGAGATGGACATGCTCCTCACCTCCGGTGAGCGCATCTCCAATGCGTTGGTCGCCATGGCCATTCACTCTCTCGGCGCCGAGGCTCGTTCGTTCACCGGGTCGCAGGCCGGTGTCATCACCACCGGTACGCACGGCAATGCCAAGATCATCGACGTGGCCCCGGGCCGGGTGCAGCAGGCGCTCGGCGAGGGCACCATCGTGCTGGTCGCGGGCTTCCAGGGCGTGAGCCAGGACAGCAAGGACGTGACCACGCTGGGCCGCGGTGGTTCCGATACCACCGCCGTCGCGCTGGCCGCCGCGCTCAACGCCGATGTCTGCGAGATCTACACCGATGTGGACGGCGTCTTCTCCGCCGACCCGCGCATCGTCTCCGACGCCCAGAAGCTCGACACCGTCTCCTACGAGGAGATGCTGGAGATGGCCGCCTGCGGCTCGAAAGTTCTCATGCTGCGTTGCGTCGAGTACGCGCGCCGCTACAACGTGCCCGTTCACGTGCGGTCCTCGTACACCGACAAGACGGGCACCATGATTACCGGATCGATGGAGGACATCCCCTTGGAGCAAGCAATCCTCACGGGCGTCGCGCACGACCGCAGCGAGGCCAAGGTGACCGTGGTCGGCATTCCGGACGAGCCGGGCTACGCCGCCAAGGTGTTCCGCGCGGTCGCCGATGCCGAGATCAATATCGACATGGTGCTGCAGAACATCTCCAAGGTGGAGACGGGTAAGACCGACATCACCTTCACCCTGCCCAAGCTGGAGGGCCCGCGTGCCGTCGAGCTGCTCACCAAGCGGCAGGGCGAGATCGGTTTCTCCCAGGTCGTGTACGACGACCACATCGGCAAGGTGTCGCTGGTCGGCGCGGGCATGAAGTCGCACCCGGGCGTGACCGCCACCTTCTGCGAGTCGCTGGCCGAGGCCGGCATCAACATCGACCTCATCTCCACTTCGGAGATCCGGATCTCGGTGCTGGTCAAGGACACCGACCTGGACGAGGCCGTGAAGGTGCTGCACTCGGCGTTCGATCTGGGCGGCGACGAGGTCGCGGTCGTGCACGGTGGAACGGGACGCTGACTTGATCGGGTCAAGCGCGGAGGCGGCAGCGCAGCGTAACCACGTAGCGCTCCCGATCAAGTCGAAAGGACACAGCCCATGGGTGTGCGTGTAGGCGTCGTCGGCGCGACCGGTCAGGTCGGCGCGGTCATGCGAAAGCTGCTGGAGGAGCGCAACTTCCCGGCCGACGAGGTGCGGTTCTTCGCATCCGCGCGCTCGGCGGGCAAGACGCTGCCGTTCCGCGGCAAGGAAATCGTGGTCGAGGACACCGAGACTGCCGACCCGAGCGGACTGGACATCGCGCTGTTCTCGGCCGGTGCCACCATGTCCCGGGTGCAGGCCCCGCGCTTCGCGGCCGCCGGTGTCACCGTCATCGACAACTCTTCGGCCTGGCGCAAGGATCCCGAGGTGCCGCTGGTCGTCTCCGAGGTGAACCCGGAGGCCACCCGCAACCTGGTCAAGGGCATCATCGCCAACCCGAACTGCACCACCATGGCCGCCATGCCGGTGCTCAAGGTGCTGCACGACGAGGCCGGGCTGCAGCGGCTGATCGTGTCCAGCTACCAGGCGGTGTCGGGCTCCGGCCTGGCCGGTGTCGAGGAGCTGGCCTCGCAGGTGCGCGCCGTCATCGGCGACGCCGAGAAGCTGGTGCACGACGGTTCGGCGGTGCAGTTCCCGGCCCCGAACAAGTACGTGGCCCCCATCGCCTTCGACGTGATCCCGCTGGCGGGTTCGCTGGTGGACGACGGCAGTGGCGAGACCGACGAGGATCAGAAGCTGCGCAACGAGTCCCGCAAGATCCTGGGTCTGCCGGATCTGCTGGTGAGCGGCACGTGTGTACGTGTCCCGGTCTTCACCGGCCACTCGCTGTCGATCAATGCCGAGTTCGCGCAGCCGCTTTCGGTGGAGCGCGCCGAGGAGCTGCTGGCGAAGGCGCCGGGTGTGAAGCTCACCGATGTCCCCACTCCGCTGGCCGCCGCCGGTATCGACGAGTCGCTGGTGGGCCGTATCCGCCAGGATCCGGGTGTGCCGGACGGCCGCGGTCTGGCGCTGTTCATCTCCGGCGACAACCTGCGTAAGGGTGCCGCGCTCAACACGATTCAGATCGCGGAAGTTCTTTTGAACAACTGATCAGATCTATCCGTTACGGACCGTGCACAAGAAAGTGCACGGTCCGTTTTCGGATATTGTCCGAGTGTCAATGCGATAGGCTCTGCCCGGAGTCGGTCAATCCGCCCAAAGTTCGGCACAGGGGAGCGGCGGTAGTCGATCGGTCGGGGGCGCGTCGATGGTGACTTCTATGCGATGCGGGCGTAAATGCGCAGCGAGGCGTTCGGCAATTGCGCGCTCCGTACGGTAATCCAAGATCATTCCTCCGGGAAACCGCAGGCGCACATGGACTTCGTCGGTTTTCGGCGCGGCTGTCATCGTGGTGCTGCCCGATGCGCGGCTGGTTGACCTTTCATCGAGCGCGAGTTCCGGATACCCTCGCGTTCGAGGCGTGCGGTGATGCTTTGCACCGTCGCCCCGTCGGCAGTGGAGGAATAGTTGGTGGCCGCAAGGGCGCACGCCGCGAACCACATTGCCGCGCTGCCGATTCCGGCTCCGAGTAGGAAGAAGAGAAGTTCGCCGGGCATGACCACCTCTTGTCGTCCGTTTGGTTCGACGGGTCCTCTTCAAACGTTAAACACAGAAAAATTGCGGTGCAATAAGAAAAATCCATGTTCCATACTGTGCGCCGTAAGCTCGGTTGGTCTGGAATCCTTGTCGGCAGATCCCCCTCTGGATGGAAAGGGCGGAAGGAGAAGGGCATGGTAGACATCGGCGAAACAAGCGGGCGGTGACGGCCGGGAAAGCCGATCAGGCAGAAGGAGTTTGACCCGGTGGCCGAAAGTACCCTTGGGGCACGGGTAGCGGAGTTGCGCCGGCGGCGGGGACTATCGCAGAAAGAGTTGGGAGCGGCGATTCGGCGCTCGGAAAGCTGGGTGTCGCAGGTCGAGCGAGACGTGCTGCCTGTTGAGCGACTGTCCGTTCTGCAAAGACTGGCGGACGTGCTCGGAGTGGCGGTACGCGATCTACGTCCCGAAGCGGCCGAACCGATGGCCGCCGACCGCGGTGACGGGCATCGGCCCGGCTCGGCGGTGTTCGAGCAGCTGCGGCTGCTGCTCACCGGGCATCCCGCCCTGGAACAGCTCTTCGGAGACGAGGCCGATCGCAGTCTCGAGTCGAGTACTGCGGCCGCGAAACTGCCGGAGCTGCAACAGCGAGTGGACCTGGCCTGGCGGCTGGCGCACGAATCCCGGCTGGTCGAGGTGGGCAGCAGTCTGCTGGAACTGATTCCGGATCTCGAGCACGCCGCGCGGGCGGATGCCACGCGGCGGCCGGAGGTGCTGACTCTGCTCTCGCGCGCCTATCAGGTGGCCGCGACCGCGTTCACCCGCCAGGAAGAGGTCGACGCGGCGTGGGTCGCGGCCGATCGCGCACTGTCCGCGGCCGAAGAATCCGGTGACGCGCTGAGCGTGGTGGCCGGAACCTATCGCATGGCACAGGCATTCCTGCGTCTGCAACGCCTCGAACAGGCCGAGCAGGCGGCGCGAGTGTCGGTGGCCGCGCTGGCCGCGCAGGTGGCGGCCGAGCAGCCGCGGCCGGAAGTGCTGTCGCTCTACGGATCTCTGCAGCTCATGCTGGCGGTGATCGCGGCGACGGACGGGAATCGCACGGCCGCCCGCACCGGGCTGGCAGCGGCGCGCGCCGCCGCCGACCGGCTGGGCGAGGGCCGCAACGATTTCGACACCGAGTTCGGTCCGACCGGGGTCGCCGTGCACGCGGTGGCCGTGGCGGTCGAACTGGGTGACGCCGGCGAGGCGCTCGATACCGCGCGCACCGTCGACGCCTCGATCCTGTCTCCGGAGCGGCAGGCGCGCTTCCTGGTCGACGTGGCCCGCGCGCACGCACAGCGGCGGCAGGCGAGTGAGGCCTTGGAAGCGTTGCTCAATGCCGAGCGACTGACCCCGGAACTGGTGCACACCGATCATCGCGCCCGCGAAGTGGTGCGGGATCTGCTGCAGTTCGCCGGTCGCCGACCGGCCGACGAATTACGGGAGCTGGCGGGCCGCGCCGCGGTCACCCCCTGAACGAACCAGGGGTGGCGGCCGGTCAGCGAATTCCCGGTGTGCGCGGGTCGGGTCCGACGCATGCCAGCAGCAGGCAGCCCGGCGGCGTGTCACTGAACGGTGCCGCGAGGGGGAGGTCGAGACAGGACACCACGGTACAGTCCGGATAGGAGTCAGCGCCGAGGCCGAAGACGGCCAGCGTGATATCGGTATCGACGTAGGAGCGGTAGTCGACCGAGAGCGGTGCCTCCACATAGGGGCCGGGATCCGGAATCGGGTTGTCCCGCAAGGCCGCCAGGAGCCGACGGAAGAATTCGTGCGACGGCTCGCCGCCGTATTGGAGGACGCCGCTCAGGCCCTGCGTGGTGTGGACGCCGAAGACGCCGGTCCACACCACCATCAGATCCAGGCTGGGCACCACGAAGACGTGCTGCAGACCAAATCCGGACATGGAATAGGTGTCGGCGGGCAGGAATTCGGGATTCTCCGCGCATCCGGGACCGGTCCAGAACAGGTATCCGTAGCAGGGGTTGGTATCCGACGGGGTGATGGCGCGGTTCAGGTAGTCGGCGGAAATGATGGTGCGCCCGTTCCATTGCCCGTGTTCGGCGACCAGCATGCCCAGCCGCGCCAGATCGGCGGGCGGGATGTACAGGTGCGCGTAACCATAGGTGTGGCCGGACCGGTCCCGCGCCCAGTAGTAGTCGCCGCGCTGAATTCCGATGGGCCCGAACAGTTCCCGCTGCGCGAATTGCTGCAGTGGCTCGCCGACGGCCGATTCGATCACGTACGACAGCAGATCCACAGTGCGCTGGCTGTATTGGAAGGTCGTGCCCGGCGGTGTGTCGAACGGCACGCCCAGCGCCTGGACCGCACTGAACTGATCGATCGGGACAATGCCGGTAATCCCCTCGGTGAGCGCACCGACGCGCAGACCCGAGGTCTCCTGGAGCAGATTCCGCACCGTAATGGCGCGATGCGCGGCATCGCCGAGGCCCGGCGGGAGATAGCGGTCCAGGGGCGCGTCGATATCGAGTTTTCCTTGATCCCAGGCAATTCCGGCGAGCAGGGAGACGATGCTCTTGGTGACGCTCCAGACATTCCACGGCACCGAATCGGTCCGGGCATTCTCCGGGCCGGTGCCGATCAGGCAGTTGTGCCGGAAGACCTGGACATTCAATCGGTTTCGGGAGGCCGCGAAGTCGAGAGCGGCGG
Organism: Nocardia sp. NPDC046763; assembly: GCF_040645495.1. Lineage (NCBI taxonomy): Bacteria > Bacillati > Actinomycetota > Actinomycetes > Mycobacteriales > Nocardiaceae > Nocardia > Nocardia sp. NPDC046763. The sequence continues at coordinate 56,551 of NZ_JBEYYI010000010.1, read as the reverse complement.
TCAGCAGGCGGGAATCCACCCCGGTGTCCTCCGGTGCGGCGCGCTGGAATTCGCGCCCTTCGGGTGCGCCGCAGTGTGCCGGCCCGGGCGCCGCCCCTGCGACGCCGCCGCCCATGATCACGCTGCCTGCCGTCGATACCGCCGCTATCGCGCCGGCCAACCCCCTGCGCATGCGCCACATGCGGCTCAGGCTAGCCCGGAAAGTTGAAGCCGACGCCCAACAAGCGCCTCTCGGCGAGTGGTCGCTCGTAGCGACGAAGGGTGCGGCCCGGGGCTGTTCCGACGCCGGCAAGGGTGATCAACCCGGCCTCTGCCGGATCTATTCCGGGGCGGGCACTGTGATCTGGGTAACGGTTCCGCGATAGCTCTTCGCTCGATATTTGCCTAACCTGCGCGGTCGGACCGTATACACCTTTGTTTACCTACCGCCTTGCCCGGTTTTCTTGACTAGTTCCAGAAAACTCGGCACGCTCGAAAACATGACCAAGGCGACCACCACCAATACCGGCGCCCCGGTGCCCAGCGACAACGAATCGCTCACCGCGGGCACACAGGGCCCGATCCTGCTGCACGATCACTACCTGATCGAGAAGCTCGCCCACTTCAACCGGGAGCGGGTGCCCGAGCGCGTGGTGCACGCCAAGGGTTCGGGAGCGTTCGGCGAACTGGTGGTTACCGGTGATGTCAGCCGCTACACCAGGGCCGCGTTGTTTCAGCCGGGCACCCGCACCGAGTCGCTGGTGCGTTTCTCCACCGTCGCCGGTGAGCAGGGCAGCCCCGACACCTGGCGCGACCCGCGCGGCTTCGCGGTGAAGTTCTACACCACCGAGGGCAACTACGACATCGTTGGCAACAACACCCCGGTGTTCTTCATCAAGGACCCGATCAAGTTCCCCGACTTCATCCACTCGCAGAAGCGCCTGCCCGGGTCCGGCCTGCGCGACGCGAACATGCAGTGGGACTTCTGGACCCTGCGTCCGGAGACCGCCCACCAGGTCACCTGGCTCATGGGCGACCGCGGCATCCCGGCCACCCTGCGCCACATGGACGGCTTCGGCTCGCACACCTACCAGTGGATCAACGAGGCCGGCGAGCGCTTCTGGGTGAAGTACCACTTCAAGACCGACCAGGGCATCAAGAACCTGACCCAGGCCGAGGCCGACGAGCTCGCCGGTAAGGACGCCGACTTCCACCGTCGCGACCTGCACCAGGCCATCGAGCGCGGCGATTTCCCGAGCTGGACCCTGAAGGTCCAGATCATGCCGGTCGCCGAGGCGGACAACTACCGCTTCAACCCGTTCGACCTGACCAAGGTCTGGTCGCAGCAGGACTACCCGCTCATCGAGGTCGGCCGCTGGACCCTGAACCGCAACCCCGCGAACTTCTTCGTGGATATCGAGCAGGCCGCCTTCGCGCCCTCGAATGTGGTTCCCGGCATTGCCTTCTCGCCCGACAAGATGCTGCTGGGCCGCGTCTTCGCCTACGCCGACGCGCACCGCTACCGCATCGGCGCGAACCACGAGCAGCTGCCGCCGAACCGGGCCAAGGCCGCGCCGGTGAACTCCTACTCGCAGGACGGCGCCATGCGCTTCGCGCACAATGCCGCCAGTGTTCCGGTGTACGCGCCCAACTCCTTCGGCGGCCCGCACGCCGATCCGGCGCGCGCCATCGACGACGGCGCCTGGGCGTTCGACCCGACCATGGTCCGGGCCGGCTACATCCAGCACCGCGAGGACAATGACTTCGCGCAGGCCGGCACCCTGGTCCGCGAGGTCATGAACGACGCCGAGCGGGATCGCCTGGTGGGCAATGTGGTCGGCCACATCCTGGGCGGTGTGCGCGAGCCGATTCTGAGCCGTGTCTTCGACTACTGGAAGAGTGTCGACGCCGAGCTCGGCAAGCGCATCGAGATCGGCGTCCGCGAGCAGCTCTGACCCGACTCCCGGGATTCCTCGGACCCCACACGAGGCCCGCGCTGCGAATTGTGGCGCGGGCCTTCGCCGTACCCGCGTAACGGATAGCTCGGCTGTCTATAACGCGGCTATCTATGATGGTGGGTCGGTGGGCAAGCCCCGCGCGGTGACGAGGAGGTCCGATGCGAATCGGGGAGCTGAGCAAGGCCAGTGGCGTGTCCACCCCGACGATCAAGTACTACCTGCGGGAAGGCCTGCTGCCCAAGGGGGAGGCGACCGGCCACAATCAGGCGCAGTACGACGACGCGCATCTGCGCCGCCTGCGTTTGGTCCGGGCGCTCATCGAGGTCGGCGGGCTCTCCATCGCCTCGGCGCGCGAGGTGATCGCGGCCCTGGACGATTCGGATCTCGGCACCCACAAGATCCTCGGCGTCGCCCAGCACACCGCCGCCCGCAGCATTGCCTTCTGCGACGAGGAATCGCGCACTGCCGCCCGCGCCGAGGTGGGGGCCATGCTCGATCGCCTGGGCTGGCGCGTCGGCCGTGACAATCCGGCGGTGTCGGCCGCCGCCGAGGTGGTCGGCGCGCTCCGCCAGCTCGGCCACGGCGATATCGCGGACCGCCTCGGCGACTATGCCCGCGCCGTGGCGCCGATCGCCGAATTGGATATGGCCGTACTGACCTCGCGCGGCGATATCGACAGCATGGCCGAGACGGTCGTGGTCGGAAACGTCCTCGGTGACGAGCTCATCGCCGCGCTGCGGCATCTGGCGCAGACGGATCGCTCGGCCGAATTCTTCAGCGGCCGGCCAGCATCGAGTCGGTGAGCCGTTCGGCGAGCGCGTCGTCCAGGGGCGCGTGGCCGAGGATGAAGCGGTACCAGAACACCCCGTAGAACTGGTCGACCAGCAGATCGAGATCGGCGTCGGCGGGCAGTTCGCCGCGCTGCCGCCCGCGCTCGAGCACGGCCCGCGCCGCTGCCCGGCGCTGGGCGGTGAAGGTCCGCAACAGCTCCGCGAGATGCGGGTCGTGCGCCGCCTCGCGCACCAGCGTGCGCAGCGCGGGTGCGGTCGAACTGCTCTGCGCGCCACGGAAAGTCGCTTGCATGAGGGTGCGCAGATCGGTGCGCAGCGAGCCGCTGTCCGGTGGCGGCACCTCGAGCGCCGACCGCTCGGTGAGTGCGTCCAGCAGGACCGCGCCCTTGGATGGCCACCATCGGTACACGGTCTGCTTCCCGACGCCGGCCGCCCGCGCGATGGCATCGATGGTGACCGGGGCGCCTGCGGATTCGCCGAGCAGCCGCAGCGAGGCGTCGAGGATGGCCTGCCGGGTGGCTTCGTTGCGCCGTCGCCCGGTGTGCGGCCGGGCCGGATTGGGCTGTGCCGCCGTGCTTTCCATGGTCGCCCTCCTGTGACACACCTCACCGTTTTGTCGAGACTAAAAGTCTCGCCAACAGTGTTGTCGAGACTGTCAGTTCCGTAAGAAAAGACGGGCAGCGACAGAGAGGTTTCCGACAATGACCACAACACCGCGCGTCGTCGTCATGGGTGGCAGCTCCGGCATCGGCGAGGCCACCGCCACCGCCTTCGCGGCCGACGGCGCCGAGGTCGTCATCACCGGCCGCGGCCGGGACAAGCTCGACGCGGCCGTCGCGCGCATCGGCGGCAAGACCACCGGCTACGCCCTGGACGCCACCAGCCAGGCCGATATCGACGCCTTCTTCGCCCAGGCCGGGACCATCGATCACCTGGTCATCTCGGTGAGCGGCTCGGCCGGCAGCGGTCCCTTCGCCGACCTCGATCTGGACCAGCTGGCCGCCGGCTTCGACGGCAAGTTCTGGCCGCAGGTGCGCATCCTGAAAGCCGCGCTCCCGCACCTGGATTCGCAGGGCTCGGTCACCCTGGTGACCGCGGGCTCGTCCCGCTCGGCCTTCCCCGGCACCGCGGGCCTGGCCGCCATCAACGGCGCGCTCGACGCCATGGTGCCGCCGCTCGCCGTCGAACTCGCCCCGCTGCGCATCAATGCCGTTTCCCCGGGCGTCATCGACACCCCGTGGTGGGACCGGGTTCCCGAGGCGCAGCGCACCGCCCTGTTCGACGGCCTGGTGGCGACCACGCCGGTCGGCCGCGTCGGCCGCCCCGAGGACATCGCCCGCGCCATCCACATGCTGGCCACCAATGGATTCATCACCGGCGTCGTGCTCGACGCCAATGGCGGCACCAGTCTCGCGACGGGTCGCTGACCGGCCAGTAGTTTGGTCGGCATGCTCGAAAGCTCCGCCGCCGCACCGGAAACCACCACACCGCGCCGGGCCACCTGGTTCGAATGCTTCGGTGATCTGGTGTTCGCGGCGGCGGTCGGTCAGATCACCCATCGGGTGGGCGCGCACCCCGATGCCGGTTCGGTGGCCGCGGCGGCCGGGCTGTTCGTGCCGCTGTGGTGGGCGTGGGTCCTGTACGCGGTGCACGCCAATCGGGCCGATCGGGATACCGCGGCCCACCGCCTGCTCACCAGTTTCGGGTTGACCGGCATCGTCGGCATGGCCGTGTTCGCGGGGTCGGTCGGCCAGAGCCGGGGCGTCGACGCCGGATTCGTGCTCGCGTACCTGGTGGCCCGCGCCGGTGTCGCCCTGCTGTATGCCTGGGATTCCCGGCGGAATCCCGCGCTGAAGGACGTATTCCGTTCGTTCACACTGGGTTCGGCGATGAGCGCGGTGGGCTGGCTCGGCGGCCTCGCCTTCGACGCCGGCCCGCTGCGCCACGGCGCCTGGACGCTGGCCATGCTCATGGAGCTGGCTCTGCCGCTGGTGGTGACCCGGCGGCTGGCCGGCGTCGAGCAGGAGACCGACCATCTGCGAGAACGCTTCGGGCTCTTCACCATTGTGATCCTGGGCGAGTCCGTGCTGGGCTTCACCAATGGCCTGGCGGCCGCGCACACCGCCGGCTGGGCGGCGGTGACCGCGGCCGCTGCCTTCGCGCTCACCGTGGGCCTGTGGTGGTCCTACTTCAATGGGAGCGGGATGCGACCGGGGTCGCACACCGAGTTGGCGCGCACCGGAAAACTGCTGCACCTCTACACCTTCGGGCACCTGCCGCTGCTGCTCGGCCTGGCCTTGGCCGGAGCGTCCATGGGCATCGCGGTGACCGGCGGCAGCGCGCATTCGAATGCCACCGCCGCGGACTGTGTCGTCGGCGGCGTGATCGTGTACCTGGTCTCGGTAGCGCTGACCCGGGCCGCCTTCACCGGAATTCGCGAGAGCGTCGTGGTGATCCGCCTGATCACCGCCGTGCTGGTGGCGGGGCTGCTGCCGATCGCCACCCACATTCCGGTGGCGGGATTGCTCAGCGTACTGGCCGGATTGGTGATCGGCTCGGTGGTGGTAGAGACTCCGGCCCAGCGCCGTCGGCTGGCGACGTTGGGCTGAATCACCTGTCGCCGCGGCTCATTTGGCGCGGTCGCGCCGAAACTCCAGTCCGTCCAGGATGAGTCCGAGCTCGGAGTCGAAGAAGTCGTTCCTGGACTGCGTGGGGTCGAGTTCGCGGTAGACGTCGTACCGTTTGGCGACGTGGGGGTAACCACGGACCGCCTGTTCGGACACGGCAATCATCTTGGCGAACCATTCCTGTTCACTGAGCCCGCTGCGGGAGACGCTGGTGAGCATGGCGGTTTCGGTGCCGGCGGAGCCGAGGACGAAGGCCCAGAAGGCATTCGAGGCCCGGTCCGCCTCCCCGTCGTCGAAGCCCGCCGCTTCGAGGGTCGCGAGCATGGCGTTCGACAGGCGCATGAGATTGGGGCCGAGGTAGGCGAGTCCGGCGCCGGTGATGGCGGTGCTCATCCAGGGGTGGCGCAGGACGGTGTCGCGCACATCGCGACCCAGAGCGAGTAGATCGGCGCGCCAGTTCTCCGGTGCGATGGTGGCGGGCTCGTGGACCTCGCCGAACGCCTCGTCGATCACCAGTTCCAGGATCTCGTCCTTGTTCGTGACATGCGTGTAGAGCGAGGTGGCTCCGGCATTGAGGCGGGTGCCGAGCTTGCGCATGCTGAGCGCGTCGTAGCCCTCGGTATCGAGCAGCGCGAGAGCTTCGGACACGATCTGTTCCCGGCTCAGTGCGGGCTGATCTCGCCGCTGTCGCTGCGGGCGGGTCCACACCGACGAAAACTCCTGTGTCTTGGCCGCCATAGCTCTTCCTCCTTCGTCTGTGGAACAGCATAACCCCAGCTAGAACGCCGTTCGTTCGACCGTACACCGTTCCTTCTTGCGAACAGTGTACGGAGACCGTACAGTGTTCGACAACGCCGCACAGTGTGCGGAAGAGCTTCTCGAAGGGGACCTGAAATGACTGCCGAAGACTTGACCGGGGCGTTGACATCGCCTGCGGCCCAGCGCAATCCGAAGCGCTGGCTGATCCTGGTCGTACTCTGTCTGGCAACGCTCGTGCTGGTGATCGACAATATGGTCCTCACCGTGGCGCTGCCGCAGATCGCGATCGACCTGCACGCCGGGTCTCAGGCCCTGCAGTGGGTGATCGACTCTTACATCCTGGTTTTCGCGGGCCTGCTGCTCACCACCGGTAGCCTGTCGGACCGCTTCGGCCGCCGGCTGGTGATGGTGCTCGGGCTCGCGCTCTTCGGCGCGGCCTCACTCATCGCCGCCTACGCGACCAGCACGGGGATGCTCATCTCCGGCCGCGTGATCATGGCGGTGGGCGGCGCGCTCATCATGCCGAGCACGCTGTCCATCCTGATCACGGTGTTCGACGAGGACGAGCGGCCCAAGGCGATCGCCGCCTGGACCGGTGTGTCCGTGCTCGGCATGGTCGGCGGCCCGGTGCTGGGCGGCGTGCTGCTGAACCACTTCTGGTGGGGTTCGGTCTTCCTGCTGAACGTGCCGATCGCGGCGCTGGCCATCGTGGCCGCCTTCGCCCTGATGCCGGAATCCAAGGGTCCCGTCCGTCCGATCGATCTGCCGGGCATGGTGCTCTCGATCGTCGGCATGGTGTCGCTGGTGTGGTCCATCATCGAGTTCCCGGCCAAGGGTCTCAGCGGTACCTGGGTGACCCTGGTGCTGGCGGTTGTCGTGCTGGCGGCCTTCGTGATTCGCGAACTGAAGGCTGAGCACCCGATGGTTCCGCTGCAGCTGTTCCGCAATCGGGTCTTCACCGGATCCAGCTTCTCGTTGGTGCTGGCCACCTTCGCCAATGCCGGCCTGACCCTGGTGCTGACCCAGTACCTGCAGTTCGTGCTCGGCTACTCGCCCATCAAAACGGCCCTCGCCTTCACACCGTTCGCGCTGACCGCGCTGGTGTTCAACGGCCTGGGCGCCGCGCTGGTGCAGAAGCTGGGCGTGCGGCCCGTCGCCCTGGTCGGCATGCTGGTGCTGGCCGGCGGCTTCGGCGCCCTGGCCGCGCTCACCTCCGACTCCGGCTTCTGGCTGCCGGCCCTGGCCATGTCGCTGGTCGGCGCCGGTGCGGGCCTGGCCATGCCGGCCGCGGTCGGTGCGCTGATGGGCGCGATCCCGCCGGAGCAGGCGGGTGTGGGTTCGGCGCTGAACGACACCATCCAGCAGACCGGTGGCGCGCTCGGTGTGGCGGTGCTCGGTGCGGTGCTGGCCGGTACCTACACCGATGGCATGCCCGCCGATGCCCCGGCGGCGGCCCGGGAGGGCATCGCCGGCGCCTTCGCCACCGGTGACGGCACCCTGGTGGCCGCGGCCCGCGACGCCTTCACCGACGCCATGTCGAACACCTTCCTGGCCGGTGGCGCGGCGGTGCTGGCCGCCACGGTGGTCGCCTTCTTCCTCATGAAGGGCGCGAAGTCGGCTGCGCCGGAAGGCGTTCCGGTCGACGCGGATGCCGAGGAACTGATCGAAGCCCGCTAGTCGTCGACACCCACCGGGCAACGACACCCGCGACAGACTCCGCCCCCGGCAGTACGCCGGGGGCGGAGTCGTTCACGTTATTCGCCTGCTCGACCGCCTCGGCCGACTAACTGCTCGATGCGGGCGGTGCAGAACCCGGTGATGTCCATCTCCGGCGGGAGTTGCACGCGGTGGGTCATGCGCAGCAAGGGAATCGACAGCAGGGCGGCCGAGAAGATCTCCTGGTATTCGAGATTGTGAACCTCGTGACCGGTCCGCTTCTCGTAGTAGGCGATGGTCTCGGCGCGGGTCGGCGTGCCCGGCAACGGGGCATGGCCCTCGTACTCGCTGCACGCCCAATCCAGGAACAGCAGCCAGCCCAGATCCGACTCCGGTGCGCCGAGGTGGGCGATTTCCCAATCCAGAACGCCGCTGACCTGGAAGTCGTTGTCGTACAGGATATTCGACATGCGAGCGTCGCCCCAGCAGAGGCACGGCTGATCCGGCTCGTAGAGATTGTCCCGCAGATGGGCGATGGCTCGCCGGTACGTCTCCGGCGGATCGCCCTCGCACGCCCAGCGCAGCGCGGCCTCGAGGTAGTTCACACCCTGCTCGATGACCCCGGCGCCGTGCTGTGGATAGGCGAGGAAGTCCAATCGCAGTGCCCGCCAATCCAGCTGGTTGACCTCGGCGATGGTCTCCACGCATCCCCACCACATGCGAGCCCGCTGGCCCGGCGTGGCCTCGAAGTAGTTCCCGGCGGTGTGATACGAGGGGAAGTCGCTCGGGGCCTTGCCTGCCAGCCGGTTCATGACGAAATACGGACTGCCGAGCGGATTGTCGCCGCGTTCGAGCCACGAGACGGTCGGCACCGGCAGCGCGGTGTCGGCCAGACGCCGCATGACGAGTACTTGCCGCAGCAGGTCGTAGTCGGGGAACAGTGACATGTCCGGTGGCCGTCGCATGACCAGAGGGGTGCGGCCGGATTCGTCCTCGACGTCGAAAAGATAGGTCTCGGTGGCGAATCCGCGCTCGGTGCGCGTGAGGTCGAGCACCCGCGCTTTTCCGGTGAGCGAAAGGTGGTCGCGCACCGGCTGTTCCAGTGCCGTACCGAGATGCTCGGGGGGAATTCTGGTGGTGCTCACGGTCAGTACCCCTCGTACCCGTACCGCGTATTGCGGCCCAGGAACACCATTTCGACCAGCCCGTATCCGACCTTGCCTGCGGCCTCGATGCGGCAGAAGGTCTCGCTGAGCATGCTGGCCTGTTTCAGGTCGGCGGTGTCGGTGAGGTCGGCGGTGAAGCCGTCGCTCCAGTCCGCGCCCTTCCACAGTCCGGAGGCGTAGCCGCGGTAGTGGTCGTATCCCGCGAGGCCGGGCCAGAAGCCGGAGACCGGCGTGATGGTGAATTCGCGATCGCGGCCGTCAGCGCTGCGCACGGTGAAGCTGCCGCCGCTGACGATGCGGAAGTCGTCGCGGAAGGTCAGCGCGTGGTCGGTGGTGACGATCGGCACCGGCTGCGCACCGGAATCGATCGGGGCCAGCACGGTGCCCTCGAAGTGCCACCGCTGCCCGTCGGCGGTCTCGCGCTGCGCGAAATGCACCAGCTCGTCCTCGAATTGGAAGATGCCCATGTAGTAGAGGACGCCGTCGGGGATGTCGCCCGGCTGCAGGCCCTCGCCCTCGCCGAGGCTGCCGCCGCCTCCACCGTGGCGGGTGCCCCAGGAGTGGTCGCGCCCGAACCACCAGGTCTCCGGATCGATCTCGAAGCGGGTGCCGGCCACCTCGACCCACCCGGAGATACGCCCGTTCTGGTAGTAGCGCCGGGCGTCCTCGCGCACGCGGCCGCGGCTGCGGAAGAAAGCGGGTTCCTGCTCGTAGGCCGGGAACTGCCCCTCGAAGTCGAGTTGCAGCCGCACGCCGTGCTCGTTGTCGCCGAGGGTGGCGCGCACCTTGCGCAGCGGTTCGACGATTTCGTACTTGTACGGGCCGACCTGCCAATCGGCGAGGCCGTCGTAGCGGCCGCCGATCTCGCGCGAGAGCCGGATCACGTGGGCGGTCTTGTCGCCGATCGTGATCATGGCGTAGGCGTCGAGCACATTGCGGTTGGGGTAGCGCGCCATGCCGGTCATCACGCTGATCTGGCCGGTGGTGTCGAAGCCGTAGAGGACGACGCGTTCGGTCCAGCGCAGATCGCTCTGCTGGACGTGGTCGAAGGTGGTGGGGAGCTGGTGGGCGAGCAGTTCGTCCTGGGGCGTCAGCATTGACATGCCTCTCGGTGGGAGTGGCCTGGGCCACTAAATTAGAATACGAGGCGCAGCGTATTTCAAATATGGCGAGAATGTAACCTGTTCCAGAAAAGTTCGCCGACCCGAGGGAGATCACGTGACCGCAGCCGCCCGCACCGGCCCCGGCCGTCCACGCGACCCGCAGCTGGACGCCCTGGTACTCACCGCCTGCCAGGAACTCCTGGTGCGCGACGGCTATCAGGCCACCACCATCGCGGCCGTGGCCCGGCGCGCCGGGGTCGTCACGACCTCGATCTACCGCCGCTGGCCCGGCAAGCGTGCCCTGGTCGAGGACGCGATCTTCGCCCTGGACACCGAGAATCACCCCGTTCCCAGCGGTGATCTGCGCACCGACCTACTGGCCTGGACCCGCCTGTTCCTCAATGCCGCCGCGCACCCGGCGGCCCGCTCGGCCATCCCCGGCCTGCTCTCTGAGTATCACGACGATCGGGAGAGCTACCGCCGCCTGCTCGACGGCGGGGAGCGGCCGACGATTCAGGCGCTACGTGAGCTGCTCATGGCCGCTGCCGAATCGGGTCAGGCGGCCAGCACCTGCGATGTCGAGGCGATCTTCGAATTCCTGCGGGGTGCGACCCTGATGCGCGCCCTTACGCACGGCACCGAGGATGCCGACCACTTCAGCCGCCGCATCGCGGACGCGCTGCACGCGGTCGCGCAAACTCCCACGTCAGAGTAGGCCCCACCAGTAGATCAGGCAGGCCAGCACGAAGACGACCACGGTTTCCATCGGCAATCCCAATCTTCTTGGCGCACTTACCTACATGATGCCGTGTGCCGGGCGGACAAAGCCACAAATCGGACGAACAAGATCGCTAACCGTTAGCCTGTCACACAAAGAACCCGCCGTGCCCGACACCCCTCGTGGTCGGACTCGGCGGGTTCTGCGCTGGCCTACCACCCCCTTCGCGGTAGGCCATGTCCCCAATTGAGTACCGGTTGGTTGGTTTGCTGTGGTCGACCCGCCACCCCTCGTAGACGGGTCGGCCCCAGCGTTCCCGCCCCCGGATGGTGGCTCGTTGGGTCCGCCGGTGTGTTCCGGCGGTGACACAAACGATGCCGAGCCGCGCTTGGCGCAGCCTTAACAAGATCTTGTAATTGTGAAAACGCGTGCTAATTAGCGGTTTTCGCGGAGTCAGCGGCGGCGATGACCGCCGTCGAGCACCACCGTGCCCGAATCGGCTATCGCGGCAGCGCAATTGGCGACCACGGCATCCACAGTCCCGAGGTCGGCTGGGGAGAACTGTGGATCATCGGAGACCACACGATTCCCGGCCCCTTCCGGAGGGTCGATGCTCAACGCGTGCGAAACTCTAGCCGTGCAGCGCGGCTACCAGGTCGGCGATGGCGGCATCGGTGACCTGGTAGCCCGGGAAATAGCAGCAGACGCGAGCGGCGCTGTCGCCGAAGCGGGTACGGATCAACTCCGCGCATTCGACCGGTGTGCCGCTGACGGTGAGCGCGTCCACCATCGGGTCCTCGATCAGCCCGGCCATCTCCCGCCATCGCCCCTGCTTGGAGAGCAGGTTCAGCTCGGGTTGCAGCTCCGCCCAGCCCTCCACCTCCAGGACCGGACGGTAGGCCGGCGTGGAACCGTAGAAGGCCAGCAGGTTTCGCACGGCCCGGCGCGCCTCGATCAGCTCCCGCTCCGAATCGCCCATGGCCACAATTGCTTCCACGATGATCTCGAAGGGCCGGGTCGAGTCCCCGCGGCCCTCCGCGACCGCGGCGAGAGTCCGCTCCCGGAAGTGCCGCTCGGTATTGAACGGCATGACCAGCAGGCCGTCCGCCACCTCCGCCGCCATGGTGGTCATGCGCGGCCCCAGTGCGCCGACCAGAATCGGCGGCGCCCCATGGGGATTCGGCCCCGGATCGAACTGCGGGGTCATGAGCGTGTGCTGCCAGAACCGGCCGCGGTAGTCCAGTCGTTGCCCGTCCTGCCAGGCCCGCAGGATCGCCTGCACCGCCAGCACGGTGTCACGCATTCGTTCCACCGGCTCCGACCAGGTGCTGCCGTAGCGCCGCTCGATATGGGTCCGGATCTGACTGCCGAGCCCGAGCCGGAACCGCCCGCCCGACAACGACTGCAGATCCCACGCGGTGTGGGCCAGATGCATCGGGCTGCGTGGGAACGCCATCGCCACATTGGTCATGATGTCGACGCCGGACGTGGCGGCCAGCGTCAGCGGCAGGAACACGTCGTGCGCGCCTTCGAAGGTGAACACCCCGTCCACCCCGAGCTCGCGCAATCGCGCTGCGCGGGAGGCCGATTCGGCGAGCGGCGCGTTGAGCCAGATATCGACAGGCAGGGACACCGGTGACTCCTCTTGATACGAGAAAACAACAGCCCCGGGCCGAGAGGTAGTAGGCCCGGGGCTGTTTCGGGTCAGCGGTGGTCGTGAGCCACTGACCCGCGCGGAGGAGCTACCAGGGAAGTAGCAGCACTCCTCCGCGGGCTTGTGGTCAGCCGATGAATTCGGCCGCCTTCTCGCCGATCATGTAGCTCGGCGCATTGGTGTTGCCGCCGGTGATACTCGGCATGATCGAGGCGTCGGCGACGCGCAGGCCCTCGATGCCGTGCACCTTCAGCGTCGGGTCGACGACCGCGCGCTCGTCCACACCCATGCGGCAGGTGCCGACCGGGTGGTAGATGGAGTGCACGCGGTTGGGCAGCTCGCGGCGCAGCGCCGTCTCGTCCGCCCACTCCTGGCCCGGGAAGAAGTTCTCGGTGATGTCGCCCGCGATGCTCTTGTGCGACATGACCTCCCGGATCATCTTGATGCCCTCGATCAGGAACTCGGTGTCCCACGGGTCGGTCAGGTAGCCCGGGTCGATGAGCGGCGAGGCGAACGGGTCGGCGGAGGCCAGCTTCAGTTCGCCGCGGCTCTTCGGGTAGATGAGGCTGGGCATGACGGTGAGCGCCGGACGGCGGTCCACCAGATGCAGCTTGTCGGCGTCCTGGTTGGGCGTAGGGTAGCTCCACGGCAGGGTGTGGATCTGCATGTCCGGGTGGTCGCCCTCGGCGAACTTGGTCTTGACGAAGCCGGCGGCCTCGAAGACCGTGCGGCCCATGAAGGAGCTGCCCGGGTTGCGCATCTCCTTGAGGATGCCGCGCGCGAAGTAGGTCGGGATGCCGCGGTGGATGGCCTTCTTGGACACGAAGGTCATGGGCACGAACAGGTGGTCGTGCAGGTTCTGGCCGACGGGCAGGTCGGCGACGACCTCGATGCCGAGGTCGCGCAGGTGCCCGGCCGGGCCGATGCCCGAGAGCATGAGCAGCTGCGGCGATCCGATGACACCGCCGGAGACGATGACTTCCTTGGCGGCGCGCACGATACGGCGCGAGCCGTTCTTCTCGGCGATCTCGACGCCGGTGGCGCGGCCGTTCTCGATCACCACGCGGGTGGCCTGCACGTGGGTGAGCACGGTCAGGTTCGAGTTCGGCATGTTGGTGATGAAGCCGCGCGAAGAGCTGTAGCGCACACCGTCTTTCACGCTCTGCTGGAAGATCGAGAGGCCTTCCTGCGATGCGCCGTTGTAGTCCTTGATGATCGGCGCGCCGAGGGTCTCGGACGCGGCGGTCATGAACTCCTCGGAGATCGGGGTGAGCTCGCGGGGGCGGGTGACCTCGATCGGGCCGCCGGTGGCGCGGTAGTCGTCCGCGCCGTCGACCCAGTTCTCCAGGCGCTTGTAGGCGGGCAGGACCTCGTCGTAGCTCCAGCCGGTGTTGCCCTCGGCGGCCCAGGAGTCGAAGTTGGCGCGGTTGCCGCGCACGTAGAGCATGCCGTTGATGGAGCTGGAGCCGCCCAGCACCTTGCCGCGGGTCATGGGGATCAGCCGGTCGTTGGCGTGCTTCTGCGGGACCGAGTACTGCTTCCAGGCCACCAGCTTCTTCAGCTGCGGAACCGTGTGGACCATCGAGATCATGCCGGGGCGGGTGACCAGCTGGGTGTTGTCCTTGCGCCCGGCCTCCAACAGGATCACGCTCGCGCCACGCTGAGCGAGCCGTCCGGCCAATACCGCACCGGCGCTGCCCGCGCCAACGACGACGTAATCGGCTTCGGACGTGGAGCCCGGGGAAGCGGTCATATCAGTTACCTCATCTTCGAGTGTGCCTGGCATCACTGTAGAACAAGTTCTAGTCTGCCGACACAGTGGACATGATGTCCAGTCACAAGATCGACTTCAGGGCGGGTTGCCAGATCTTGTCGGCGCGGCGGATCCTCGCTGAACATGTTTCAGATCCACTGCTGCGGGGTAGCTGCCCCGCAGGGCGTGCGGGAACCAGGGGATCGGAGGCTGAAACGCTGCCCGGCCGCAGGTCGGCATGGTTCAATTTCTGTGAAACACGTTCCAATTTCGTGATCATAGCGGCACCTTGCTCGAGGAGGAACAGTGTCTGTTCCGTCATTACCGGCCGGATTCGATTTCACCGATCCCGCGCTCTGGGCCGACCACAGCCCCGCCGAGGAGTTCGCACTGCTGCGCCGCACGGCGCCGGTCTGGTGGAATGCCCAGACTCCCGAGCAGGCCGCACCCATGGACGACGACGGCTACTGGGTGATCACCCGTCACGAGGATGTCAAGGAGATCTCCCGCAGACCGGAACTCTGGTCCTCGAATCGCAAGGGCTCCATCATCAAAATGCCCGCCGACTCCGAACCCGAACAGCTCGAACTCGGGCGCGAGGCGCTGCTGGTGAATATGGATCCGCCCAAGCACACCAAGATCCGGCGCATCGTCTCCAAGGGATTCACTCCGCGCGCCATCGAGGGATTGCGGGCCGCGCTCACCGAACGCGCGGAAAAGATTGTGCGGGAGGCGAAGGCGAGCGGCGGTGGCGATTTCGTCCAACAGGTGGCGTGCGAGCTGCCGCTGCAGGCCATCGCGGAACTGCTCGGCGTGCCGCAGGACGACCGCCACAAGCTGTTCACCTGGTCCAATCAGCTGCTCAACTACGATGATCCGGAATTCGCGGGCAACAATATGACCGCCAATGCCGAACTGCTCGGCTATGCCTACAACATGGCCGAACAGCGCCGCGCCCGCCCGGTCGGCGATATCGTCTCCCAGCTGGTGACCGCCGACCTGGACGGCGAGGCCCTGGGTTCGGACGAGTTCGGATTCTTCGTCATCCTGCTGTCCGTAGCGGGCAACGAAACCACCCGCAATGCCATCGCGCACGGCATGAAAGCCTTTGTGGATCACCCCGATCAGTGGGCGCTGTACAAGGAGCGCCGGCCGCGCACCGCACCCGATGAAATCGTGCGCTGGGCGACGCCGGTCTCGGCCTTCCAGCGGACCGCCGTGCACGACACCGAAATCGGCGGACGGAAAGTCCTGGAGGGGCAGCGGGTGGGGTTGTTCTACAGCTCCGCCAACTTCGACGAGGAGGTCTTCGACCATCCCTTCGAATTCGATGTGGAGCGCGATCCCAATCCGCACGTCGGATTCGGCGGGACCGGAAACCACTTCTGTGTGGGCGCGAATCTGGCGCGGCTGGAGATCGACCTGATGTTCAATGCCATCGCCGACGCCATGCCGGAAATCACCGAGGTCGCGCCGCCGCAGCGGCTGCGGTCGGGCTGGATCAATGGGATCAAACACTGGCAGGTGAGCTACTCCTGAACCGGTGACCTCATCGAATTCGTTCTAGTATTCGTGTTTGTGACCAATCTTCGCGAGATTCCGCTGCGCACGCTGACCGACAAGCCCACCACGCTGGCCGAACTGGCCGGCGACAAGGTCGTGCTGCTGGTCAATGTCGCCTCCAAGTGCGGGCTCACCCCGCAGTACACGGGCCTGGTCGAACTGCAGCAGACCTACGGGCCGCAGGGCTTCACCGTGGTCGGTGTGCCGTGCAACCAGTTCATGGGCCAGGAGCCCGGCACCGCCGAGGAGATCGCGGAATTCTGTTCCGCCACTTACGGAGTGGACTTCCCGCTGCTGGAGAAGAGCGAGGTCAACGGCGAGGACCGGATTCCGCTGTACCAGGAGCTGACCCAGGTCGCGGACGCCGCCGGTGAGGCCGGGGACATCCAGTGGAACTTCGAGAAGTTCCTGATCGGGCGCGACGGCGCGGTGCTGGGGCGGTTCCGCCCGCGCACCGAGCCGAAGGATCCGGCCGTGGTCGCCGCCCTCGAGGGCGCATTGTAACTCCAGGGCGCGCTGTAACTCCAGGGCACGCTGTAACTCGGCTTCCCGACGGTTGTGCGCGGCGGCGATACCGCACCGCGCACGGCTGTCGCAGCTGCACCACCATCTTGGAATGGTCGTTGCGGTAGCTGTCCGACGGCTGCGCGAACCGTGTAACGGGAGTTGGTGCCCGGCAAGCGGTTTCAGCTCCGCAGCACGCGCAGCGCGAATTTCTCCATGCGATCGGCGATTTCGGCGTAGGACACATAGCCCATGCCGGCGCGCACCAGTGCGCCCGCGTAGATCATTTCGAGTGTCTCGACGAGTTCGGGATCGGCGTCCGCGCCCAGTGCGTCGATCAATCGCCGCCGGATCTCACCACCGATCCGCAGTCGCAGATGCGCCACATCAGGATCGGTCCCCAGCAACGCGGCCGTCACCGCGCCCGCGAGGGTCGGCTCGTCGGCCAGTAGCAGCGCGATCTGCCGCAGCACCGCCAGCACCCGCGCGGTCGAATCGGAGCCCTCCGCGGCGGGCGGCTCGGTGGCGGCCAGTCGTCGCCAGAACATCTCCGCGACCAGGTGTTCCTTCGAGGAGAAATACGTGTACGCGGTGGCCGTGCCCACCCCGGCCTGCGCCGCCACCATGCGCACGGTGAGCCCGGAGAACCCCTCCCGCGACAGCACATCCATGGCCGCGCGGGTCAGGCGGTCCACGGTATCGGCCTGCTTCTCGGTGAGCCGCCGGCGAGTGGCCTCCATGCTCACCGCAGGGCGGACGGAAAGGGGATCAGACACGTGTCCGGATGCTACTATGACCAGGCCCGCCGAGCAACTCGCGGTATGCGCGAACCGTATGAATGAGCGCGCATCGGAAAGGCTTTCGAATGAACCGCATCGCGCTCCAGGCCACCGCGCGCGAAATGTCGGCACTGATCGAGCGAATCAATGCAACGTGGCCGGTCGACGAGGCTTGCGCATTCTCCGACGCCGCGCGCGCATATGCGGGCAAGGGCGTCATTCTCGAAGTCGCCGCTGGCGCCGACGAGGCTGCGCCGGGCAATTCCGACGAGGCTGCGCCGGGTGATTACGACAGCGAGGTTCGGGGGTGGCGTACGCCGCTGCGTCTGCTCCTGATTGCCGAGCCGGGCTCCGATGCCGCCGCGGAGCTCGCCTACGAGGACTGGGCTCATTGGATCGCCGGTGGCGGGCTGGTCGCGCTCCGCGACGCCGATGCCCTCTATCGCCGAGTCGCGGCCGGAGGGAAGTTCCGCGAGCTCGCTGCGGTCGGAGCGCTGCGAATTCTGCAACGGATCGCGGCCTGTAATTAGCCGGCGCGCGGCGCCTCACCTGCGAATGCGGGCGCGCCGACTGCCCCCGCGTCGATCCGACCCCTTGCCGCGCACCGGGCTGCGGAATTCCCCCTGCTGGAACCGATCTCGACCATCAGGATCGTTTCGACCACGCCGACCCCGAAAATGGCGGCCGCACAGTCGAGTCCGATCTCGGATGCCAGTGTCGTCGCCACCATCGCCTGAAGACACTCGACGACAATGGAGCCAATTCCTGCGCAGACCGACCTCCACGCCTGCGGTTTGTCGCGGGCGGGAGGTCGGTGTTGCTCCGGGCTGGGTCAGGCGGTGGGGGTGGTCAGGCCCAGTGGGGCGAGTTTGCCCGCCAGGCGGTCGAGGTAGGCGAGGACGTCGGGTTCGGGCTTGTCGGGGAGGCCGTAGAGGGCGTCGGTGACTCCGGCTTCGGCCCAGGCCGAGAGCTTTTCGGGGTCGGGTTTGTGGGCGAGGGCCACCACGCGCGGAGTGCCTTCGCGGCCTGCTTCCTGCCAGTGCTTCATCAGCAGGGTGGTGGAGGCGGAGACGTCGGATTCGTAGGGGGTGGTGATCCAGCCGTCGCCGGAGCGGGCGATCCACTTGAAGGTCTTCTCGGTGCCGCCGGCGCCGATGAGGACGGGGATGTGGGATTGGATCGGCTTGGGCCAGGCCCAGCTGGGGCCGAAGGAGACGAAATCGCCGGAGTAGGAGGCTTCGTCCTCGGTCCAGAGGGCGCGCATGGCTTCGATGTATTCGCGCAGCACGGTGCGGCGCTTGTTGCCGGGTACGCCGTGGTCGGTGAGTTCGTCGGTGTTCCAGCCGAATCCGGCGCCGAGGGTGACGCGGCCGCCCGAGAGGTGGTCCAGGGTGGCAATGGTCTTGGCGAGGGTGATGGGGTCACTCTCGGTGGGCAGCGCTACCGCGGTGGACAACTCGATGCGGGAGGTGACCGCGGCGGCCGTGCCGAGGGCCACCCACGGGTCGAGGGTGCGCATGTAGCGGTCGTCGGGGAGTTCGGAGGTGCCCGTCTGGGGGTGTGCCGCGTCGCGTTTGACGGGGATGTGGGTGTGCTCGGGGACGAAGAAGGAGCCGAAGCCTCGATCTTCGGCGGCCTTGGCGGCGGCCGCGGGCGTGATCCCGCGGTCGCTGGTGAACAGGACGATGCCGAATCGCATGGGGGACGGCTCCTTTCAGAGCTGCTTGGCGGCGGAGACGCCGGCGCGGCGGCCGTAGAAGCTGCCGTCGCCGAGGGAACATCCGGAGGCGTAGCCGCCGGCGCAGATACCGGAGGTGACGCGGCCCGCGGCGTACAGGCCGGGGATGGGCTCGCCGGAGACGTGGAGGACTCGGGAGTCCAGGTCGGTGCGCAGGCCGCCCAGGGTGAAGCCGCCGGTGTAGCCGCGCAGGTCGTAGGCGCCGAGCGGGGTGCGGATGGGCTTGACCCATTCGGTCTTCTTGCGCAGCAACGGATCCTCGCCCTGCTCCGCGTGGTGGTTGTAGAGGTCGACGGTGGCCTGCAGGGTGTGTTCCGGCAGCCCCATCTCGCTCTCCAGCTCGGCGACCGTCTCGGCCACCCAGGTCGGCGCGGTGCGCAGGAAGGACAGCGAGGACTTGCTCTCCATCGCCTCCTCCAGCGCGAGTTCGTCGATCACCAGGTACGCCTGATTGCCCTGCTCCTGCAGCACAGCCTGACCCATGCGCCCGGCGTAGGTGTCCTCGGTGATGAAGCGCTGCCCGCGCCCGTTCACCAGGATGCCGCGCGCCACCACCTGCGGATCCACCACCAGCGCCACCTCGGTGGCGTCCATGTGCGCGAGATCCGCGCCCAGCGCCTGGGCGACCCGGATGCCGATGCCGTCGTGCTCCTCGACGGTGGCGGTGGGACGGCCGGAGATCTTGGGCGCGTAGCGCTGCACCATTTCATGGTTGTAGGCGAAGCTGCCGGTGGCCAGCACCACGCCGCGTTCGGCGCGCACGTGTACCGGCTTGCCGTAGCGGGTGGCGGCCACGCCCACCACGCGCCCGGTCTCGTCGACGATGAGCCGGCGCAGCCGCACGTCGTATTCGTGCCGCACGCCGAGCTCGTCGGCCTTGTGGGCGAGCGGTTCCATCAGCATGTAGCCGCCGCCCTTCTCGCCCAGCTTCTTGTCCTTGGTCCAGGCCAGGTGACCGCGCGGCGCGGGCGGGATCGAGTCCTTGAACGGCGCGGCGTTCTCGCCGCCGGAGTACATCAGGCCCTGGTCGCCGGGCGGCTCGTAGCCGGGCTCGCCCCAGAACTCCTCTTTGAACGGAACGCCCTGGGCGACGAGCCAATCGAAGTGCTCGATACTGCCCTGGCAGTAGTCGTGGACCTTGGCCTTGTCGACGCCCGGGCCCAGGGCCGCGGTGAGGAATGCCTCCATGTTCTCGGCGGTGTCCTCGAAGCCCAGTTTCTGCTGCAGTGCGGTACCGCCGCCGAGATAGATGAAGCCGCCGGACATGGCGGCCGCACCGCCCCAGCCGCCGGTGCGTTCCAGCACCAGGACATCGGACCCCGAGCGTGCGGCCTCGATGGCCGCGCACACCCCTGCGATGCCGAAGCCGACGACCACGACGTCGGCCTGGTGATCCCAGGTCTCGACCTCGCCGGCCAGAAGCGGTCGGACGCTTGCGGTTTCCGCCATTGTCTCTGTATTCCTCACTGCGGGTAGGGATTACTTCTTCGTGTCCTTGGCGAGCGTCTTGCGAATGACGCCGTCCAGCTTGGTGGCCGCGGGCCAGCCCACGTAGTGGGCCAGGAACACCGCGATCTCACGCAGCTGATCGGCGTCGAGCTCACCATTGCGCAGGGCCGCGCCGACCTGGATCTCGGCGATCTCCGAATGTCCCTGCGCCGTAATGGCGCCGAGCAGCAGCAGCCGCCGGTCGCGCAGCGACAGGCCGGGCCGATTCCAGATATCGGCGAACAGGTGATCGACGGTGACCTCGTAGAACGGATCACCGGCCAGGTTCGGCAGATCGAACCCGTACACCTCCGACATCTTCTTCAGGCCCTGCTGCCGCTGCTCCGAGGGACTCTGATCCGCTGTCATGACTGCTCCTTCGCGATCGTTCCGGGCCCCACACCGAGCCCGTCACCCAGGTCGTGCAATGCGCGCCGCGCCAGCGGCAGATCGACATCCAGCCGCCCGGCCAGATCCAGCGCCAGCGCCAGATCCTTCTCGCCGAGGTCGCGGACGTGGCCGAGAACCGGGAACCAGAAGTCGTCCGCGGCGACCGGCGCGGTGGTCTTGCGCAGCATGATCGCGCCGGGCCCGCCGGTGTGCGAGTCGGAGTGCCGGACCACCTTGCCGAGCGTGGCGATGTCCAGCCCGCCCGCCTCGGCCAGTCGCTGTGCCTCCGACGCCGCGGTGAAGGCGACGAAGTGCAGCAGGTTGCGCGCCAGCTTCATGCGCGTACCCGCACCGACCTCGCCGGCGTGGATGACCAGGGATCCGAAGCGCCCGAACGGTTCCCGCACCGTCTCGAAGGCGGCCGTACTGCCGCCCACCATGACCGCGAGCTCCCCGCGCTGTGCGGCCGGCGACCCGCCGCTGATCGGCGCGTCCACGAATTCCACGCCGTGCGAGGCGCATTCGGCGCCCAGTTCGACGGCCGTGCGGTCGGAGATGGTGGAGTGCACGGCGATGACCGTGCCCGGTTTCGCGGTCCGCAGCAGCCCATCGGGGCCGGTCACGACCGAGCGCACCTGATCGTCGTCGAGGACCACGACCGAGACGACGCCGCATCGCTGCGCAACCTCGGCGGCGGTGGCGGCGGCAGTCGCGCCCGCATCGGTGAACGGCTGCACCGCGTCCGGCCGCATATCGCACACCACGAGCCCGCCCGGCCAGTCGACCAGGCGCTGCGCCATCGGCGCGCCCATATTGCCGAGTCCGATGAACCCGACCGAGATTTCCTCGTTCTCACTCATGGCCGGAATACCTGCCCCCCATCGACATTGAGCACCTGCCCGGTCACCCACGCGGCATCGTCGGACAGCAGGTACAGGCACGCCCCGACCATGTCCTCGGTGGTGCCGAGCCGCTTGAGTGCCATCTGCTTCACCAGCTGATCCACGAACTGGTCGGGCACGATGCTGCGGGTGGCCTCGGTATCGGTGGGCCCGGGCGCGATGGCGTTCACCCGAATCTTGGAGTGCCCCAGCTCGTGCGCCAGCTGCTGGGTGAGGCTGTTGATGCCCGCCTTGGCCAGTCCGTAGAACCCGGAGTAGGTCCAGGCGGCGGTGGACGACTGATTGACGATCGACCCGCCGCCCCGGGCCGCGATGTGCTGGTACACCGCGCGCGTCATATTCAGCGCCCCATCGAGATTCACGGCCATGAACTTCTTGTAGT
The DNA here is from genome assembly GCF_040645495.1 of Nocardia sp. NPDC046763. NCBI lineage: Bacteria > Bacillati > Actinomycetota > Actinomycetes > Mycobacteriales > Nocardiaceae > Nocardia > Nocardia sp. NPDC046763. The sequence continues at coordinate 34,641 of NZ_JBEYYI010000010.1, read as the reverse complement.
AGTCCCACGGCACGGTCAGCAGAATGTCGAGCTTCATGTCGCCGTAGATGGCGGCATTGTTGACCAGGTGATCGATGCCGCCGAACTCGGCGACGGTGAAGTCGGCGACCGCCTTGGCGGACACCGGGTCGGCCACGTCGACCTGCGCGAAGACCGCGACGCCGCCAGCGGCGGTGATCTCCTTGGCTACGGTCTCGCCCAGTTCGCTGTTGAGGTCGGCGACAACCACTTTCGCGCCCTCGGCGGCCAGCGCCCGCGCGTAGGCAGCGCCGATGCCGCGCGCGGCGCCGGTGACGATGATCGACCTGTCGGTGAATCGGTTCATCTCAGTTCTCCTCGGACGCCGGTCGCGATGAGTTTGGTCTCGGTGTATTCCTCGAAGCCGAGGACGCCCATTTCCCGGCCGATGCCGGACTGCTTGTAACCGCCGAAGGGCGCGTCGGCCGAATACCAGATGCCGCCGTTCACGCTCAGCGTCCCGGTGCGCACGCCCTCCACGACCGCGCGCAGCCGCTCGGGATCGCGGCCCCAGACCGAGCCGGACAGGCCGTAGGGGGAGTCGTTGGCGATGCGGACGGCATCCGCGTCACCGTCGTGCGGGATGACGGTGAGGACGGGCCCGAAGATCTCCTCCTGGGCCACGGTGGAACTGTTGGGCAGCCCCGTGATCAGCGTCGGCTCGATGAACCAGCCGCCGGCGCGCTCGGGTCGCCCGCCGCCGGTGACGATGGTGCCGCCCTCGGCGCGCGCGATCTCGAGATAGCGTTCGACGCGCGCCAGCTGCCGTTCGGAAATGACGGGGCCGCAGACGGTTCCGGGTTTCGACGGATCCCCGGGCTTGATCCCGGCCAGGGTTCGCGCGGCCGCTTCGACCGCCCGATCGTGCAGCTCGCGCGGCACCAGCAGCCGGGTACTGATCGCACAGCCCTGCCCGGCGTGCACGCACACCCCGAACGCCGCGTAGGCGGCCGCCGCGGCGATGTCCGCGTCGTCCAGCACGATGAACGCCGATTTCCCGCCCAGCTCCAGGAACACCTTCTTCAAAGACGTTGCCGCAGCGGCCATGACGGCCCGGCCGGTCTGGGTCGACCCGGTGAACGAGATCATGTCCACCCGCGGATCGGTGACCAGCTGGGCGCCCAGCCCATGGTCGTCAGAGGTGACGATGTTGACCACCCCGGCTGGAATATCGGTCTCCTCGGCGATGATCCGTCCCACGGCCGCCGCGCACCAGGGCGTATCGGGCGCGGGCTTGAGCACCACCGTGGTTCCCGCCGCGAGCGCCGGTCCCAGCTTGGCGAAATTGATCTGGTGCGGGAAATTCCAGGGCGTGATCGCCCCGACGACGCCGATGGGTTCCCGGCGCACCCGCCGCGCACTCTTGATCCCCATGGGTGAGGCGATGCCGAGATCGGTTTCCCACGCATAGTTCTCGGCGAGGTCGGCGAAGTACCCGAGATCGCCGACGGGGCCCTCCAGCTGCGGCCCGCTGGTCAGCATGCGGGGTGCGCCGGCCTCGGCGATGGTGATCTCGCGCAGTTCCTCGAGGTGCCCGCGCAGCGCGTCCCGCAGCTGTCGCAGGCAGGTCGCGCGAAAACCCGGATCGCGCGACCAGTCGGTGGTATCGAAGGCGGTACGGGCGGCGGCGATGGCCGCGTCCATATCGGCGGCGTCGGCATTGGCGGCATAGCCGAGGGTTTCCCCGGTGGCGGGGTTGGCGGTGGTGAACACACCGCCGCCGCCGGGCGTCAGCTTGCCGCCGATCAGCAGGTGCGAACCGCCGTCGGGGACGAGATCGCTCGGGCTCATAGGTAGCTCCCATGCTGTCCGGACACGTGTACGGACTATAGGTTCGTGGCTCGGATACGCGCAAGAACCTGTTTCAGTTTGCGCGGACGTTGCCGATTCTGTTCGCGGGATTCCGTTGTCAGGTGATCCCGTCGCTAGTACCGTACAGACACATGTCCAGCGACGTGTCTCCGTTGCTGGAAAACGTTCATCGGAGCCGATGAACGCGTTATCGAAGACGAGGTGCAGACACCATGACCGCAGCCTCCCTAGAGCCGCTGCTGTTCGACCCCTACGACTACCGCATCCACGAGGACCCCTACCCCGTGTACCAGCGGTTGCGCACCGAGGCGCCGGTGTACCACCACCCCGACCTGGACTTCTGGGCACTGTCCCGGCACGCCGACGTGACGGCCGGCTTCCGGGACAACATCCGGCTCTCCAGCGCCAACGGCGTCTCCCTGGACCCCGCCGCCTGGGGTCCGCACGCCTGGCGGACCATGTCCTTCCTGGCCATGGACGATCCGCGGCACCTGCGCCTGCGCAAGCTGGTCTACCAGGGCTTCACGCCGCGCCGGGTCACCGAGATGAGCGATCGCATCCGCGACATCACCCGGCACTGCCTCGAACCCGCGCTGGCCGCAGGCGATTTCGACTGGATCGACGCCGTGGCGGGACAGGTCCCGATGGATGTCATCTCCGAACTGCTGGGTGTCCCCGAATCCGATCGCACCGAACTGCGCAGGCTCGCGGACCTGCTGGTGCATCGCGAGGAGGGCGTGCTGGATGTGCCGGTCGCGGCCATGGAGGCCGCCTTGCAGCTGGCGGGCTACTACAACGAGATGCTCATGGCCCGGAAGCGGCGGCGCACCGACGATCTGACCTCGGCCCTGCTCGACGCCGAAGCCGATGGGGACCGGCTCACCGATGAGGAGATCCTCGGATTCATGTTCCTCATGGTGGTCGCCGGGAACGAGACCACCACGAAACTGCTGGGCAATGCGCTGTATTGGGCGGGCTGCAACCCCGGTGAGTATGCCAAGGTCGCCGCCCACCCGGAACTCGTGGCGGACTGGGTGGACGAGACGCTGCGCTACGACGCGTCGAGCCAGATTCTGGCCCGCACCGCCGCCGAGGACCTCGAGTACTACGGGCGGACGATTCCGCGCGGCTCGAAAGTGCTGCTGCTGGTCGGTTCCGCCAATCGCGACGCCGCCGTCTTCCACGACCCGGATCGCTACGACATCGAACGCGCCGACAAGGGCGGGCTGATCAGCTTCGGCCGGGGCGTGCACTTCTGCCTGGGCGCGCACCTGGCCCGGCTGGAAGCCTCGATCGTGCTGGAGGAGTTCGCGGTTCGCGTGCCCGCCTTCGGCATCGGTGAATCCGGTTGCCAGCGCGTGCATTCGGTGAATGTGCGTGGCTTCGCCCACCTACCCGTCTCCGTGGAGGTCCGCCGATGACCCGTTTCCCCGCACATCCCGACCGCCGTCCCGCCATTGTCGCGGGCGCGTCCTCCGGCATCGGCGCCGCCACGGCGGAAGCCCTTGCCGCCCTGGGGCATCCGGTCGCGCTCGGCGCACGCCGGGGGGAGATCTGCGAGACCCTCGCCGAGAAGATCCGCGCGGCCGGCGGTGAGGCGTTCGCCGGGCGGCTGGACGTCTCCGACACCGGCTCGGTGCACGAATTCGTGACCGCCGCGGAGGCAGCGCTGGGCCCCACCGAGATCCTCGTCTCCGGCGCGGGCGACCTCGAATTCGGCCAGGCCTGGGAAATGGATCCCGACGTCTTCGAATCCCAGGTCCGCGTGCATCTGGTCGGCGCGCAGCGCCTCGCGCACCGGGTGCTGCCGGGCATGATCGAACGGCAGCGCGGCGACTTCGTCGTCATCGGCTCCGACTGTGCGGTCCGGGTGCGTCCCGGCGCGGGCGCGTACAACGCGGCCAAGACCGGGGTGGAGGCGTTCGCCACCCAGTTGCGCATGGAGCTGGAGGGCACGGGGGTGCGCTCGTCCATCGTCCGCCCGGGGCAGACCCTCACCGGCATGGGCATGCAGGCCCCCCCTGAAGTCGTCGGCCCGCTGCTGGAGAACTGGGCGAAATGGGGCTTCGCCCGGCACCCGCAGTTCCTGCGGCCCGCCGATCTCGCGGCGGCCGTGACCGCGGTCGTCTCCACCCCGCGCGGCGCGCACCTGGTGCTGGTGGAGGTGCAGCCGGAAGCGCCGATCCAGGACAGGAAGGACGCCTCCTGATGCGACTGATCGTCGATCTCGATCTCTGCCAGGGCCACGCCGTCTGCCAGGACGAGGCCCCCGAACTCTTCCATGTGCCCAAACAGGGTCAGGTCCAGATCCTGCGCCCCGACCCCGGTGCCGACCTGGAAGCGGCCCGCGCCGCCGTCCGCTACTGCCCGACCCAGGCGCTGTCGCTGGTCGACGACAGCGCGACCGAATAGCGCATCCCGAACAGAAGGAGGCCGCGGTGAGCTGGTCCCGCGACGAACTCGACGAAATGATCCGCCGCTGGGTGGACGAGAACAAACAGTGTGAGGCACAGGGCGATTGGAAGCCGCTCGAGCACTTCTACACCGAGGACGCCACCTACGGCTGGAACTACGGCCCGCAGCAGGAGTTCATGGCCGTCGGCCGCGACGAGATCCGTGACATCGCGCTCGGCCAGGAGATGTTCGGCCTGGAGGGCTGGACCTATCCGTATCAGGAATTCGTGGTCGATGAGCGCAGCGGCAGCGTCATCGGCTTCTGGAAGCAGGTCAACGAGGGCCGGCGGGCGGATGGCCGGCCCTACAGTCCGGAAGGCATCGGCGGGAGCTGGTTCCGCTACGCGGGCGACTTCCAGTGGTCCTGGCAGCGCGACTTCTTCGACTTCGGCAATGTGACCGCGCTCTTCGTCGAGATGATCTCCAACGACGCGCTGTCGTCCGGAATGCGCAAGCGCATGGAGCGGGCCATGACGGGCGAACCGCTGCCCGGCTGGTATCCCATCGGAGAGGGGCCGGTGCCCCTGTGGTGAACAGCAGATTCGAAGCCCTGACCAGATCCGAACTGGCTCTGCTGGTTCCGGAGCTGCTGCTGTGCGGTCACCTCATCGACCGCTCCGGCATGGCGCACGTGCTGGGCGCGCTCGGCCGCGAGGGCATGACCGCGGTGGCCATCGACGAATGGCGGCTGGCCAGCCCGGTCTACACCCGGCGCATGCGGCGGGCGCTCGACATCACCGGCGACGGCGTGGACGCCATCTTCAAGGGCTTCCAGCTGGATATCGGCGCGCCACCGCAATTCATGGACTTCCGCTTCCGGGTGATCGACCACGACCACGGCGAATTCCACCTGGACCACTGCGGCGCGCTCGCCGACGTGGAGCCGATGGGCACCGAGTTCGTGGTCGCCATGTGCCACGACATCGAGGACCCCACCTTCGACGCGACCGCACTGGCCACCAACCCCTATGCGCAGGTCCGCCCGGTGCACCGCCCGCCCCGCGAGCCCGCCGACCGGCTGGAACATCCCAAGAAACCGGTGTGCGCGTGGACGGTCACCATCGATCCCGCCCACGAGCCACCGGTCCCGCCTGCCGACGCGCAGGTGGTGGCCGGATCCGAGGCCGCCGCCACGGTATTGGCGCCCATCGATCCGGAAGATCCGGGGCGGCAGGACTATTCGGGCCCGCTGCTGAGCGATCTGCGCTTCGCGGACTTCTCCCGCTCCGCGCTCATCCGGATCGCCGACGAGGTGTGCCTGCAGCACCACCTGCTCACCCTCGGCTACAAGACCGCCGTCGAAGCCCGGACGAAACCAGCAGTGGCGCTGGACATCCTGCGCAAGCAGTGGACGGGAATCGCCGGACTCACCGCCGAACGCATCCGCACGGCGCTCGGGCTCGGCGACGACGCCGCGGCGCTGGTCAAGGTGCTGCGGCTGCATCCGGCCTTCAATCCGGCCGCCTACGTCGACATCGCGGTCGCCACCGAGACCACCGGCGGCGAACAACTGGTGGAACTGCGGATCGGCCGCGGCTGCGGCGCGATCGACGACGGTGCATGGCCCGCCCTGCTCGACCCCGAGCACCTGGCCCCGATCGACGCGCTGGTGCGCGGGGTCAACCCGCGCTTCCACACCCGGGTCCGCTCCGTCGACGAGTGCGGCCTCACCCTCGAAATCGGTTGTGCGGACCTGCCGTACCGCGAGGCCGACGAGGTCGCCATCACCCGGTTCAGCTCCGGGGCCGCCTTCACCTTCACCGACCGGGGCACCCCGCTGCCGCTCACCGTCCTGTAGCCGGAAAACACCAGGAGATACGGCCATGGCGTGTACTTTCGCCGACCTCTACGAACACGCCGCCGACGCCGTGCCGGACCGGACCGCCGTCATCGAGGGCCCGCGCCGGCGCACCTTCGCCGAACTCGACGCCCGCGCCAACCGGCTGGCCCACCACCTCGCCGCCGCCGGGGCGGGATCGGGCACCCACGTCGGCTTCCACATGCACAACAGCATCGAGAGTCTCGAAACGTTGCTGGGCTGCTATAAGATTCGCGCGGCGCCGGTCAATATCAACTACCGGTACCGCGCGGAGGAACTGCGCTACGTCTACGACAACGCCGACCTCGAGATGGCGGTGCACCACCGCTGCTATGCGCCGCTGATCGAGGAGATCCGGCCGCGATTGCCGAAGCTGCGGCACACCCTGGTGGTCGAGGACGATCAGGGCGGTGCGGGGCTGGCGACCGCCTCCGTGCCGTACGAGCAGGCGCTCGAATCCGGTTCGCCCGACCGGGATTTCGGGCCGCGCAGCGCCGACGACCACTTCATCATGTATACCGGCGGCACCACCGGCCTGCCCAAGGGCGTCATCTGGCGGCAGGAGGACATGTGGCGGGTGCTGGGTGGGGGCATCGACTTCTACACCGGTGAACCCGTCGCCGACGAGTACCAGCAATCCCGCGCCGGGGCCGAAAACCCCTCGCCCATGACGTGGTTCGTGCTGCCGCCGCTCATACATGCCGCCGCTATGATGCCCACCTTCACCGCGCTGTGGTCCGGCAACGCGGTGCTGTTCCAGCCGCGCTTCGACGCCGACGAGGTGTGGCAGGTGGTGGCGCGGGAGCGACCCCAGGTCCTGGTGGTCACCGGTGACGCCATCGCCCGGCCGCTGGTGGACTCCTACCGGGCCGCTCCGGTGGACGCGTCCTCGCTGATCTCCATCGGCTCCGGCGCGGCCCAGCTCACCCAGCCGGTGAAGAACGCACTGCTGGAACTGTTCCCGAACACACTGGTCACCGAATCCATCGGTTCCTCCGAAACCGGTTTCGGCGGTATCGGATTCGCGCAGAAGGACGACGATCCGGCCCGCGCGCCACGGGTCGACACCGGGCGCGGGGCGCTGGTGGTGGACGACGCCGGGCGGCCGGTCGGACCGGGCGGCGAGGGCTGGGTGGCCAAGACCGGCAATGTGCCGATCGGCTACTACAAGGATCCGGTCAAGACCGACAAGCTCTTCCGCATCGTGGACGGGGTGCGCATGGTCATCACCGACGATCGCGCGCGCGTGGAGTCCGACGGGTCGGTCACCCTGATCGGGCGCGGCAATATGGTCATCAATACCGGCGGCGAAAAGGTTTTCCCGGAAGAGGTCGAGGCCACCGTCAAGGCTCATCCTGCCGTTTACGACGCGGTCGTCGTCGGGGTGCCACACGAGCGCTGGGGGCAACTGGTGGCGGCCGTGGTGTCGCCGGCCGCGGGCGCGATCGACTTTGCCGCGCTGGCGGAGCACGTGCGCGAGCATCTCGCGGGATACAAACTGCCGCGGCGGATCTGGGTGGCCGAGACCGTTGTGCGCACGCCCGGCGGCAAGCCCGACTACCGCTGGGCCAAGGCGTATGTGGCCGCGCGGGAACCCGACCACGAGGTGAGGTGAAGAAACTCGGTGAAACGACCGGCGTCCGTCACTGAAACCTGTTCTAATTCTGGCATGGAGGCGCATACCGTACTCGGCGAACAGGTCCGCATGCCGGTGCAGATCCGGCATGCGGACGCCTGCTCGGCGCTGTTCCTCGCCGACGCGGCCGCGGCCCGCGACCTGCTCTCCGGCACCGGGCTGGAGCCGATCACGACGCTGCCCGGAAAGGCTGTGCTCTCCCTGGCCTTCGTCCGCTACATCGACGGAGACCTCGGGCCGTACCACGAATTCGCCTTCTCGCTCATGGCCAGACAGCCCGGGCGCAAGAACAGCACCGGCGCGTACATCCACTGGCTGCCGGTCAACCAGAGCTTCACCTGTGAAGCGGGTCGGTCCATCTGGGGCTTCCCGAAACTCATGGCCGATATCGACATCACGCCGGACGGCCGCGGGCACCGCTGCGAGGTCCACGTCGACGGGCAGTTCGTGCTCGCGCTGCGGGTCGCCGACGGCTTCCGCTTGCCCGGCGGCGCGGGCGGGGCATCCATCGACGCCTACACCGCTCGCAACGGAATCCTGCGGCGCACACCCTGGGTCATGAATCCGGCCCAGGTCCGGGGACGGCCGGGCGGTGCGCGCATCGAACTCGGAGACCATCCGGTCTCCGAGCAATTGCGGGCGCTGGGACTCCCCGCGCATGCACTGTTCTCCAGCCGGATCGGCGCACTCCGCATGACCTTCGAGGACGCCGCGACGGTATTGCAGACCCGGGAGGTCCGATGAGCCGGACAGCACTCGTCACCGGAGCGGCCAGCGGCATGGGCCGCATCGTCGCGCAGCGACTCGCCGCCGCGGGCTGGCAGGTGGCCGCGGTCGACCTGAACGCGGACGGCCTGGCCACCATGGCCGCGCGCTCGCCCAACACCCACACCTACGCGTGTGACGTGTCGGATTCCGCGCAGGTCCGCGCCGTCGTCGACAAGGTGCGCGCGGAACTGGGCACCATCGACCGCCTCGTGCACGCGGCCGGCATGGCCCACGTGCACGCCTCCGTGCTGGACCACGACGTGGCTCAGATCCGGAAGATGATGGACATCAACTACATCGGCACCGTCAACCTCTGCCAGGCCGTCATCCCCGCCATGAAGCAGGCCGGCGCGGGCACCGTGGTGCTGTTCGCCTCGCTCGCGGGGTGGCTGCCCTCACCCGGCATGGCCGGGTACACGGCCTCCAAGCACGCGGTGGTCGGCTTCGCCGACAGCCTCTCCTATGAACTGCACGGCACCGGCGTGCGGCTGCTCGTGCTCTGCCCGCCCATGGTGGAGACCCCGTTCCTGGACGCGGTCCGCAAGGAGAACGCCAGCGTGCTCGGCAATGCCGGCGGCGCCACGCCCGAGAGCATTGTCGACGCGCTGGAAAAGGCGCTCGCCAAACCGAAGGCGCCGCTGTTCGTCTTCCCCGGACAGGCGCGGCCGGCGTATCTCGTGCGGAGGCTGCTTCCCGGCCTGGCGCGCGCCATCGTCCGGCGCTCGGTGCACCCCACCGAGTAATCCCCGAACGTGGATGCCGGCACGTGCTCCGATCGGCATCCGCTCCCGGCGCTGGGCAGCCGGCCCTGCGGCTGCCCAGCGCTGAAAACCGCTGGGCCGGCGCCGGAAACCAGCTACGGCATGGCAAAAATTCGGTGGCGAACCCTCTCCCCACCAGGCACTCTGGGCTGTCTGCACTGCTCGAAGCACCTATTCGAGAGGGGATGGATGAGTTCGCGCACATCCGCTGTCAGGCTGGTTCTGCGCTACTACGGCCGGGAAATGGCCCGGCGCAAGGCAATCACGATTCCGGCCATGCTGGGGCCCGCCCTCGGCAATGTCTGCCAGCTCTACATCGCGCCGCTGCTGGTCGCGGTGGTCGTGGGCAAGGTGGCCGCCACCGGTGACTCCTCGTTCGGCACGCTCGCGCCGTACGTGATCGGTTTCGGCGCGCTGCTGTTCATCGCGGAAGTCTTCTGGCGGTTGGGCATCCACTGCCTCAACCGCCTCGACGCCTACGGCATCGAGAGCCTCTACAACACCGCCATGGACGAACTGCTGGCCAAGGATTCGGCGTTCTTCCACAACAACTTCGCGGGCTCGCTGACCAAGCGCGCGCTGAGCTTCGCGACCCGGTTCGAGGAGTTCGCCGATACCTTCGCTTTCGAGATCGTCGCCGCCCTGGTGCCGCTGAGCTTCGCCTCGGTGGTGCTGTGGCGCTACGACCCGATGCTGGTCGTCGTGCTGCTCGGCCTGATCGCGGTGAGCGGCGTCGTGGTCGCCCCGCTGATCCGGCGGCGCCAGCACCTGGTCGACGATCGCGAGGCCGCCATCGCGCGGGTGTCGGGCCACGTCTCCGACACCCTGTCGAACATGCAGGCGGTGCGGGCCTTCGCGGCCGAACCGCAGGAGATCGACGAGCATCGGCGGCGGGTGGCGGTGCAGCGGCGAAAGTCGTTGCGGTCCTGGGACTACAACAACCTGTACATCGACACCGCGGTCACGCCGCTGATGGTGATCGTGAACGTCTCCGGATTGCTGATCGCCCTGGGCATCGGCGGCGGGCACGCCTCGGTCGAGGTGATCATGGTGGCCTTCACCTACTACTGGAACGCCACCGGCATCATGTTCCGGTTCAACCAGATCTACCGACGGCTGGAGAGCTCCACCACCGAGGCCGCGCAGTTCACCGAACTACTGCTGGAATCGCCGACGGTGCTCGACACGGCCGAGCCGGAACCGCTCTGCCCCAAGGGCTCCGGCGTCCGGTTCGAGCGGGTGGACTTCGCCCACGCGGGTGCGCCGCCCCTGTTCCGCGGGCTGGATCTGGAGGTGGCCAGTGGCGCGCGCATCGGCCTGGTCGGCCGGTCGGGCGGCGGCAAGAGCACGCTCACCCAGCTCCTGCTGCGCATGATGGACGTCGACGGCGGTGTCATCCGGATTGGCGGACAGGACATTTCGCGCCTGCGTCAGCATGATCTGCGCAGCCTGCTGTCCTACGTGCCGCAGGACCCGGCCATGTTCCACCGGTCACTGAGCGAGAACATTCGCTTCGCCCGGCCCGAGGCCACCGACGAGGAGCTGCGGCGCGCCGCCAAAGCCGCGCACGTCACCGAATTCGCGGACGGGCTGCCCGAGGGCATGGACACGCTCATCGGCGAGCGCGGCGTGAAACTCTCCGGCGGGCAACGCCAGCGGGTCGCGCTCGCGCGGGCCATCCTGCGCGACGCCCCGATCCTGCTGCTGGACGAGGCCACCAGCGCCCTTGACTCCGAGAGCGAAATCCTTGTGCAGCAAGCGCTCTGGGAGTTGATGGAAGGGCGTACGGCGCTGGTGGTCGCGCACCGGTTGAGCACGGTGGCCGGGATGGACCGGCTGATCGTGCTCGATCGCGGGCGGATCGTCGAACAGGGCAGCCACGAGGAGCTGCTGCGCGGCGAAGGTACGTACGCGCAGCTGTGGCGGCACCAGTCCGGCGGCTTCCTCGGCGAGGAACTGGCCGCCCGCTGACGGTGAGGTGGCGATGCGAGAGGTCCGTCGCCACCTCATCTCCGGGGGGACAGTTCCCCGGAATTCCTAGTTGCCCTGGAAGTTCGGCTTGCGCTTCTCGGCGAAGGCGCGCGGGCCCTCCTTCGCGTCGTTGCTGCGGAAGACCGGCAGGCCGACCTTGGCGTCGATCTTGAACGCCTCTTCCTCGTGCATGCCCTCGGTGTCGCGAATGACCTTGAGGATCGCCTGCACGGCCAGCGGGCCGTTGTTGTTGATCAGCTCGGCGATCTCCAGCGCCTTGTCCAGCGCGGTCCCGTCCGGCACCACGTGGCCGATGAGGCCGAAGTTCAGCGCCTCGGCCGCGGTGATGTGGCGGCCGGTCAGCAGCAGTTCCGCGGCGACGGTGTAGGGGATCTGGCGCGGCAGCCGCACCGCCGAGCCGCCCATCGGGAACAGGCTCCACTTCGCCTCGGAGACACCGAACTTGGCGCTCTCACCGGCGATGCGGATATCGGTGCCCTGCAGGATCTCGGTGCCGCCCGCGATGGCCGCGCCCTCCACCGCCGCGATCAGCGGCTTGGTCAGGCGACGGCCCTTGAGCAGACCGGGCATGCGGGACGGGTCGAACGCGCTGCCCTCCTTCATGCCGTCGTCCGGGCTGCGCTTGTTCATGGCCTTCAGATCCGCGCCCGCGCAGAACGCGCCGCCGGCACCGGTGAGGATGCAGGAGCGGATCTCCGGATCGTTGTCGACGGTGTCCCACGCCTCGGTCATGATCGCCAGCATCTCGCCGGTGAGGGCGTTCTTGGACTTGGGGCGGTTCATGGTGACGATCAGCGTCGCGCCGCGCTTCTCGACCAGAGCGTGCGGTTCGGTGTTGCTAGGTGTTTCAGCAGTCGCTGCGGTCATCGCCGACCCTTCTTTCCACATGGGCGAACCAAGATTCCGGCACGAAACTACCCCGCGCCGTTGTCCTGAACAATAACGTGTTCTAGTTTGGATCATGGTGACCGCCGTCACGGGCGGCAAGTAGTGGAGAGAGTCCCATGAGCACAACGAGCAAGGCGAAGCTTCCGCCGCGCGTCACGGAATCCCTCATCAACCGGCTGACCGCGATGGTGACGGCGGGCAAGGCCGGCGAGGCCCGCGAGCCCTTCGAGATGGTCGAGGTCTACACCGGCGACGTCGTCGGCTACCTGCCGCAGTCCTCGCCCGAGGACGTCGAGGCCGCCGTCGAGATCGCCCGCGCCGCCCAGAAGGAATGGGCCGCCCGGCCGCTCAAGGACCGCCTCGCCGTATTCGAGCGCGCGCACGAGCTGATTCTCTCCGAGATCGAGACCATCGCGGACCTGATCCAGATCGGCTGCGGCAAAGCGCGGCGGATGGCCATCGAGGAGGCGTGCGATACGCCGATGGTCATCGCCCACTACCTGAAGACCGCCGAGAAGACCCTCAAGCCCAAGAAGCGCAGCGGCCCGATGCCGGTCATCACCTCCTCCACCGAGGAGCACCGGCCCAAGGGCGTGGTCGCGGTCATCGCACCGTGGAACTTCCCGTTCGCCATCTCCATGTCCGACTCCACCCCGGCGCTCATGGCCGGCAACGGCGTGATCATGAAGCCGGACAACAAGACCGCGCTGTGCACCCTCTACGGCATCGAACTGCTGCAGAAGGCGGGCCTGCCGCGCGGGCTCATCCAGGTGGTCTGCGGCGGCGGCCCCGACGTCGGCCCCACCCTTATCGACAATGTCGAATTCGTCATGTTCACCGGCTCCACCGCCACAGGCCGCACCATCGGTGAGCAGGCCGGACGCAACCTCATCGGCTGCAGCCTGGAACTCGGCGGCAAGAACCCGATGATCGTGCTCGACGACGTCAACCTCGACGAGGCCATCCCCTCGGCCGTGTTCGCCGTCTTCGGCAACACCGGCCAGGCGTGCATGCACATCGAGCGCATCTACGTCCACGAGCGCATCTACGACGAGTACCTGCGCCGCTTCGTGGCCGCCGCCGAGGAACTCGCCGGCAAGATGGGCGCCAGCTACGACTTCGATCCCGAGATGGGCTCGCTGGTCTCGGTGGACCACATGAAGCGCGTCGCCTCCCACGTCGACGAGGCCCGGGAGAAGGGCGCGACCGTCGTCACCGGCGGCAATCCCCGCCCCGACATCGGCCCCGCCTTCTTCGAGCCGACCGTCCTCACCGGCGTCACCAAGGACATGGCCCACGCCACCATGGAGACCTTCGGCCCCGTGGTCAGCATCTACAAGTACGGCACCGAGGACGAGGCCGTCGCGCTCGCGAACGACACCGCGTACGGTCTCAATGCCAGCATCTGGACCGGAAACATCGACCGCGCAACGAAACTCGCCGAGCGCGTCGAAGCCGGCGCCATCAATATCAACGACGGCTTCGTCACCAGCTACGCCGCCAAGGGCACCCCGTCGGGCGGCGTGAAGCAGTCCGGCGTCGGCACCCGCCACGGCGCGGCCGGCATCCTCAAGTACACCGACACCATCAATGTCGGCGTGCAGAAGAAGCAGATCATGGCGGCCCGCGCCGCCATGCCCTACGAGAAGCAGCTCAAGTCCACCCTGGTCACCCTGCGCCTCATGCGGCGCCTGCACCTGGGCTGAAAGCCGTTCCACCACACCGGGTCCCGGCCGATACCGCCGGGACCCGGTGTGCGTTCCGGGTCAGGGTCGCTGCGCGGTCAGCGACAGCCGGGCCACGCCGATGATGTGCGAACCCATCGAGAAGGACGCGACCGTCGGGGTGGTCGCCGCGGGCAGGTCCAGGGTCGGGGTGTCCAGGGCCAGCACGGAGATCTGGTAGGTGTGCGGCCGGTCGCCGGCGGGCGGGCACGGCCCCAGGTAGCCGGGGACGCCCGCGTCGTTGGCGCCCGCCACACCCGCGGTGCCAGCGGTGAAATCGGTTGCGGCAGCGGGGATGTCCCAGTTCATCCAATGCCAGAAGCCCGCGCCGGTCGGGGCGTCCGGATCGAACATGGTGACCGCGAAGCTCCTCGTTCCGGCGGGAGCGCCGGACCAGTGCAGGCGCGGGACGTGATTGGCGGCCGTGCAGCCGAAGGCGCCCGCGTAGAAGTCGGCCGGGAAGGCGTTGCCGGCCGTGGCGTCGCCGGTGGTGACGGTGAACTGGGCGGCCGACGCGGGGACCACGGCCCGAACCTGAACGGAGGGAGCCGGATTCGAGCTCGGGGTCGCGGAGGACGAATCCCGGTCGCTGCCGCAGGCGGCGGCGGACAGCAGGGCCGCCACGGCGAAGGTCGCGGAAACGATGCGTGCGGTGCGATTCATGGCGGTTCTCCTCGTCGTTCGAATGGCAAGAAAGAGACTCTCGAAATCCGGTACCGCCAGGGAGATCGTCCGCACCCTGGTATCCCGCGTACCACCCGGCCGCGCCTTAGGCTGAGGGCCGGGAGCCCGGGCGGTGCCGTGGCTCCGGCGAGAAGGAGTGCGAGCGTGGACACTACGGCATCGGGAAGGGAGCTGGGCGCCTTCCTGCGGGCCATGCGGGAGCGGCTGACCCCCGAACAGGCGGGGCTGCCGAACGTCGGGCAGCGGCGCACTCCGGGCCTGCGACGGCAGGAGGTGGCGCAGCTCGCGGCGGTCAGCGTCGACTGGTACATCCGCCTCGAACAGGGCCGCGTCGGAACCCCCGGCGCCGCCATCCTCGACGCCCTCGCCGACGCGCTGCGGCTCACCGATACCGAGCGCGCGCACCTACACCTCATCGCCCGCGGCGCCCAGCCGCCCACCCGCCGCCGACCGGCCGACCCGCCGGAGTCACTGCGCGCCATCCTCGACGGCCTGCCCGCCCTCCCGGCGTACCTGTCCGACTTCCGCCTCGACGTGCTGGCCCGCAATACCGCCGCGTCGGCGCTGTTCGGCCCGGGCTTCGAACCCGGCATCAATCTCGCCCGCCTGACCCTGCTCGACCCCGCCACCCGCGCCACCCAGCTGGACTGGGAGCGGGTGGCCCGCGAGACCGTCGGCAACCTGCGCCGCAACCTGGCCCGCCACCCCGACGACCCGCGCCTACGTGAGGTGATCGGCGAATTGCGCACGGAGAGTCCCGAATTCGCCACCTGGTGGGACGACCATGCGGTCCAGGACCGCAGCCACGGCACCAAACGCATCCGGCATCCCGAAGCGGGCGACCTGACGGTCTGCTACGACAACCTCACCAGCCCCGACGGGGCCGACCACAGCATCACGGTCCTCACCCCCGTGGACGCGGCGTCCACCGCCGCCCTGCGTGCCATCCTCACCGACCACGCGGATCGCCTGGGCGGCACCCGCCTTCGTCCGGTCGCGGGCTGACGACTGAAAATCGACCCCCGAAAACACGCTGGGTCCCGGAAAAACACGCTGGGTCCCCGAAAACACAAAACCCCCGGCTCTCGAAAGAGCCGGGGGCCGAGTTGTGTCTCAACCACACAGTCGGGGTGACAGGATTTGAACCTGCGACCTCTTCGTCCCGAACGAAGCGCGCTACCAAGCTGCGCCACACCCCGTGAAGCGAACCTGCAGTAGCTTAGCGCACCCGCCGTCCAGGTGTTAAATCGGCTGGTCAGGTGCTCTAAAGCAGGCGAAAAGTGGCGAACAGCTTACGCGCGAAATCGGCCGTGACCGAGCGATCCACGCCCGTGTCGGCGAGGATCACCAGCACCAGCGAACCCTTGCCGGTGCCCACGCTGAGGGCGAAGGTGTAGATCGAATAGCCGGTGGCGCACCCCGCGGGAGCGGTGAAGCCGCCGCTGGTCTCCAGGAAGGTGCCGTGCAGTTGGCCGTCGCTGGTGTCGAGGGGTTGCGCGGTGCCCGCGGCGAGCGAGGTCTTGGTGGTGTAGCCGATGCGGGCGGCGTGCGCACCCACATCGGTGGCCGCCGCGGTCGCGTCGGAGATATCCGAGGTGGACAGGAACATGGTGGTACGTACATTGCTCGGGCAGTAGTCCGAGCCCTCCTGCGCGAAGCCGGCCGCGGGAATGCTGTCGGTGCCGTTCCCGTAGGTGGTGGCGGTCAGATCGGTCGTCCAGTCGCTGGGGATGTCCCACGCGGCCTTCAGGTCCTTGGGCACGTCGACCTGATAACCGGGAATCTGGGGAGTCAGGGTGGACACCGGGGCCGTGGTGGTGTGCGGCGTGGTGGCGGCCGTGCTGGTGATCGAGGTGGGCTTGGCGGCGGTCGGGGTGGGGCCCGTGCCGGAATCGCGCATCACGATCACGATCGCCACGACGGCCACGATCGCCACCACGAGCGCGCCTACGCCCGCCAGCAGCCACACCCGCCCGCGATTGCCGCCCGGCGGGGGTGCGAAGCCGCCCGGTTGCGCGGTGGCGAAGGGCGACGGGCCGGTGTTGTGCGAATTCGCGTTCGGCGGAACGGGATTCGGCCCGGACCGATAGGGCGAGGACTGGTAGGGGTTGGGCCCCGACTGGTACGGGCCCGGCCGCGGCACCGGACCCGGGATCGGATTCGGCCCGGAGGCATAGGGATTCGGGCTCGGATGGGGATACGGCGTCGGGCTGGGCCGGGGCCGTTCGTGTACCGGCCCTTGCCACCAGTCGCCGCTGGACGTCGTCTTCTCGGGATCGATGTCCTGACCGTCGGTTCCATCGCTCATCGTCGGACCCCCTGTCTGACGAGTCGTGCCGCCTATTGGATCGGGCGGATGCTGGCGAGAATCTTCTTCGCTAGGGTCGCGTCCACGGACTGGTCCACCCCGGTGTCCGCGGCGATGGTGAACACGAAAGCGCCGCTGTCGCCGGGGAAGGCGAAGGTGTAGACCGAATACGTCGAGGCGCAGCCCGCCGCCGGAGCCGGGGCAGTGCCCTTGGTCTCCATGTAGACGCCCTGCAGCTGCCCGTCCGACGACTGGAACGACTCCGCCGCACCGGGCGTCGCACCCGTCGACGTGGACCAGCCGATACGGCCCATCCGGGTGCCGATGTCGGCCGCCGCCCTCGCCGGATCCGTCTCGTCGGACTGGGTCAGAAAGATGTTGGTGCGCACGTACTTCGGGCAGTACTCGATGCCGTCCTGCGCCAGCCCGGCCACCGGAATGCTGTCCGCGCCGCTGCCGAAGGCGCTCTGCCCGGTGCCGTCCACCTTCCAGTTCTGCGGAATGTCGTATGCCGCACCGTTATCCGGGATCGTGACCACGTGGTACCCGGGGATCACCGCGGCGGGCGTGCTGGTCGCCTTCGGGCCGGTGGTCCTGGTGGCCGTCGGCCGGCCCGACTGGGTGGGCTTGGCCGCGGTCGAGGTGAGCGCGCTGATCAGCGACGGTGTGGGATTCGACTTGGCCGAGGCGTCGTTCGAGTTCCGGTGCACCAGCGCCACGACCACCACCGCGACGATGATCGCCAGCACCAGCACGCCGACACCGGCGAACAGCCATACCCGGCCCTTGCCGCCACCGGGCGGCGGGGGATAGCCGGGAGGCCGGCCATAACCCTGCGGCGCGCCGAACGCCTGCGTCTGCGGGTACCCGGTGGGGCCCGCCGGGTACCGGGCCGGGCCGGGCGGATAGGGCTGGCCGTACGGACCGCCGGTGAGGGGAGTCGTCGGCTGCGGCTGCCCGTAGCCGGGCTGCTGCCAGCCCGGATTGGGTTGCGGCGCGCCATAACCCGGCTGCGGCGGCTGTTGCGGCTGCTGCCAGGCCTGATCCTGTCCGGGCACACCCTGCCACCAGTCCGGATCCGGTTCCGGACGGCCGGGCTCGTTGCTGTGGTCGTTTCCACTGGTCACAGTTGCCCCCTGACTGACGACTACATGCCGCGCTGTATATCGCGGCGGGCGGTCACCGCGCGACAGCCTCCGACGACGCGGTGCGACCCCGCCCCGACTCGGCGACCGGCTTCTTCGGCGGCGCGCCGACCAGCGTCAACAGCGTCGCCTCCGGGCGGCAGCAGAACCGGTACGGAGCCCAGGGCGAGGTCCCCAGACCCGCCGACACGTGCAGCCGGGTGTGCGCGCCCCAGCGCGAGGCGCCCTTCACCCGGGCCCGGTCGATCCCGCAGTTGGTCACCAGGGCGCCGAAGCCCGGCAGGCACAGTTGCCCACCGTGGGTGTGGCCCGCCATCACCAGGTCGTAACCGTCGGCCGCGAACCGGTCCAGTACCCGCGGCTCCGGCGAGTGGGTGAGCCCGATGCTCAAGTCCGCCAGCGGATTCGGCGCACCCGCCACGGTGTCGTAACGGTCCCGCTGCAGATGCGGGTCGTCCACGCCCGCGGTCGACATACGCACCCCGGCGACCTCGATATCGCGGCGCACATGCGTCAGATCCAGCCAGCCCCGCTCGGTGAACGCGGCCCGCAGATCCTGCCAGGGCAGCGGATCGCCGTAGACCCGCTTGTGGTCCTTGTTGAAGTACCTGAGCGGGTTCTTCGGCACCGGCGCGAAGTAATCGTTCGAGCCGAACACGAAAATGCCGGGGCGCGCGAGCAGTCCGCCCAGCGACTGCACCACCGCGGGCACCGACTTCTGGTGCGAGAGGTTGTCCCCGGTGTTCACCACCAGATCCGGCTCCAGCCGGTCCAGCTCCCGCAGCCAGGCCTGCTTCAGCTGCTGCCCGGGCATCATGTGCAGGTCGCTGATGTGCAGCACCCGTAGGGAGGGCTTGCCCGGTTCCAGCACCGGTAGCGTCGCCTCACGCAGCGTGAAGGCATTGCGCTCGATGAGCGTCGCGTATCCGATTCCGGCGACCGCGGCCCCGGCGGCTCCGAGTGCGGCACGGCTGAGTGCGGAGGTCGAGAAGACGGGCATTTGCCCAGAATAGGCGACCCGGCGGAGAAACATCGAGTCAAATGAGCTGGACCACGATAGAAGTCCCTCGTACCGTGTCGCTCATGTCGGAACTCAAATCCAAGCTGCGGTCGGACATGACCACCGCGATGAAGAGCAAGGACACGCTGCGGCTGGCCACGCTGCGGATGCTGCTGTCCGCGGTTCAGAACGCGGAGGTCGCCGGGCCAGAGGCCCGTGAGCTTTCCGACCCGGAGATCATCGCCGTCCTGCAGAAGGAGGCGAAGAAGCGCAATGAGGCCGCCGTCGTCTACGAGCAGGCCGGGCGTGGCGAACTGGCGGCCAACGAGCGCGCCGAGGAATCGATCATCGACGAGTACCTGCCCACCCAGCTCACCGATGCCGAGGTGGGCGACATCGCCGACACCGCCATCGCCACCATCGCCGAGCAGCTGGGGGAGCGGCCGGGGATGAAGCAGATGGGTCAGGTCATGAAGGCCGCGACGGCGCTCGCTTCGGGTCGCGCGGACGGGTCGCGTATCTCCGCCGCCGTGAAGGCGCGACTCTGACGCTGTCTTATTAATACGAAAGGCCCGGAGTGAGTGAATCACTCCGGGCCTTTCCTTCGCTTACCGCGGGATCGGGATGGGAATCGGGATCGGCGGCAGTTGCGGGAGGGGGATGCTCGGCAATCCCGGCATCGCGGGCGGCGCGTTCGGCGCCGGCGCCGGGATCTGACTGCCGTCGCTCACGTAGAGCGTGATCACCGAGCCCGGGATGGCCGACCCGTTCGGCGAGACGTTCATGACCGTCCCCTTGTTCGCGCCCGGCTGCGTCGTCACCGACACCTGGAAGCCCGCCCCGACCAGGGTGGAGGTGGCCTCCGCCTGAGACATGCCGATCACATCCGGGATCTGTGAATTGTTCGATCCGCGAACGTACTTGTCGTCCAGCGGCGGCAGCACCGCCGGCGGGAACCGGTCGAGCACGTTCTTCATCGCGCCCAGATAGGTTTTAGCCGGTTCATTACCGCCGTACAGGTTTCCGCTGCCGCAGCTGCGCAGCGGGAACGAGCAGATCTCGCCCGGCGTCGGGCTGTCGCCGTAGATGTAGCTGGCCCCGGCGAAGGAGTTGGTGAAGGCCAGGAAGGCCGAGGACCGGTGGGTCTCGGTGGTCCCCGTCTTGGCCGAGGTCGGGACGTTCCAGCCCACCGAGTGCGCCGAACCCGCACCGGTACCGCTCACCACGTCCTGGCTCAGGGCATTGGCGAGGGTGTTGGCCAGGCCCGGATCCACCACCTGCTCACACGCCTGCTGGGTCAGCGGCACCTGCTTGCCGTTGCGGTCCACCACCTCCTTGATCGGGGTGGGCGGGCACCACTTGCCGTTGGAGGCCAGTGTGGCAGCCACATTCGATAGTTCGAGGGGATTGATCGCCACCGGGCCCAGGGTGAACGAGCCCAGGTTCTGGTCCTTGATCATGTCGGCCAGGCTCTGGTTGCCGTGGCCGGAGGTGCCGGGCTGGGTGTAGGAACGCATGCCCAGGCGGACCGCCATATCGACGGTCGGCTGCACCCCGACGGCCTGGATCAGCTTGACGAAGGCCGTGTTCGGCGAGGTCGCCAGCGCCTGCGTCACCGACATCGAGCCCGCGTAGTTGCCCGCGTTCTTCACGCAGTAGGTCTCGGGCGGGCAGCCCGGCGTCCCGGAATTACCCATGCCCTTGGCCGAGAAGAACGACGGGACATCCAGCGTGGCGTTGATGCCCAGGCCCTTCTCCATGGCCGCGGCCGTGGTGAAGATCTTGAAGATCGAGCCCGCGCCGTCACCGACCATCGAGTACGGCTGCGGCTGCACGGTCTGATGCGCGTTGGCGTCCAGGCCGTAGACGCGGCTCGAGCCCATGGCCAGCACCGGATGCGAATCCTGGCCGGGCGCCACGATATTCATGACCTCGGCGATGTCGTCCAGGGTCGGGTTGGTGTTGGCGGCCAGCGAGTCGCGCACCTGGTCCTGGACCGCTGGATCCAGCGTGGTGTGGATCAGGTAGCCGCCCTTCTCGAGCTGATCGCGGCTGATGCCGGCGTTGTTCAGGTACTGCATCGCGTAGTCGCAGAAGAAGCCGCGGTCATTGGCCGCGATGCAACCGCGCGGCAGGCCTTTGGGCTCGGGCAGCACGCCGAGGGGCAATTCCTTGGCCTTGCGGTATTCGTCGGCGCGGTTGGGCACGTTCTGGATCAGCGTGTCCAGCACGGTGTTCCGGCGCTCCAGCACACCCGCGGCGTTGGTGTACGGGTTCAGCTTGGAGCTGGACTGCACCATGCCGGCGAGCATGGCCGACTGCACCACGTTCAGATCCTTGGCATCCACGCCGAAGTAGGTCTGCGCGGCGTCCTGGATGCCGTAGGAGCCATTGCCGAACGGCACCAGATTGAGATACCGGGTGAGGATCTCATCCTTGGTGAGCCGCTTGTCCAGGGTCAGTGCCATCCGGATCTCGCGGATCTTGCGGGCGGGGGTGGTCTCGATGGCGGCCCGGCGCTCGGCGTCGGTCTTGGCCACGACGAGCAGCAGGTAGTTCTTCACATACTGCTGGTCGATGGTGGAGCCACCCTGTGAGACCTGGCCGCCCGACGTGTTGGTCAGGAAGGCGCGGAAGGTGCCCTGCCAGTCCACACCGTGGTGGTCGGCGAAGCGCTTGTCCTCCACCGAGACCAGGGACAGCTTCATGTCATTGGAGATCTTCTCGCTGGGGACCTCGAAGCGGCGCTGCTCGTACAGCCAGGCGAACGGTGTCCCATTCGCATCCACCATGGTCGAGACGGCGGGCACACTGCCCTCGACGAGTTCGGCGGAGACATTGTCGACGGCGTCCGCGGCTCGGTTGGAGATGAACCCGAAGCCACCGGCGAGCGGGAACAGCAGACCGGCGAGCAGCACGGCGGCCAAGACGCACGCGCCTGCCAGTCTCCAGAGCGTTCGTGTGATCGGCACGGGCCCTAGCCTAATTGGCCTTCCGGACACTCGGCGTTCGCCCGGCGGGGTGTTCATTCGTCCTGAAAGAGACGGACTGACCGGTTCCATGCAACGAATGCGTGGACGGACGTACCAGAAAATCTCGGGACGGTCTTGCGCAGGCCGCACACCTTTACCTAGATTGAGAACCCAGTGTGATAGAGCTAACACTCAAAGTGGAATGTGGTGCAGAACGCAGTGGGGTTGGGTAACTGCGCGCTGCACTCGCGATTCTGGAGCGCCGTGACCCGGTGTTCGGACTGCAAAGGGGCACACCAAATGCACATGACTACCCCGATCGCTCGATTGGACGTGGAGCAGGCCGAAGCGAGAATCGCCTGGGTTTCCCAGGCCCGATGCAAGGAAGTGGATCCCGACCAGCTGTTCGTGCGTGGCGCAGCGCAGCGCAAAGCGGCAACCATCTGTCGGCACTGCCCGGTGCTGATGGAGTGCGGGGCGGATGCCCTGGACAACCGTGTCGAGTTCGGAGTGTGGGGCGGCATGACCGAGCGGCAGCGCCGCGCGCTGCTCAAGCAGCATCCGGAGGTGACGAGTTGGGCGGACTTCTTCCGCGTCCAGCGATCACAGAAGGTAGCAATGTAAGCGAGTATCCCTTACCCAGATCCCCCCTATAAGCAGAACGGATCGAGCCCGCGAAAGCGGGCTCGATCCGTGTCCGGGGTCGGATCGGGCATTTCAAACCAAAGGGTCGAACTGCCTGACTCTCAGGCGGACTTCACGCCCGACTCGACCAGCTGGTCACCCACCACACGCAGCGCTTCCAGGTCGGCGACCTCGAACGGCAGCGCGGTGACGGCCACGATCGGGACGCTCGGGTGCGCGCTCGTGAAGCGGTGCAGCAGATGCTGTTCCCGCTTGGCGGTGGCGGCCCGGTGGGCGTGAATGCGCAGCACCGCGGCGGCCAGGGACTCAGGGGTCTCCCCCTCGGGTTCCGGCGTCGCGCCGTTGGTCGCGGTCTCCGGCGCGAGCCGATCCGCGGCGACCTGCGCCTCCTCCGCGGACAGGCCGCTCAGCACCGGGTGCGTCCGGTTCAGTACCAGGCCGGCCAGCGGCATCCGGTCGGTCGAGAGGCGATCGACGAAGAAGCTCGCCTCGCGCAGTGCGTCCGGCTCGGCCGCGGCCACCACCAGGAAGTGGGTGCCCGGTCGCGACAGCATGGCGTAGGTGCGGTCCGCGCGATCCTGGAAGCCGCCGAACATGGACTCCAGTGACTGCAAGAAGACACTGGCGTCTTTGAGCAATTGACCGCCGACGATGGTCGACACGCCGCGCAGTGCCAGGCTCATGGCGCCCGCCACGAACCTCCCGACCCCGCGGCCCGGGGCCATGATGACCCGGATCATCTTGCCGTTGAGGAAGTTGCCCAGCCGTTTCGGCGCGTCCAGGAAGTCCAGGGCATTGCGGGAGGGTGGGGTGTCGACCACGATCAGGTCCCACTCCCGCTTGGATGCCAGCTGCCCGAGCTTCTCCATCGCCATGTACTCCTGGGTGCCACCGAAGGAGGACGCGACGGTCTGGTAGATCGGGTTGGCGAAGATCTGCTCGGCCTTGTCGGGGCTGGTGTGCTCCAGCACCATATCGTCGAAGGTGCGGCGCATGTTCAGCATCATGGCGAACAGCTCGCCCTTGGCCTCGGGCCCGAGTTCGACCTTCTGCGGGACGTTTCCGAGATCGCTCACGCCCAGCGACTGGGCCAGCCGGCGCGCCGGGTCGATGGTGAGGACGACGACCTTGCGGCCGGACTCGGCGGCGCGCAGCGCGATGGCCGCGGCCGTGGTGGTCTTGCCGACGCCGCCGGAGCCGCAGCACACCACGATGCGGGCCGACGGATCCGCGAGGATCTTCGAAATGTCCAGGGGCACAGTGCCTGCCGGAACGACCATGACTAGCGAACCCCCTGCGCGCTCAAGACTTCGGCCAGCTCGTAGAGCCCGCCCAGATCCATGCCGTCGGCCAGCGACGGCAGGTACAGCCGCGAGATGTCGAGCTGGGCCAGTTCCGCGGCGCTCTCGTCCTGGGCGGCCAGCCGTGCGGAATGCTCCACGGTCTCGGCGACCAGGCCCTCGAAATCGGTCTCGGACAGGCTGATCCCGGCCTCGGTCAGCCCGGCCTGCAGGGCGTCGATGTCGACCGCACCCTGCGCGGCCTGTTCGCGCACCGAGCGCGGCAGGTAGCCCTCGCTCGCCCGATTCACGATGACCGTGCCGATATTCAGGTCGTTGGCGGTGAGTTCGGCGACGGCGTCGGCGGTTTCCTGCACCGGCAGCGCTTCCAGCAGCGTGACCAGGTGGATCATGGTCTGCTCGGAGTGCAGCAGCTTGGACACGCCCTCGGCCTGCGAGGCGATGGGACCGCCGCCGGCGATCTCGGCCATGGCCTGGGTGACGTCCAGGAAGCTGGCGATGCGGCCGGTCGGGGGCGCGTCGATGACGATCTCGTCGTAGGCGGGCTTGCCGGACTTGTCGGCGCGCACCGCGCATTCCTTGATCTTGCCGGTGAGGATCACGTCGCGCAGGCCCGGCGCGATGGTGGTGACGAACTCGATCGCGCCCACCCGGCGCATGGCGCGACCGGCGAAGCCCAGGTTGTAGAACATGTCGAGGTACTCGAGGAAGGCGTGCTCGACGTCGAGGGCCAGCGCCATCACCTCGCCGCCGCCGTCCGCGGTGGCGATGCGAGTCTCGGTGGGCGGCAAGGGCGGGAGATCGAACAGCTGGGCAATCGACTGTCTGCCCTCGACCTCGACCAGCAGCACCCGGCGCCCCCCGGCGGCCAGTGCCAGTGCGAGCGCCCCGGCGACGGTCGACTTCCCGGTGCCCCCCTTCCCGGAAACGTAGTGCAGGCGGGCCTTGTCCGCCCGCTCCGGCCAACCTGCTTCGACCCCCGGCTCAACCGAAACGGGCACTGCTATCGGTACTCCCACGCTCGCGAGCCTATAACTCGTTCCCAAATCCTGCCCAGAGGCGCGACAAACTGTCTGATACACCACTCCGAGTTCGCGGCGGACTGACGGAGCGGGGGAGCGAAGCGGAGGGGCGGAGGAGGGAAGGTCGAGGTACCGGCTCCATAGACCTGCGCCTCGGCCGCGAACAGTCGGAGCGAAGGGGAGGCAGACGGGGCGCAGCACTGCGGGAACCTGGCCGGGGCTAGTCTCAGCGCATGAGTGATGTGACCGTGTGGGAGTACGCGACCGTGCCCCTGTTGACCCATGCCACCAAGGCCATTCTGGACCAGTGGGGTTCCGACGGATGGGAACTCGTCACGGTGCTGCCCGGACCCACCGGCGAACAGCATGTCGCCTACCTGAAGCGGGCGAAGAGCTGATGTCCTGGGCCGAGAACCTGAAGGAGCTCGGGCTCGAACTGCCGCCGGCCCCGAAGCCGGTCGCGGTGTACGTGCCCGGTGTCCGGTCCGGCAACTACGTCTACACCTCCGGCCAGTTGCCATTCGTGAACGGCGAGCTGCCGCTGACCGGCAAGCTCGGCGCCGAGGTCACCGTCGAGCAGGGCGCGGAGATGGCCAAGCTGGCCGCTCTCAATGCCCTTGCGGTCGTGCACGATCTGGTCGGCCTCGACAATGTCGTGCGCATCGTCAAGGTCGTCGGTTTCGTGGCCTCCGCGTCCGGCTTCAACAGCCAGCCGCTGGTCATCAACGGCGCGTCCGAGCTGCTCGGCGCGGTGCTCGGCGAGGCCGGGGTGCACGCCCGTTCCGCTGTCGGCGTCAACGAGCTGCCCCTGAACACCCCGGTCGAGGTGGAACTCATCGCCGAGGTGCGATAGCCCCGAAATGCTTGGGGCACAGTCGAAAGCGTGATGCGTTCAACTCTGGACGCATCACGCTCGGTGCATTAGGACGAAACAATGACGCTCACTCATCCCGCGTACGGGCAACTGCGGCAGGTGACTCCGTCCGCCGCCGTCGTGCTGGCCGACAATCCCAGCGGAATGACGTTGCAGGGCACCAACACCTGGCTGCTGCGCGCCCCCGGCGCCACGGAATACGTTGTGGTGGACCCGGGGCCGAAGGATCGCGCGCACACCGCGAATCTGGTGCGCGAGACCGGTGGGAACATCGCTCTCACCCTCATCACCCACAAGCATCACGACCACACCGGCGGCATCGACCACCTGGTCGAGGCCACCGGTACCCCGGTGCGCGCCAAGGATTCCGAGTTCTTGCGCGGCACCGGTACCGATCTGACCGACGGTGAGGTCATCGAGGTCGCCGGGCTGCGCATCACGGTGCTCGCTACCGCGGGGCACACCGAGGACTCGCTCAGCTTCCTGCTCGACGGCCCGGACGGTGAGCAGGCGCTGCTCACCGGTGACACCGTCCTCGGAAGTGGTACGACCGTCCTGGAATCCTGGGATGGCGCGCTGGCGGCCTATCTGGACTCCCTGGACCGGCTCGTGGCGGTCGCTCCCGGCCGCACCCTGCTCCCGGCCCACGGTCCCGATCACGCCGACGCCGAACCGGTCATCCGCTACTACATCGCCCACCGCGAGGAGCGCCTGAACCAGGTCCGCGCCGCCCTGGAGAAGCTGGGCCCCAAGGCCGAAGCGCTGCAGATCGTCGCCGAGGTCTACGCCGATGTGGACAAGCGCCTCTGGCCGGCCGCGCACAGTTCGGTCGAAGCGCAGTTGGCGTATCTGCGTTCGCAGGGATAGGGGTCTCAGGGGCGAAGCCCCCGAGAATCCGAACAGTTTGGTCCGTTCACACGTTGAGGCGCGTCACCACCGCTACGGGGGTGGCGACGCGCCTCGCGTATGTGGCCTCGCGTATGTAATTGTCGCCGCTCAGCGAGCGCGACGAGCCAGTCTCTCCGAGTCGGAGATCAGCACGCTCTTGCCCTCGAGCCGCAGCCAGCCGCGGTGCGCGAAGTCGGCGAGCGCCTTGTTCACGGTCTCGCGGGAGGCGCCGACCAGCTGGGCGATCTCCTCCTGGGTGAGGTCGTGGGTCACGCGCAGCGCGCCCGCCTCCTGGGTGCCGAAGCGCTGGGCCAGCTGCAGCAGCGCCTTGGCGACACGACCCGGAACATCGGTGAAGATCAGGTCGGCCAGGTTGTTGTTGGTGCGGCGCAGGCGACGGGCGAGCACCCGCAGCAGCTGCTCGGCGATCTCGGGTCGCTGATCGATCCACGCCTTGAGGGCGTCCCGGTCCATGGTGACCGCGCGGACCTCGGTGACGGTGGTGGCCGTCGAGGTGCGCGGGCCCGGGTCGAAGATCGAGAGCTCGCCGAACATGTCCGACGGGCCCATGATCGTCAGCAGGTTCTCACGACCGTCGGGGGAGCGGCGGCCGATCTTCACCTTGCCCGAGGTGATGATGTACAACCGGTCGCCGGGTTCGCCCTCGTTGAAGATGACGTGGCCGCGCGGGAAGTCAACGGGCTGCAGCTGTTTGGCGAGAGCGGCCACCGCGGTGGGCTCGACGCCTTGGAAGATGCCTGCTCTGGCGAGGGCCTCGTCCACGAATGTGCTCCTTTGGGAAATGGCTCTGTCCTGGACCGAAACGACTCGGCCGACAGTGCAGTCTACTTTGCAATACCGCCGGGTAGTGATAGACACCACGCGCCGAGCTCATTCTCAGACACGCGGAGCCCCAGTACGCGACACACAACGACGGTTTCGCGACACGCTTCACAAGTAATCTACGACACGCCGTGAGACCGGCGTCATGAAGATCGTAAAAAGTGGTCCGGAGCCGAAAGCCTCCGGACCACTCGACCACCGACCCGCGCGGATCAGCTGGCCTGTGCGACGTCCATTCCCTTGGCTGCGGGCCGGGCACGCCGCGGACGCGCCGCCGCGGCCGGCAAACCCAGCTTTGTCAGATCACTGACCTCGGCATTCGTGGCTCGATCGAGATACTGCTGGACCTCCGGGTCTGGTTCGAGAAGCTTGCGGAGTCGATTCTCGACCCGTTCCATCACCAACGCGAACAGCATCAGCGCTATCGGAAACAGCACCACAGCGAGTCCTTGCATAGGCAGCAGTAAACACGCCGAAGGTCTCAGATGGAACACGGCGGGTACTCGGCCCGGTTGTGGGGCAGGGGTGGTTCCGTAAGGTGGGGGCGTGCGTGTCTCTGAATCCAACGCGGCCGTGAGCGGGGCAGACCCGGATAATTCGGGCGTTCAAGCGACCTTTGACGGGGATCCGGTCGATGTCTCGGATGCGCCACGGTTTTCGCGTCCGGCCAAAGCGCGCAAGCGCGACAAAGAGACTCGGATCGGCCTGGTCCGACGGGCTCGGCGCATGTACCGGGAAATGACCCTCGAGTTCCCCGACGCGCACTGTGAGCTGGATTTCACCACGCCTCTCGAATTGGCGGTCGCCACAATTCTTTCCGCGCAGTGCACCGACGTGCGGGTGAACCTCACCACACCCGCGCTGTTCGCGAAGTACCGCAGTGCACGCGATTACGCCGAAGCGAATCGGGCCGAGCTGGAGGAGTACATCCGGCCCACCGGCTTCTACCGCAACAAGGCCAATTCCCTCATCGGGCTGGGCCAGGAACTGGTCGAGCGTTTCGACGGTGAACTGCCGGGCACCCTCGGCGAACTGGTCACCCTGCCCGGCATCGGGCGCAAGACCGCGAATGTCATCCTCGGCAATGCCTTCGATGTCCCGGGCATCACCGTCGACACCCATTTCGGGCGCCTGGTGCGGCGCTGGGGCTGGACCGCGGAGGAGGATCCGGTCAAGATCGAGCACGCCGTCGGCGAGCTGATCGAGCGCCGCGACTGGACCATGCTCTCGCACCGGGTGATCTTCCACGGCCGCCGCGTCTGCCATGCGCGCAAGCCCGCATGCGGCGCGTGCCTGCTGGCCAACGACTGCCCGTCCTTCGGCGAGGGGCCGACCGATCCGACCGAGGCCGCCAAGCTGGTGAAGGGCCCGGAGACCGAGCATCTCCTCGAACTGGTCGGCCTGTGAGCGCCGATACGGCGCGGGGCAATACCGGGTGGCGGTGGGCGCTGGCGGCGGTGATCGTCGCCGTGGCGGTGGCGGTCGCTTTGTGGCCGCAGTTCACCCACACCGACGACAAGAGTGCCGCGACCGGCTCGACGACGGCCACCGGGCCCGCCGAACCGGCTGTCGCCGAATCGGATCGGGCCGCGGCGGCGCTGGCCGCCTGTCCCCTGCCCACCGGCGCGCCCGTCGGCGACAGCCCGCTGCGCGGCATCACGCTGGACTGCCTGGCCGACGGCCGGCCGGTGGATCTGGTCGCAGCGCTGGCCGGCAAGCCCGCGCTGCTCAATCTGTGGGCTTACTGGTGCGGTCCGTGCGCGGAGGAACTGCCGCTGCTGCAACAGTTCTCGCAGCAGGCCGGGAACGCGCTCACGGTGCTGACCGTGCACACCGATCAGGGGACCGCCAAGGCGCTGTCGCGGCTGAGCGGACTCGGCATCCACCTGCCCGGGGTCGAGGATCCGAATGCCAGGGTCCGCACCGCGGTCGGCGCGCCCGCCGTGCTGCCGATCTCGGTGCTGTTGCGCGCCGATGGCACCGTTGCGAAAGTCGTGGTGCGCCCGTTCACCAGCGTCGAGGACATTTCCGCCACCGTCGCGGCCGAATTGGGGGTCAGGGCGTGAGGGCGGGACGAGTGGATCTTTCGACAAGGGCGTGGTGATGAGACTCGAGCCGTCTGCGAATGGCATTCCGGAGTGGCTGCGCGGGGTGGCGGAGCACGACCCGGCCGATCCCACCGGCGTGAACCCGGTGCTGCGCCACAGCACCATGCGGCGCTTCGCCGCCGCGACGACCCGGGCCCGGGAGGCGTCGGTGCTGGTGCTCTTCGGCGGCTCCCCCGAGCCGGATCCGACTGCGCCGGGCGGGCTTCCGGCCGATGCCGACGTGCTGCTCACCCAGCGTGCCGCCACCCTGCGCCAGCACAGCGGCCAGGTGGCGTTCCCGGGCGGCGGGGTGGAGCCGCAGGACGACGGCCCGATCAGCACCGCACTGCGCGAGGCGCGCGAGGAGACGGGCCTCGACCCCGCCGGCGTGGAGCCGATCGCGGTGCTGCCGAAGATTTTCGTGCCGCCATCGCGGTTCGATGTGACGCCGGTGGTCGCCTATTGGCGCACCCCCGGCGAGGTGGGGGTGGTGAGCGAGACGGAGGCCGCCCGCGTGGCGCGGGTGCCGCTGTCGGAGCTCATCGATCCGGCCAACCGTTTCGTGGTGCGCCACCCACTGGGCTAT
Organism: Nocardia sp. NPDC046763; assembly: GCF_040645495.1. Taxonomy (NCBI): domain Bacteria; kingdom Bacillati; phylum Actinomycetota; class Actinomycetes; order Mycobacteriales; family Nocardiaceae; genus Nocardia; species Nocardia sp. NPDC046763. Next base: position 4,414 of record NZ_JBEYYI010000010.1, on the reverse strand, counting down.
GTGGGCCCGGCGTTCACCGTGGACGGAATGCTGGTGTGGGGGTTCACCGCCGGGGTGCTCGCCGGATTGCTGGCGGTGTCCGGGTGGGAACGTGAATGGGACCATCACGACGTACGTGATCTGCAGGCCGCATTGGCCGCGGTAGGGATGACATTATGAGCGCCTCGGGCTGGCTCGACCTCGGCATCATCATTCTGGCGCTGCTGGCCGCCACCTCCGGGTGGCGGCAGGGCGCGGTCGCTTCGGCGCTGGCCTTCCTAGGCGTGATTCTCGGTGCGGTCGCGGGCATTCTGATCGCGCCGCACATCCTGAAGCACCTGAACGAGGGCCGTACCCGAGTGCTGGTGGGCGTGCTGCTCATCGTGGCGCTGGTGATCGTCGGCGAGGTCGCGGGCATGGTGCTCGGGCGGGCCGCGCGCGGCGGCATGCGGGATCCGTTCACCCGCAGCGTGGACAGCGTGGTGGGCGCGGGCCTGCAGGCGGTGGCGGTGCTGGCCACCGCGTGGCTGCTGGCGCTGCCGCTGACCAACTCCTCGCAGCCGGGAATCGCGGCCGCGGTCACCAACTCCCAGGTGCTGCGCAATGTCGACCATGTCGCGCCGGACTGGCTGCGGCGGGTGCCGACCGACTTCTCGAACCTGCTCAACACCTCCGGGCTGCCGGATGTCATCGGCCCGTTCGGGCACGTCCCGATCACCGCCGTGGAACCGCCCGATCCCAGCGTGCTGCAGCTGCCGGTGGCCCAGCAGCTGCAGGGCAGCGTGCTGCGCATCCGCGGCATCGCGCCCAGTTGCCAACGGCAGCTGGAGGGTTCGGGCTTCGTGGTGGCCCCGGAGCGCATCATGACCAACGCCCACGTGGTCGCGGGCACCAACAATGTCAGCGTGGACACCGCGCGCGGGTCGCTGCCCGCCACCGTCGTGCTGTTCGACTCGTCCAAGGACGTGGCGATCCTCGCGGTGCCGGGCCTGAACGCGCAGCCGCTGGATCTGGCTCCGGCCGACGCCGCCTCGGGGGAGAGCTCCATCGTGCTCGGCTACCCGGGCGGCGGGCGCTACACCGCCAGCGCGGCCCGCGTGCGCGAGACCCTGAACCTGAAGGGTCCCAACATCTACCGCGACGCCGACGTCAAGCGTGAGGTCTACACCATTCGCGGCCAGGTCCGGGCCGGTAATTCCGGCGGCCCGCTGGTGGATACCGACGGCCGGATCCTGGGCGTGGTGTTCGGCGCGGCGGTCACCGACGACGACACCGGATACGTGCTCACCCTCGACGAGGTGCGGCCCGAACTGAGCTCGGCGGCAAGTCAATCGGCGGCGGTCGGCACCGGCAGCTGTGTACTGAGCTGATCCCGGCATAACGGAAAACGGCTCAGGCGAACATGATTCGCCGGGGCCGTTTTCCGTATTGGTGAGCCTGGTCAGGCCAGCAGTTTGGCGATCTCCGCGGTCACCGGCTCTGGATTCTCCTGGTGCGCATAGTGACCCGCGTCCGGGATGGCCACCACCCGGCGCTGCGGTGAGAGCTGCTGGCCGCGGCGGATGGTGCCCGGCAGGATGTACCGGTCGCGGTCGCCGTACAGGGCCAGCGTGGGCACCAGCACCGGTTCACCCATGGCCGCCATGAAACGCCGGCCGTCGGGCCGCCATTGGCTGCGGAAGGCCCAGCGCTGATATTCCAGCGCACAGTGCGCCGCGCCGGGGATCCGGATGGCGGTGCGCATGCGGCGGGCGGTGTCGGTGAATTCCTCGGTGGCCGACCAGCGTTCGCCCACCCGGTCGCGGAGCAGGAGTTCGATCTCGATGCCGTCGCCGCGGGTGAGCCGGGCCTCGGGCACGCGCGGCACCTGATAGCGCAGGAAGTCCGGCAGCCAGGCCGAGCGCTGGGGCTTGTCGCGCAGCACCGCCCGTTTCAGCGCCACCGGATGCGGGGAGCTGATCAGCGCGATGGACCGCACCAGCCGCGGGTGCAGCACGGCGGTGGCCCAGCACACCAGGCCGCCCTCGGCGTGCCCGACCAGGGTCGCCTCGGTGTGGCCCAGCGCGCGGATCAGGCCCGCGACATCACCGGCGAGGGTCCAGCCGTCGTAGCCGCGCGGCGGCTTGTCGGTGTCGCCGTAGCCGCGCAGGTCCACCGCCACCGTGCGGAACCCGCGCGCGGCCAGCCCGGTCAGCTGGTGGCGCCAGGACCACCAGAAGTCGCCGAAGCCGTGCAACAGCACGACCAGCGGCATGTCCGGGTCCGCGTAGGCCATCCCGGCGGGCACGGCCTCGACCACGTGGAAGCGAATGCCGTTGGCATGCACGTCCCGATGGGTCCACGGCCCGTCATAGCGGACTGCGGACGGATCCGGATGCGAATTCGACGACACGCCGATGGAGCGTAATCGAAGGTCTAGGTCCGGGGCTTGTCGAGTTCGACGGAGACCTCGGCCGTCTCCGTGTCGGTGTGGCCGAAACCGCTGGGCAGCACGCTCTTCGCCTCCTTGAGGGACTCGATGGTCTTCTCCGGGGCGCGCAGCTTGCGCACCTTCAGGTAGCCCAGCAGTGCGAAGGCCGCCACCGCCGCGATCATCAGCAGGAACACCACCAGGAACGCGGCCCAGCGATACAGCCAGATGTTGAGCAGTTCGGCGAGGAAGAAGAAAAAGAAGAAGGAGCTGAACAGCAGGATGGTCAGCGCCAGGATGAAGAAGACGCTGCCCTGCAGGCCCTTCTTGATCTCACCGGTCACCTCGGCCTTGGCGAGCTCCACCTCGGCGCGCACCAGGGTCGACATCTGCTCGGTCGCGTCGCGGACCAAGGTGCCGAAGGTGGCCGACTGATGGGCGTCGATATCGGACAGCGGAATCGAAGTGACGGTGCGGGTGCGGTTCCCGTCGTAGCCGTTACCGCCCTGTGTGAAGCTCAATTGCTCGACCCTTCTCCATGTCCCGGTAGTACTGTCCGGTGTCACTCTTGATTTTGCAGTGCCCGCTCGTCACGCCGTGCCTGGTGAGCACGGCCCCGACGCAACAGTAGCGCCGAACCCGCCAGGGAAGCCGCCAAAGACGTGAGCAACACCGCCGCTTTCGCGAGTTCTGCCGCCGACCCGTCGCCGACGTCTTCCAAGGCCAGTTCTGCCACCAAGAGGCTAACGGTGAAGCCGATTGCGCCCAGTACCGACAGGGCGAACATGTCCCGATAACCGAGATCACCGGGTCGTTCCGCGATCCCCAACCGTACGGCGAGCCAACTGGATCCGAAGATGCCGATCGTCTTGCCGACCAGAAGACCCAGGATGATGGCCAGCGCCATCCGGTCGGTGAACAGCTTCGACAGCACGCTCGCATCCAGCGGAACACCCGAGGCGAACAGCGCGAACAACGGTACGCACAGTGCGGCGGAGATGGGCTGGAAGAAATGCTCGAGCCGGGCCGCGGGCACGGAGTGCTCGTTCTCGCCCGGATCCGGGCGCACCCGGGTGAGCAGGCCACAGGCCACGCCCGCGAGGGTGGCGTGAATTCCGGCCTCGTGCAGGGAGTACCAGGCGATCAGGGCCAGCGGGACGTAGATGAACGGGCTGCCGAGCCGGAAGCGCTGGGCCAGCGCCCAGCAGGCCAGGCACAGCACGGCCACCAGCAGCCACAGCATCTTCAGGGTGGTGGTGAACAGGACCGCGATCAGGATGATGGCGATCAGGTCGTCCACCACGGCCAGGCTGAGCAGGAACACCCGGGCGCTGGCCGGAATCCGCGATCCGGTCATGGCGAGCACGGCCAGCGCGAAGGCGATATCGGTGGCGACCGGGATGGCCCAGCCGCGGTCCATGCCCGGTGCGCCCCAGCCGACGGCGGTGGCGATGAGCGCGGGCAACACCACACCGCCGAGGGCGGCCACGATGGGCAGGGTGGCGCGTTTGCGGTCGGCGAGTTCGCCGACCACCAGCTCCCGCTTGAGCTCCAGCCCGGCCACGAAGAAGAAGATCGCCAGCAGGCCGTCCTTGGTCCAGTCGGCCAGAGTGAGGTCGAGGTGGAGGGCGGGAATGGCGAGCTTGGTGTCGACCACGGTCGTGTAGCTCGCGCCCCACGGCGAATTGACCCAGATGAGTGCTGCGGCGGCGGCGATGAGAAGCAGTGCGCCGCCGAAGGTTTCGGTTCTCAGATAGCGGGCCAGCTCGGAGCGGACCTGAGTGATCACGGTGCAGCCTTCCGGTCGGTCGACGAAAAAGCGGCGTGCGACACCACTCCAGGGACCGACGGCACAACCGCATGCCGACCAGACTTCCCGGCACACCTTTTGCGCAATTCTAACGGTTTGCCCGGAACTTCTTGACCACCCCAGCCCTACCTGCCGCCCGGCCCGCACCGCGCCCTCGGGTCCGGCGGTGCGAACGTCCTGCTCGACTGCACCTGGCCGATCGACCTTGCACCACA